>CAYFOX010000001.1:0-9357 GCA_964344875.1 uncultured bacterium
TTTCATAAGAGTGAGAGTAAGGGGCTTTTCCATAGAAGCTCTAGCCCCCTTTAAGCTTAGCTCCATTTCGGATCGCAAAGTTGGATTATTGAAAAACTCCAACACGATCATCTGTAAATTCTGTCGCGTACACTCCCTAAATAGGTTCCATTCGCTTAGTAGAGCTTTGAGATGAAGTTGTTTATCAATGAAAGGGCCAAATAAAGGGAAGCTTCCGTAGAGAAGAGGTTCCATCAGATTATGCCCCCCTATCCCGGGAAAAAGACTTCCCCCGATTACAGTACAAGCCGCAGCCCGGTAGAAAGAGGGAAGTTTTCCAATCTCATTAATCAATAAAACGCGAACCCCCTTAAGAAGAATTTCGTCGCTCTCCTTGTTTTCTCCAAAATGGTTTGAAGAAAGCTTATTCGAGCAAAAAAAGGGGATATTTTTAGAGCGCAAAAGTTCTTCTACCTCTGAAAACCGTTCAGGGTGTCTTGGAGCAATCATGAGAAAAATCCCTAAACGATCGAGACAATCCAAAAACAGGTTTTCCTCCTTAGGATGAGAAGAGGCCAAAAGGATCCCTTTTTTAAAAAAGGGGGGGACATCCACTGGTTGCATCGAAATTTTGATGTCTCCAGTAACCTGAATCTGCCCCTCTCTTACACCCAATTGTTTTAACCTATCGGCATAAAGCTGTGTTTGGACGCACCAAAAAGAGATCGGCTCTAATAGTAGAGGCTTTAAAAAAGGGAAGAAATGTAGAGCTCTAGTTGTCTTAGAGGATATTTTCCCGTTTATGACGACAACATTTTTTGCAGCCCTAACCATATTTGGCCACACATCCCCTTCAACTAAAAAAAGAGTTTGCGGCCGAATTTTTCGTACTAGCAACCCCGTAATAAGATCTCCGGGCAATAAAAAAGGGACTACTCCCTTGACGTTACTTGCCTCCATGAGGCCAGTTTGGGTTAAGGTAGAGAGATAAATACCCTTTTCAGGAAAAGTATTTTTTAAATATTCTATGAATGCTTTTGCCGCTTTGACCTCCCCCAAAGAGACAGCATGCACCCAAAGATTTTCTTTATTGGGATCTACAACAATTTCAGGAAGCCTTAAACCCAACCTTGTCAAAAGAATTCCCTTGTATTTTCCAAAAAAAAGGGATTTGCACAGAAGAAAAGGCGCTACAAATAACGTGGAGCACAAAAGTAAAAAATTGTAAGTCGCCCCTAAGAGCGACTTCATGGAAAAGAGTTTTTTAATCTTTAACACAGATATTTAAAATCTTATCGGGAACAAAAATAATCCGTTCTATAGCTTTATCTACATACTTCAGGATCTGGGGCAGCTCCATCGCCTTTTGTAGTACATCATCTTTGATTGTACCCTTCTCAATTACGATGGAGGCTCTGACTTTTCCATTCACCTGTACAGCTATTTCGCATGTGGCTTCAACAAGAAGCATCGGGTCGTAGGTCGGATACATTTCGAAAGAAATCCCCTTTGTATACCCAAGCCTCTCGAAAAGCTCCTCTGCAATATGCGGAGCAAATGGGCTCAAAATAATGAGGAAATGGGCCAAAGCTTCTCTAGGAAGATTTTTATGCTTTTGCATAGCATTCACAAATTCCATCATTTTCGAAATTGCGGTGTTAAGGGATAATTCTTCGATATCTTTTTCCACGCCAAATATAAGTTTGTGAGTCAAACGGCGGATCTCAAGCGGATACTCATCAACAATTTTCCCTTTTTCAAAAAGATCCATAACCTTAATAAGGAAACGGTGACAGCCCACAATCGCCTCATCGCTCCAAATTTTCTCCCGGTCAAAAGGGCCCATAAATGTTACATACAGCCGTAATGTATCTGCGCCATATTGCGATACCACATCAAGGGGGTTCACACCGTTCAATTTGGATTTGGACATCTTCTCAAGCTGTTTTTTTAGAGGTTGCCCATTACGCTTATCAAAAAACTCTCCGTTTCTCTCCTCCACATCAGAGGGTGCTACAAACCCTCCCCCGGGTATTTTATATGCATAGGCTGTTATCAGACCCTGATTTTTCAGCTTTTTAAACGGCTCTTTTGTCGACACTAATCCTAAATCAAAAAGAACTTTGTGCCAAAAGCGCGCATACAAAAGGTGTAAAACCGCATGCTCTACCCCTCCTACATAAAGATCAACCGGCATCCAATGGTTTTCAATCATCGGATCCCAGGGAGCTTTTTTATTGTGAGGGTCTAGAAAGCGTAAATAATACCAACAAGAACCCGCCCACTGCGGCATCGTATTCGTTTCGCGCATCGCCTTTTTTTGTGTTTTGGGATCGATGACATGCACCCAGGATTCCACACGAGTTAAAGGGCTCTGCCCATCTTCCGAGGGCATATAGTTATCAATGTGCGGGGGCAAAAGTGGAAGCTCATCATCCTCTAAAGAACGCTTAGTCCCATCCTCGAAATGAAGGATAGGAATAGGCTCACCCCAGTAGCGTTGCCGGGAGAAAAGCCAGTCGCGCAATTTATATTGCGTAGTGACTTTACCCAGCCGTTTTTCAATAAAATATGCCTGGAGTATCTCTTTGGCCTCATCTGGGGTTTTCCCATTCACATCCACATCGTTGAAATGGCTGTGAACTAAAATCTCTCTGCCATCGCTATCATCTATAACTTTGAGCAAAGCAAGACCAAACTTTTCCTGAAACTCCTTATCACGCTCATCATGTGCAGGGACACCCATAACGCAACCGGTCCCATAACCCATGATCACATAGTCGGCTACATAGATGGGTATAAGAGCTTTAGTAATCGGGTGAACGGCCATGCTGCCTGTAAAAACACCCGTTTTGTCTTGGTTAAGATCGGTTCTATCAAGGTCGCTTTTACGACTCACCTCTTCTTTATACTTGTTTACCGCCTCGTGCTGCCCTATCGACACAATTCGGTCCAACATGGGGTGTTCAGGAGAAATTACAAGAAAGGCGACACCAAAGATGGTATCAATTCTAGTTGTAAACACGCTTAAAGGGACATGGTCTTGAGCTGTGGTAAACAGCAATTCCACGCCATGACTTTTTCCGATCCAATTTCTTTGCAGCGCTTTTAAGCTATCGGGCCAATCCAAATCATCGAGATCTTCTAAAAGACGGTCAGCATAAGCGGTAATTTTTAAGACCCATTGGCGTAAAGGGCGCCTCTCAACAGGGTACCCCCCCTCTTTGGAAAAACCGTTCTCCACCTCTTCATTTGCCAAAACTGTACGTAATCCGGGGCAGTAATTGACTAAAATATTCGCTTCGTAAGCAAGCCCCTTATCATATAGGCGCTTGAATATCCATTGCGTCCAGCGATAGTAATCGGGCTCACTTGTTTTGATCTCTCTGTCCCAGTCATAACTGAGGCCAAGCCCTTTGATTTGGGTCCTGTAAGTATTGATATTTTCTTCAGTGGTTTGGGCAGGATGGATACCGGTGCGTATGGCGTACTGTTCGGCAGGAAGTCCGAAGCTATCCCATCCCATCGGGTGCAGCACTTCGTACCCCTTGAGTCTTTTGAATCGTGAAACAATATCGGTTGCGGTATATCCGCTCGCATGCCCAACATGCAATCCCGAACCCGAAGGGTAAGGAAACATATCAAGAAGATAGTACTTGGGTTTTACAGAAAAAACATCGGTTTTAAATGTTTTATTTTTCTCCCAGAAGGCTTGCCATTTTTTTTCAATACTGTGGTGATCGTATGCCATATTCCCCTTCAAGATTGGAGCTAAATTTCTAGGTAATTGGAACCAGCTCAAAGATTTTTTGAATTTTTTTGGATGTCAAAACCAAGGTCTTTTAAAGACCCTAAGTACGTTTAGAAGAATACTATACACCTTTAGCCACCCTTATTGTCAACCACGATACATAGTACGCAAAAAGGGGGTGAGAAAGTATGCATTCCTGTAAATTACAGAATTTCCCTTCTAAGAGAGAAACTCTTTCTAAAGATTCGCAACCGAAGGATTGAATTTTTATCGTCTATGGCTTAAACTCGCGGTTGCATGCAATTTGACCTTCAATTTCAAAAGAAACATAAAGTCGATTTGTCCGAGTACACAGTCGATCAGGACCTCTTTTTTCGCGCTAGGCTGGCCGAGCTTGAGCCTGCAATCACTAAGCTTCTTATAGAGCTTTTTTACCTCTCTTCTAAAACCACCCTGCCAAAACTCAAAAATGCTCTGGATCTCACAGAAACAGAGTTAAAGTATTTTATTGAGAAAATAGCGCCCTTTCAAATTCTCTCCCTTGAACAAGAGATTGTCTTGATAGACAAAGAGGTGAAAAAGAAAATTGAATGTTTTTTGGCAAAATTTGAAGAGGATTTCATCCCGGGTATCGAATATTTTCAATCGCTTCTCAAACAGGTTCCTATCAACATTCTCCCGACCTGGTATTCGCTCCCTAGGAGTTGTGATTCCATTTTTCTCAGCCTTAAAGAAAAAATTTTCCAAACGCCTACCCAATATTTGCGACATATAAAAGAGGTAGAGACCGAAATCTACCCCATACAACCTGTTGTACAAGCTTTATTGGAATCTTTTAGAGATGGATTGACTCTTTCTGATCTCAAACGTCTTACTGGTCTTGATGGGGCTGAATTAGATGAGTGCATCCTTTTTTTAGAATTCAACTTCATAGCCGTATTAACGTACGAGGAAAAAGAGGGCAGATGGGATGCCCAGCTCTCGTTGCCTCATGAGCTAAAAAATTATCTAAAAAAACAATCGGCGATCCCCCCCTTTACACCGATCGTCCAATCAACAGTTGTACCCGATCGTGGAATTCCTCTCACTTTTGCATTTGACTTGAGTCAAGTGATTCGGTTCGCAAAGCTTTATCCGCTCAGAGTCGCTTCAAATGAAGGATCTCTTAAATTTGACTCAAAAAATTTGGAAAAGTTGGAAGCAACCCTTCCCGTTTCTACCTCCTACCTAGAGAATATTTTGCTAAGAGGCATTGAGCTGGAATTGCTAAAGATTGTTGATGGTTACATCACCTTGCATGCGCAAGCGGAAACCTGGCTTCTCTACTCCATAGAAAAACAGGCCCTTTCTTTATATAAAGTTCTTTGGATGCAAAAAAACCAGAGTGCAAAACAATCTGAAAAGGGGCTTTCAGCGATTAGTGATAAAGGATGGGTTTTAGTAGAGGAGGTAATCGCGTTTATCTCATCGGGGAAACCTGTTCTAAGTCGAGGTAAAGACGGGTTCACTTACGAGATTCAGGATGAGGTGAAGTTGACTCAAGAGCATCTTTCTATCCTTTTTGAATCGGGTCTGATCGAGTGGGGGCAAATAGAGAAGAAGCGTTGTTTGCGTCTTACGGAATTAGGAAAACAGATTGCAGTTTAACCGGTTTTACTGCTTCTGTTCTTTCCAAGAATCCCAATATTCCTGACCGTAATCAACACAAATCTCCTCGCCTATTTTGATGTCTCGTCTAGCCAAATATATTACTCTTGGGATCCCGTCGACAAAAATTGTGACTGCTTCGCCATTCGGATCATCTGCATGATTGATTGTGCGCGCTACGTTTCCGCTATACCGAGCATCCAGTACAAAGCCCGTTTCATCATCCCCTACAGTCAGGTTGAATACATACCTATTTTCAGGATCCAGCTGTTTTTCATCGGTGATTAAACCCACATACTCACATAAAAATGCCCCTTTTTTGATCGCTTCTTTGGCAAAAACACCGTTACCAATTTTTGCGCTTATCCACTTGATTTCAAAAGAATGGGGGGGGGTTTTCCCTAAGTATTGTTTATAACGCTGGGTAAGATGGTCTTCCAAATCCCATTTTCCCTTAAGCTTACGTACCTGTTTTTTGAGTTTGTTGATCATTTCGAGAGACCGGGCAAAGGGGCGGTCCAATGCTAAAAAAGGCTCGTTTTTAAGTTCTTCTTTAGAATAAACATGTAAATTCTGAGACATGATTGACCCCCAAAAGGAAATTTTTAAAAAAACTAATTTTGAATTAACAGATTTAGCATCTATTAGCAAGATTGTTTTTTATTCCCAATAGTAAGGTCCATAATCTACCGTAAGTTCTTCGTCTTTCTCCACACGGCGATTAGTGAAAAAAATGATTCTAGGGAGGTTGTCGATCAGGAGCCACCTGGATAAAAGATTCGGATGATCGCTGTGATTGATAAATCTTGTGTGATTTCCCTGTTTTTCGGCATCGATCACATACCCTGTGTCCAGGGTATCGATGGCGTATTCGAAAATATAGCTATTGTCTCGATCTTTTTTTTTGTCCCTTTTTTTGACAATTCCCACATATTCCCCTACGCAAGTCATTTCAAAAAGAGTGTTGTTAGCAAAAAGACCAGCCCCTTTAAGCTCGTCAATCGGACGAACAGACATTTTTTGTCGAATCCCCGCAAGCTCACGTTTAAAAAGCGCCAAGTTCCAGCGGTTAAAGGATCGAAAAGTGGGATCTCTTAAACAGTTTTCCCCCTTTTTCTGTATTGATAGGCGATCTACATTCTCATGGTAAATAAGGTTTTCAATATAGCTAAAACCATAGTGCTGACTTAAAGATACCGCTTCATCTGGAATTAGAAAATCCCGAGTAGTTTCCACCATAAGCCCCCTACAATCCCCCAAATCAAAATATTGACCAAACTCAATAGAAATCCTATCTTCCACCAATCCCCTATCCGGACAAAATTAGCACCATAGAGAATAGGAGCCGGGCCCGATCCAAAGTGGGTAAGCGAACCAAAAAGGGAGCTGATAAATCCAAAAGCGAAAGCTGTTAAATTGACAGGTGCCCCCAAATTAACCGCTACAACGAAGAAAGGGAGCAGCAAAGCGCCAATATGTGCCAAATTGCTTGCAAAAAAGTAATGTGCATAAAAATAGATGATGGATAAAACAATCAATCCCCAGCCCCAAGAGACACCAATAAAATGCCCCTTCACAACCCCACCAAACCAATCAGCCAAACCAAATTTGGTGATATAACCGGCCAAAGTCAACAGTGTAGCAAACCAAATAAGCGTGTCCCAGGCCCCCTTTTCTTTTAGAACATCCTCCCAACTCAACACTCTGGACAACAAAAGAAGAGCCAGTCCAATAAGTGCTGTCAGTGTAGCGGATAACCAGGTACTTCCCACCGACCACAAAAACACAAGCACCAAAAAAACACCAAGCATCCAAAGCTCATCTGCCTTCAGTTTCCCCATCATCAAAAGTTCTTCTTTAGATTTTTGAGGAGCCTCAGGGGTCTCTTTTAACTCAGGGGGGTAAATTTTATACAACACATAAGGGATACACAGAAGACTTAGAAGTCCAGGAACAACCGCAGCAAATGCCCAATCGGTCCAGCTGATGGAAACACCATAAGACTTTACTAAATTCAGCACCATAGGATTTCCCGCCATCGCTGTTAGAAACATCGCGCTGGTAACCGTTCCGGACTGAAAGATTGTTTGAATGAGGTAGCCCCCTATCCGCCTTGGGCTGTGATCGGGGTCGCTTCCAAAAGCTTTTGCTATGGATAAAACAACTGGGTACACAATTCCCCCAATTCGTGCTGTGACGCTTGG
This sequence comes from uncultured bacterium, assembly GCA_964344875.1. Classification (GTDB taxonomy): domain Bacteria; phylum Chlamydiota; class Chlamydiia; order Chlamydiales; family RGXB01; genus RGXB01. Next base: position 7,582 of record CAYFOX010000001.1, read on the forward strand.
AATTGCAGGCGCAAGCAATAAATCGGTTAACGTCATTCCGTAGGCTATTCCGAGGCTATTTTTTCCCATCACTCGAATCAATAAATGGGCTAGTCTTAAACCTAAACCGGTTTTAATAAACCCCCTTGCAATAAAAAAAGCCGAGGTAATCAACCAAACCACTGGATTTGCAAAACCTACGAAGGTCTCCTCAAAAGAGAGTACATTCAGCAAAGGTAGGACAGTCAAAGAAAAAATACAGATAGCCCCCGATGGCAAAGGCTTTAACACCACTGCAAGAACGGTAAATAAAAATACGCCAAAAACTTTCATCCCTTTGGGATCGGTACCGATCGGTTCGGGTATATGCCAAAAAAGCCCTCCCACAGCTACACAAATCAATAGTTTCATCAAATCCATCAAATGATGGCGATGGCAATAAGGGGGAATAGTTAACGGGGACATGGTTAGTCTTATAGTTTATTCTTTCACAGTTTAACAAATTTAAGGGAAAATGCAAATAGATTAGGGCTCAACTTTTTTTCATGGAGTATTTCCCCCTTTATCGGGCATTTGCACTACAACAAACCCGGAACTTTGTCCTGTAGGTGTAGAGGAGATTGAAGGACTCAAAGGTAAATTCAAACGCATAGGTTCCACAGAAGTCGATGTTTCCCTTCTAGGTATTTCCTCCTCACCGGGCCTATATACAAATGAGCTTTCAATTCTGAAATCTCCCTGATGAATGACCTCTTTTTGCGCACCCAGAACGGTCACCTCCCGCTCTACTGAAGAAAAACTCGATCTTCTTGAGCTGGAATGGATGGAGAGATTAGCCTCTCTTTCCAAGGTTTTATCCGCTAAATAGGGGGGCATAAAACCTGGATCTATCGTGTTGGGTGCGTGAAATCCTCTAGCATCAGACGATTGCGGCATCTCACGATGCATCCCCATTAAACTTGGCTCTTGTCTAGTCATTGGTAGCGACTCTTGCTCATAAGTTTGCGGACACCTCAACTCTTCTCTACCCGCCAAAAACCTTGATGAGGATTGGGGAACTGCGTAACCGGGATGAGAGGATTGGGAGTTCGCAAAACGGGGATCAAGAGAATACCTCATTGAGACAACTTGTGATTGGCAATCGGATCTTTTTAAAAAACTAGACTCCTGGAACGATAAATGACTACGTGCCGATTCGCTGGATCCCGATCTATACCCTCCATAGGGGAGGACAGTTCGCTGAGACCTCGCACGACGCGTATACACCTCTCCCCTTTTGTGAGATTTTGGTGGAGAAAAACGGGAATAAGATGCTCTCTCATCGCCGGATGAAGGACATTCCCCCTCCCCTTCACTTCCCAAACTTTGAGAATCTTGCGATTGTCGTCGTCTTGCTGAAGTTTCCTGAGGAAATACACCAGCCCCTTCAATAGGCAATTGGGCTTCCATGAAAGAGTGTTTTCTTACTGGATTTTCGGAGGTAAACTTTTCCATGGAAGGGCTTACAAAATATCCTTGTGGTGCCTGATCACCTGACTGAGGGCCACTAAAGATAAGCTCTCGAGATCTTTCTAACACCCTTTTTCTTTTTAAAATAATCGATGCCCATTGTTTGAAGGTAAACTTGAGCTTTTCCTTACTCTCCAAAAGCATAAAACGATTGGATTTGTAGATTTTTGACATCCTATTGGAGATGACATAAGCGTTGTACCAGCGATCAAATAGTCTGCGTTTGACATTGATCGGTTTGTTACGGTCAAAAATAGCGCGAAACCTCTCTTGAACAAGATCCCGAGC
>CAYFOX010000001.1:9367-22128 GCA_964344875.1 uncultured bacterium
CCGAGCCCCCTCCTGAATCGCTGTGGAGAGCTGTCTTTTGAGGTTTTTTGCAAAGTCGCCGGTTAGCCCGCTATCAGGCATCGATTTCAGTACTTTAACAGCCTCTTTACAGTTAGATTTTTGGTCTAAACAGAAACTAGCCTCACTTTTAAGAGCGCTAATTGAGCGAAAAACATTATAGATAGCGGCAAATTCCTCAATTTTTCTGCACTTGATTTCGACATCTTTCAACATAGTCAAAAATTTTTGACGCTCTAATTCCTGTTTTCGTCGATGATCCATCAATGCCGACAACACCTTTGAAACCATTACTAAAGCTGCAGTAAATCCTTTAGGGACATCTGTCTCCCCAAGGTATTTGGCGGCTGTATCCGATGTTTCCATAATAATAAGAGCCACAGCCACAAAAGCCGCCAAGTAATCTACACAACGAAATGTTGCGTCTGTGACTTGTCTTTTTGTGAATTTCGTTCCACAGATCGGTTCATCTTTAATCTTGAGTATCTCTTCTACTACATTTTGTACTTCGCGAAGCTTTTCAATATTTCTTTCTAGAATCGCAAGCGGAGACTGGACAACTGATTTAATCGCTTCTGAATCGGAGGTCTCAAAAGTTTTCCCTACGCTGATTACTGTCTCTTCAACAGTTTCAACGGCTTTATTACACTGCTCTATGAGCTCCTCGAGCGGAAACTTTCCACCACTTTTGCGGAAATTGACAGGCATAGAGTTTTTTCCTTGTTAAATTTAAATTAAAATTTAACATTGTGTAAATTTTTTTTAAAGAACAAATTCTTTTTTGAAAAAAATTTTAAGCTGCTGTCTACCCTGAGCGATAAACATCTCCTTTCCCTTTACGAAATGAGACAATTTTTCATAATTGGGATTGTGTGAAAGTTTGGTATCTAAGACCTGTGTCCCCTGACGAATTGGCAACCCAAGATCATATATAGGTAAGGTGTCTATTAACACATCAAAATCGGATTGCCAATCGACGAGCAATGAGACCTTGAGTTGCAGTTCGCTCGCTAAAGCGTCTCTTTTATCTTTGCATCTTACAAAAAGATGCACATCACAAGTGTTTTTTAGAAAAAGAGCGAAAGCTTTCGCTACCCCACCTCCCCCAAGTATCGCAACCCGTTTGTTGTCCAAAGAGAGGATTTTAAGAATTTCTATGTCCGTATTATATCCCACCCCCAATACATACGTGTTCACCGCTCGGCAAAGAGCCGCACATGGGGCCAGGGATTTGCAAAGACGAAAAGCCCTCTCCTTAAAGGGCATTGTGATACTAAAACCTTGAAAAAGATCTGTTTTTAATACTTTTTCCAGCTCATTTTCCTCCAAAGGGAGGTTTAGATACAAAGCATCGATGTTTTCTTTAGCAAAAAGGGGGTTATACATCTTGTAACCGATTGAGGGGGGGCTTTTTTTCCCCTTAATCAGACCGTATAGGGATGTTTTCCTCGTGAGCCGTTTGATTTGATAGATGTCTAAAAGCTCATTAAGGGGAATCTGGCCGTACAGCCCGTTTTTTGAAGTATATATCCATCGAGCCCCCCACAAATAGCTTAAAATTCTTGTAGCCTGACATTCTTCGCCTTGGGCAAACAAAATCAATCGATCTTTATAAAGGGAAAAAAGGGGTTTGAGCTCCAAATAGTCACTAAAGTTTATGCGATCAAAACAGATCTTCAAAAGGTCGGGAGAGCTTTGATCCATTTCTTGGAGAATCCTTAGGGTATTGTCGTAAGAGATAAAGGGGCCATGAAATGAATAGATCCATTTTACTAAAGGAAAAACCTCCCTAAATTGGTTAAACGGTTTTGGGAAGGCAATATCACAAAAGGTTGCCCTATTATTAGGTATTTGGTTTGTCAAAACCACCTTTTGAGAAGCATATTTCAAGTGGGTAAGATCAGGGCGAAGCTCAACCAAATCGATACCGATAGGTTCCTCCTCGTCAGGTCCTAGGGTATAAACTATCATGAGCCCTCTTCAAACAAACGTTTATGACCGTATCGGCATCAAAATAAGCGACATAGTCCTGATGCTTATGGTTAAGGACATTGGAAAGGGCGATTTTATTTTCCACATTTTTTTTATCGCGAAAAAGTATTTTTAGAAAATTCTCTCTATCAATTGCTGGAAAGGGTGTTTTAAACGGAAAATAGGAGGCTATTTTTTGTCTTAATTGCAAGGGAAATTCCAGTAACTCCATCTCAACACTCATTCCGTGTTGGACAGCCTCTCCATGAGACATGGTAAATTCGAGATAAGCCTCGAGTGCATGACCTACAGTATGGCCGAAATTGAGGAGCTTACGGAGCCCTTTTTCCTGAAAATCTTTCTCAATAATTCCCTGTTTTAGCGCTCGAGCCCGCTCAATTGATCTCTCTGAAGGGGGAAATTCCCAATCGTCAAGAAAAGAACCAGAATATTGCCGCTTCAAATCCTCTTCAGTTGGGTTTATAGAGCAAAAAGCATCTATAATTACTACTTTTATCATCTCCATATAGCCTGGATAAAGCTCTTCAGGTGACATCAGCGATAAAAAATACATATCCAGGAATGTTTTTTTAGGAAGATAGTTCGTTCCTAGAATATTTTTCACCCAAGGGCGATTGATCCCATTTTTGCCCCCAATCGAGGCATCTACCATCGCTAGAAGTGTGGTAGGGACAAAAACGACATCTACCCCCCTCATGAATGTTGCAGCTACAAAACCCACAATATCCAAAACGGAACCTCCCCCCACACCCACCAAAAGATCCGATTTTTTGAAATCTTTTTCGATTAAAAAATCGATGATCTTAAGATAGGACTCTATCGATTTATCATTTTCATTCCCCTCAATTTCAAAGAGAGTACCCTCTAGCCCAAAACGGGAAAGTCTTGATAGATGGTTTTTTAAACACTTTGCGTAGACTATTATCTGACGAGACAAGAAAACTCCTTAGCGTTTATAAGTTGCGCATTGTTAGCTAAAAAAAGGTCCATCATGGTGAGCCAGAGCATTGATTCCACAACAATCCTGGCACGAGGGGCAATAAGAGGATCGTGTCTTCCTTTCACCTCGATCAGTTTATTCATGGAAAACTGCTCTTTCGCTATGGACGAGGGGGCTTTAAAAAACACCTCTCCATAAAGGGGCTCTCCTGTGGAAATCCCACCTAGAGCACCCGCAGAATCGTTTTTTTGGAGCTTGATTTCTTTATGTATACCTTCTTTGAACGGATCGTTGAACTCAGATCCCTTTTTAGATCTAAAGCTCTCCATATCCCCAAACACAACCCCTTTGGCAGCTGGTAATGTCATCAAAGCGTTAGCGATAACATTTGTAACCTTGTAGTAGACTGGCTCACCTAAAGAAGAGAGCATCGGATCTATTCGAAAACAGATTGATCCGGGCAGGGAATCCTTTTCTTCTAAACACTCTTCAACTAGTTGTTTCCATACAGCGCTCGTGGCTGGATCATGACAACCAAACGGATCATGAATAACCCTTCGGCGGGCCTGATCAAAACCATCTGTGATGTCGGGCGCACGGACACTTGCTACCTGTCGAACATCGGCTAAAAGATCCAAACCGGTAGTTTTCAAAATCTGTTTAGCGATCGAACCACCAATCACCCTCAAAACAGTCTCTCTTGCAGAGGCTCTTCCGCCTCCTCTCAGATCCACATGTGCATACTTTTGCAAATAGGTAAAATCGGCATGTCCTGGCCGGATGTTTTGCTCTAGAAACTGGTAATCTTCAGGTCTTTGATCCGTGTTTCGGATCATAAATGCCAGAGGGGTGCCTAACGTTTTGCCATTATAAACCCCAGACAAAATTTCGACTTTGTCCGGCTCTTTGCGTTTGGAGGTGTATGGGGATCGGCCCGGTGCCCTTAGGTCCAAATCTTGCTGGATATCCTCTAATGAAAGGGAAATTCCACTAGGAACACCATCTAGAATTCCCACATAACCCAATCCGTGGGACTCACCGGCTGTTGTCAGAGCGAAATAGCGGCCGAATGTATTGCTTGCCATAAACGTAGTGTATCGACCTCAATATCTTCTCCTGTTAATTCTACCTCGATTTGGGCTTTATCGGCATAGGTTTTTTCTCTTTGGTCAATCCATTGATCTAAATCCACCCCTTGCAAATAGGGGGCTTGCAGATCAAGACGTTTTTTCAAAACAGCTAAAGGGGGTTTGATCCAAACCATAGTGTATCTTGAAGGGTCTTTTTTGAGTGGTGCACCCCCTCCTACTGAGACTAAATCAACCCCTTTTTGTAAAAGAGTCTCAAACTCAAGGAGCTCTTCCCTACGAAAAAAAGGCTCATGGAACTTCCTGAAGAGCCCTCTTACGGAGATGGAGTGTTTTTTTTCCAAAACAGCATCAAGATCGGCAAAATTCCATTTGTAACGGCTCGATACAAACTTGCCCAAGGTTGTCTTTCCCGATTTTGGCAGCCCAATCAGGACAAAAGGTCTCGAAAAAGTTTGGAAAAGATTTTGAGACACATTGCACCCCTTCAATTATAGTAGCGCCATTTGCACGAATAGCAGCGACAGCAAGACTCATGGCGATTCTGTGGTCTTGATGCGAATGCACTTTTGCCCCTTTCAAAATGGAGGGTGTGACAACCAAATAGTCCTCTTGTGCAAAAATAGCAATTTTCGCCCCCATTTTTTCTAGCTCCATTTTCATCGCATAAGGTCTATCTGACTCTTTTTGTCGAGCGACATGGATTCCACGTATCACCGTGGGACCTTTTTTATATACGGCCAACACCATAAGTATGGGGAGCAAATCGGGAGTGTCAATGATAGAGCAGCTCTCTTTTTCTAAAAAAGAAAAAAGCTCTTTATCGCCTTGTGCATCTTGTATATCAAGGGAAGTTAGGTCTAAATGAAGATCAAGAATCTTATGTACCGCTACCACAAAGGCAAGGGAGCTATAATCGGGCGGGATAGATGCATGAAAAAAAGGGACCTCGATTGGACCAGTAAAAGAAAAAAATTTGAATGCGTTGTTTTCGATATTAAGACCACTTTTTTTCAACCAATCCATAGTGATTTGCACATAAGGCTTTTCAGAAGGATTCTCGACAGTTATCCGGCTTTCCCCTTCAACTTGAGATAAAGCAATCAAAAGACTAGAAACGTGCTGGGAATTTGTTCCATCAATAGTCACCGATCCACGGCAAATAGGCCCTTCAATAGAGAGGGGCGCATACCCCTCTTTTTCGAGATAAGCTATTTTTGCGCCAAGAGCCGAAAGAGCATTTACAAGAGGTTTTACTGGGCGTAGATGCCTAATCGAGAAATCTCCGGTTAAAAAAGTTTTTTTACCTCTCAAGCAGGCGAGCGCCATAAAAAAATGAAGAGCTAAGCCAGAGTTTTTTACATCTATAGAATCCAGGTGGTCCCAGTTTTCTAAATTTTTTTTAAATTCATGCACTTCAGGAGCGTCTAAAATGTTTTCTATTATGCAATCTTTTTTTGCCAAGTGCCTGAAAAGCAGGGCTCTCATTGTGTGAGACTTAGATGGGGGGATTTTCATTCTATAACGATGCCACAATCTCCCTTTTCTTTCAAAAAATGCAAAGATTAGGTAAAATCCTCCCTATGAAACGTTTTTTCAAAGCCTTTTTGCTAGCTATTGTAGTTTTTTTTACTGGAAACACCATCTATCTTTACAATGCTCAAGACTCTCTTATCTTCAATTACAAACCACTGCCCCAAAACCACTCATTCGAAATGTCACAAAAATTCGAAGAGCGGAGCTATCGCGTGGATCGAGATATCGATCTGAATGCCCTCTATTTTCCACAAACTACTACAAGCGAAACCAAAGGGGTGGTAATTTGCTATCACGGAAGAGGGACAAATCTTTCAAGAGATTGGGGCAAACTTTCTAAATTTTATGTAGAAAGGGGTTATGATTTTATCGTTTACGACTACCGGGGTTTCGGAAAAAGTCCTGGCCGTATTGACACGAGCAACCTCTACAGCGACCCTTTGAAAATGTATGAGATTATCACGTCTGAATACAAAGGGAAAAAAGTCATTGTGTTAGGCAGATCGATGGGGACAAATTTTGCCACCTATGTAGCCGCTTTGAAAAAACCGGACGGCCTTGTTCTTGACGCCCCCTTTTACAGCATGCTTGACATGGCCTGTTTAACAAAACCTTACATACCCCGGTTTCTGCTGCAAAAAATTCTCAAATATCCGATGCGCACCAACCAATTTATCAAAAAGGTCGATTGCCCAATTCTCATATTTCACGGAACGGTCGACAAAACAGTCCCTTACTGTGAATCCGTACGACTTTTTGATATTATCAAACACAAGGAGAAAACCCGTTTTGTCAAACTTGAGGGAATGGATCATTTTAGCCTATTCCAACACTCAGATTACGAACCCTCAGTAAATGATTTCTTGAAAGAATTATGAAAAAAATCCTTCTTGCCTTGGCCCTTAGCTCAGGCCCTTTTTGCTATATCGGGTATTTACACCAAAATCAGGAAAATTTCATCTTTGAGATCCGAAAACTCCCCAAAGACTATAAATTCGAATTTACGATACCCTTTGAAGAGCTCACTATCAAAGGGGCTGATTTAGTGACACCTCTCTCTGCAATCCATTTCAAAACACCTCATAAACGGAAAGGGATCGTTTTTTTCTTACACGGCAGTGGAACAAATATTAGCGAAATTCCCCCATCTTTACCGGAAAAAGTGATCGAAAAAGGGTATGATTTCTTCACCTTTGACTATAGAGGTTTTGGAAAAAGCGGTGGTAAAATTACAGAACAAGACCTACTAGAGGATTCAAGGTTCGTCTACAACTCGATTGTAAAGGAGTACGGCGAAAAGAACGTCGTTCTTTATGGCCGCTCGCTTGGAACCTCGCTTGCTACATTTATAGCTTCTCAAAACACACCAAGGCATCTTGTTTTAGAGGCCCCTTTTTACAGCATGCTAGATATGGCTCAAAATGAATACCCTTTTCTGCCTAAAGCAGCTGTAGAATCGATACTGGCATTCCATTTACGCAGCGATCTTTGGATTGGTAATGTGCAAACACCCATCACTTTTGCTCACGGTGACAAAGATGACTGGGTACCCCTCAGGGAGGCAAACCGTTTATTCGAAAAAGCCCAAGCTCAAAACAAAGAATTCAACCTTTTTAAAGACTGGGGACATGATCACTTTTGTGATCATCCAGATTATGACAATTTGCTCGATAAAATTCTGACCTAAAGAAAGCAAGAATGCATAAGGGCCATTTTAATGACCCTATATGATTTTTTAGACTAATTGAGGCTCTTTAAGTGAAACCTTTTCCCAACTCAATAGATTCTTATTAGGCACTATCATTAGATCCAAAAGAGTGTCCCCTTGGGGGTTATGCTCAGACGTTGTTTCTACACATTCGCATTTTCCCAAATAGGGAGTTGCTAGTCTAAGCGCATAGTGGGGGTCGATCTCTTCTGGTGAAATCAGGCCAAGGCGGGGATTCTCGATGAGATAGCTAATCGCTGCATAAACTCCCGATCCAACCTGTGTGAGTGTTGCATTCACATCCAAAGAAACAGAATCGGTGCTCTCCACTATCGAACCAATCCAAAATGTCCTAAAACCTGTTTCGGTGCGAAAGTACATTAAGCAACCAATGCTGTCATAACCTCCGGCTATCTCTTTTGCGGAGAGGAATCTCGTGGGTATATCCCTATCTTTACGCGCTGCCTCTAATAACTCTTTTCCCAAGTCGCTCGGCTCGTAACAGTAGTAGACAGAGGGCCAGTAATCCCCATTTTTCAAATACCTAGCGAGGCTGTGAGCCTCTTGATGCGGAATAATTCTCCCATGAACGAGCCCCCCGCGTGGCTCATAGGATTGCGCTACTACATCAATACTGGGGCAAGGAAAGAAGATCTGCAAGCTCTCTTCCCGATGCTCTTTATCTACATTTTGGGGTATAAATTCTTCATGGGATCCCATAGTATAAGCACAAGAATCAAACGCCTCATCAATAAAACCTGTAGGGGACCAGGTATTGTAAAATCGATCTCTGATCAATGTCGTTTCCGGATACTGCGTGTCCCGCTCCACAATTTGGATTGTGGTCAATCCAAGTTTTTCTGCCACTAGATGATACTGCTTGAGCGCAATCAACGGTTCTAGGGAGGGGTCTAAAATTTTTGCAACTTTCTCCAACCCAACTAACGCCATACTACTCACAATACCGGGATTCATCCCGTAGGTATACACCATACTATTTTTGACGTGACGAGTCTTTTTAAGGATTGTCTGTTCCAGCAAGGTCAAGCTATCCTGGTATCCTCTGTTTAGATCGGTCACCGGATCATCCCACCAATCCAAAGCCGTATCAATATAAAGGGCACCCTTTGACTCGGCAAAAAGGAGGATATCCAAAGTACCGACACGGGTACTTAGATTCACAATAAAAGCGTTTTGCTGAATCTCTTTATCAAGAATTTCCAGATAGTTGTTTTTCTCGATCGCGGTTTTTAACCAAATGCACCTTTTGTCTTTTGATTCGAATCGGTTTTCGGTTACTTGTTCTAAGGGTGAAAAAAGGCGTAAAGCACCTATTTTTTGAATATCCATAGGTTCTATAAAGAGAACCTTTTTATCCCTTAACCAGTCGGGCCTTTCCCTATACAAAATCTCAATAAGGGCCCTTGCAACTCCACCTACGCCCAAGAATACCCATTGCTCTATCGTTTTATTCAATTTAGAATCCTTTTTCTAATCCCTTTTTTTACCGCTTGAGTCCTAAATAACTTTAAAAAAGAAAGAGAAAAAGCTATGTAAAAAAAGAGAATTTCTTCTTTTTTGCTACGAAGTAGCTCTTGAGGCCCTGATGATTATATTCGCAATCAATGCGGTCCAACCAGTCTGGTGGCTTGCACCCAACCCTTGCCCCGTATCGGGATTAAAGTATTCAAAAAATTGCAAATATTGACCCATATCGGGCTTTAGAAAGAGCGGATGTCCTCCGTAAATTGGCCTCCCTTTATCAGTTTCAGCGAACATCGAGGTTAATCGATTTTTTAAATCGTTTGCAAGCGCTAATGCAGTGTGCTCTTCCCCAGTGGATAATTTCAGTTTCCACTCATTACCAAAGACCTCATCAATCTTCAAAAGAAGGTCAAATACCATGTAGTTAATCGGGAGCCAAACGGGTCCTCTCCAATTCGAATTCCCCCCCATGATTCTCTGTGTAGATTCGTTCGGTTCATAGGTCAAAATTTGCCCATTGAAATGTACAGGGTGATCTTTATGGTAGTAGGATAAACTTCTTATGCCATACGGAGCCAAAAATTCGGCGCTATCAAAAATTTTTTGTAAAACCCGCTCAAGTCTTTCCATAGGAGCTAAAATCAAAAGATATCCCGATTTATTTTCCTTCTCGATCCGAACAACAATATCTTTTGTCATTTGATCCATGCGGCGAATCAGTCGTCTAAAAAGATAAGAAAACTCCGGAAATTTCTCCAATTCTTTGTCGTCGATCCACTCAAATGCAAAGGTGGGTACCACGCCGACAAGGCTTTTAATTTGTATCTGCTCTTCTTTACCATCAGGGTACCGCATCACATCGTAAAAAAATCCATCCTCTTCAGACCAATTATTGACTTTGCGATGGAACCCTTTACTAAATCCATTCGCAATCAGCGCAAAATGGCGCAGATACTTAGAACCCATCACCTCAAATACAGGGTCGACTTTTGCAATTTCTAGAGCGGTGCGCATCATCACCAACGCAAAAAGGGCCATCCATGCAGTGGAATCAGACTGTTCAATCATCTGTTGGCTCTGCTGAAGACTCTCTCGATCAACCACGCTGATGTTATCAAAACCACAAAACCCCCCCTCAAACACATTGAGCCCTGAGCGATCTTTACGATTCACCCACCAGGTAAAATGAATTGTAAGGCGTTCGAAACATTTTTTTAGAAAATCGATATCCTGGATTTGATTAAACTCTTTTTCGTAACGAAAAAGTCTCAAAACGCTAAAAGCGTGTACCGGTGGGTTCACGCTAGCGAATTCCCACTCGTAACCGGGTAACATCCCATTTGGGTGCATGATTCTATCCGAAAGAAGATACCATGCAATCTTTTTTCCATAATCGATATCAAGATAGCCAAAAGACATCGCCTGAAACCCCATATCCCAAGCGGCAAACCAGGGGTACTCCCACTTATCGGGTATCGACAATACATCGTAGCTGTTAAAATGGATAAAAGAGCGATTCCTGATCCCCTCCATACCATCCGACAACCATTTTCTGACATTGAATTCATAGTAAGTTTTGGAGTACAAAAGGGCTGAAGCTGCCCGTTTTATAATCTCTTTTTCCAGTGGAGTTTTTCCGGGTAATGCGAGGAGTTCAAAAAAATCTTTTGCTTTATCCTTGACCACTTTCATTTTTTCCTGTGCCAAGGAAAAGGGTTCGGTAAATAATTGATCTGAAAGTCTAAAAAGGAACTCTTTGACCTCATTAGGTTCGAATTCGACTAAACTGTAAAAGGCAGCCTTAGACCCCTTTTGCAGTGTGTTTTCTTTTTTATGGAGTACAATATCGTGAAAAGCTCCCCTCAGCCCCTCCTCGTTTTCAGTAAAAAAGGCTTGGTCAAAGGGAGCGTGTAAAAACATATCGGGTAGCCTCCATTCCCCCTGCCTTGTATCCACTGAGGGCAAATTAGAGGTGTCCATTCGTAAGCACCCCTTTTTTTCTAGAAAAATCTTAGGTGGCTCCAAACCCGATTCTTTCCAACGATTACGAAATTGCAGCTGAGGAAGAATGTGTAATTGCTGTTTTTTTTGCGATTGATTTGTGGCCTCAAGGCGAATAAATATGTCATAAGGGGTATGTTTAAAGTACTCTATCTTAAGATCAAAATAGCCCTCATCGAATACCTTAGTATCGTAAATTTCATATTCTCTTTCGTTGGTTGTGAGGCTTTTAGAAATATCTACTAAACCCTGATAGGGAAAAGCTTGTGAAGGGTACTTGTAGAGGTACTCGACATAGGAGTGATCTTTGTTTGCTGTAAGGTGATAATAAAGCTCCTTTACATCCTCACCATGATTTCCCTCATGGTTGGATAAGCCAAAAAGCCTCTCTTTCAAAATAGGGTCTTTTCCGTTCCAAAAGACAAAAGAAAAAATAAAATTTTGCCTAAAATCACAAAAACCGGCTATGGCGTCTTCCCCATACCGATACGGCGTGTGTATCGCTTTGAAGAAATCGAAACCGGTCCAAGGGTCAATTGCAGGGCTTGTATCCTCGCGCACCGTGCCCCAGGAGCGCTCACTAACGAAACAGCCTAAGTCGTAATTTCTTACTGGATCTTTACGATTAAACAATGGACCTTTTTCAAAGGGACTCTTGGGAATGGAAGGGTCGGGCTCTATCATACCATACCCTTAACTTTTCTAATCCATCCTCCAAAGAAATCAAAGACATAGTGACATGTCCCAGTAGCTCGTAACTGTCTAAAAGATTCTCTTTTTCCTGTTCGTTCCAATCCGCAAATCCATGATTGCTTTTATTTGTAAATCTTGCGGTATAAGAAATGATTGTCAAGGCAATTGAAGAAATGACTCCAAGGGTCGCAGAGACGATCAATTTAGCATGGGAAATAGAACAACGAAGGGGCTCTTTGGCTATAATTTTGCCCCCATCCTCCCTTTCGATTTGAGGGTATTGTCTATTTTGCAAGTCCCATTTATCTAAAATCGACTCAACCTCGGGAAAGTAGTATTCTCTTAAAAGCATATTTAGCCACCGTTCATTCTTAACTTTAAAAAAAGCTTAAAAACACCTTTTCTTAACCAGTTCTAGGTAAATTTGTTAGGGAAATTTAGGTGAATTTATGGTTCTTTTTCAATCAAAATTTGCAAAACAAGAGTTAGATCGGTAAAATAGCACCCTTATGGCAAAAAAATGTGTTGTAGTCGGGCTTTCAGGAGGAGTCGATTCGTCGTTAAGCGCTAAACTGCTCAAAGATGAGGGGCACGAGGTGATTGGGCTTTTCATGAAAAATTGGGAAGAGGAAAATGGGGATGGCTTTTGTCCGGTTGAAGAGGATCAAAAAGATGTGGTCCGCGTCGCCTCCACCCTTGGAATTCCCTACTATACCGTCAACTATGCCAAAGAATATAAAGAAAAAGTTTTTGAAACTTTTCTTGAAGGTTTAAAAAAAGGGCTTACACCGAATCCTGACCTGTTATGCAACAGGGAAATCAAATTCAATGCCCTCCTTAAAACCGCAGAAAATCTAGGTGCGGAATTTTTGGCTACCGGTCACTACTGCAGACGGGATTTAGACGGAAGACTTTTAAAAGGGATCGACTCCTGTAAGGACCAAAGCTATTTTTTAGCCCAAGTCCCCTCTTGCGCCCTACAAAAAGCCCTTTTTCCGATTGGTTCGCTACACAAACCGGCTGTCCGGGAGATGGCCAAAATGGGAGGGCTTGCCACTCATGCCAAAAAAGACAGCACAGGAATTTGCTTTATAGGGAATAAAAACTTTAAAAAGTTTATTCAAAACTATATCCCCTCTACCCAAGGCCATTTTTATGACCTGGAGACTCAGCGAAAGATCGGTGCCCATGACGGTGCCTGCTTTTATACAATAGGTGAAAGAGCGCGAGTTTCATACTGCGACGCCCCCTATTGTGTTGACAAAAAAGAGGAAAATGCCGTTTTTATCGTAAAAGGAAA
>CAYFOX010000001.1:22275-24229 GCA_964344875.1 uncultured bacterium
GCTTAATCGTTGAGTTTAAAGAACCTCAGAGGGCTGTGACTCCGGGCCAATTTGCCGTCTTCTACGATGGGGAGGTCTGCCTGGGTAGCGCAATCATTGATTGAGCTATTTTGTAATATCTGCTATTATATTCCCTAATGAAAAAGACCTACCTTACCTTTAAAAAAATCAGCATCTTATTGATAGACATCCTGTTACACGCAGGCCTCTATTCTCCGCTTTTTATGCTCCCCGGCTATCTGCCTCTTTTGTCCCTGATTTTTTTCCCGTTTAGTATCTATTTAGAAAGAAAATTTGTGGGATGCACTTTTGGAGAGCTCCTGTCAAATAAAAAATTTGTTTTATACCCTAGCCTCAAGACACTGTTCAAGACCCCCGTCTTCATCAAGCCCTCCATAGGGCATAAAAGAGGATGGTTTCTAAAAATTTTTCTCCCTATCGCCTCTATCCTGAGCTTTGTGCTTGCTGAGCCGCTCGATTCGTTTAATACCTCCCGTCCCCAAACTGCAAAACTGGCCTATGTTGAAGAGCTTGATTGCCACATTGCACAGCCGGCTAATGGAAAATTCTCAAAAGGGGTATTGAAGCTTCCCCGAAATGGGGGAAATCTCCCCTACCAAATCTACAAAATCGAGGACAAGACCGACCAGATGTCCTATTCGATTCAAAGATCCGATATGCACTCTGATTGGACGCGCTACCCCCTATCGATTATTATGAAAGGGGCTGTTTATGTTATCTTGAACGATCTTCAACTCGATAAAATCCACTCAAAAGAGTCGGGCTCTCATCAGGGAAATAAATCAACAGTGATCCGCGGGATGAAAAATAATCAAGCCGAGCTCGTTCGGATTGTTTTATTTAACAAACAAATATATAAAATTCAGGTTACCTACCCCCACCTAGATATTGAAAAAGAGCAAAAAGCTATAGATTTTATCGATTCTTTTTCACCTAAATCCTAAGAATTAGACTATTGCTCTATTATTTGCTTTTTGGGTAGCTTAAGAATTATGTACTTGCGCCTTTTAGCGTGCCTCATTTTTTTATTCCCCCTTTTGTTCCCGCTTCACCCAAAAGAGATTCTGTTTGTGAGCGCCGATTGTCCGGCTTGCTATTACAGATTGGAAAAACTGTCCCAAGAGGAGCGCTTCCCCAGACTTTATGCAGTAGACCAGTCCTTAGAGGTAAATTGCCTGCTAAAGAAGCTTTATCAAATCGACCCTAAATCCCAACAACCCTTTCTTTTGATGCTCCACTCAAATCCAAAAAAAATTGCACTCACCCCATTTTGCGCAAAGATGCAAATCGATAAGAATAAGCTACTAGAATGCAAAAATTGTTCGTTATATCAGTTAGGCGTGAAGGAAATTCTCTATTATGTTATGAGTAAATTCATATCGATAATTCCTTACGGTACTTAAAAACTAAGCAATACCTCCTTATGATTTAATCTCTTTTGTTAAAGGCCCCCTTTAGATGTACGCTCTTAAAAAACTACTACTGATCATAGCTTTGCTCTTTAGTTCCTCGATTTCGTTGTTCTTTGAATCCTGTATTCTTTGCATTTTTTTACGGCTAACACTTTTAATCCTTGTCTTGATTCCACAAAGTTGGGAAAAGGTCTCTTTAGGACTGGAGATTTCGGGACTTTTGGTCTCTTTATTCTTAAGTTTCATTCAAAACCCCCTTTTCTGTGAAAGCGGCTGTAATACACTACTTTCAATTTTGCCTTTAACAAGCCTCTGTGTTTTCTTTTTCCTTTTAGTTCTGAGACTTGCTTCAGAGCCATCCAAGAGCGCTTCATTCTTAAAAAACACCCCATTACCCCCGTCTGAAGAAAAGAAAGAAGAGGATTAAACGCCCTTTTGATGAGAAATTCTTGGGGCTAATAACCCGCTTAGGGATATAATTTTTTCATGAAACGTTTTTACAGAAGTCGATTTGATAAAAA
>CAYFOX010000001.1:24239-47492 GCA_964344875.1 uncultured bacterium
TGGTATTGCTTTAGTTTTCAAAATAGACTCTAATTTTTTAAGGCTTCTATTTGTCCTTATTTCTGCAACCCCACTATTTCCAGTCATGGCAGCAATTTATCTCATACTTGCCGTAATAATGCCCGAGGGGGGGAGAATCATGATCGAGAACCCTGGCAATAGGCTCAAAAGGTCGTTGAGAGATCGAAAAATTTCTGGTCTTTGTGGAGGTCTAGGTACATTTTTTCGTATCGATTCTTCTCTGGTAAGACTCCTTTTCATCGTTGTTGCCTTTACTACTTTTATCCTACCTATTATTGTAACCTATATAGCGGGCACAATTCTCGTACCGGAAGGAGATTGATGGAGTATTATCTTGGAGTAGACCTTGGCACCACCTGTATCAAAGCGATGATCGTTGATGAAAAGGGTAAAATCCTCTCTTTGTCCTCTCAATCCAGCCCCATCAAAAGATTGGACCAGAAGGTTCGACAAGATCTTTTCACTCTTATGCAGCTCATTCGAGAGACCATAGACGGTTGTATTTTAGACTCAAAACTGCAAACCTCTCAAATCACCTTAATGGCTTTAAGTAGCCAAAGAGAAAGTTTTGCCTTTTTTGACTCCTCTGGCTTCTCTCCCCTATTTGGCTGGCAGGATACCACAAAACCTAACAGTCTTAATCTATCTAAAAAAGTCAAAATAGCAACTCTGGACACTCTGTTTTTTCTTCATCTTACCGACAAAAAGTTGTTTGTTACAGATACAACGCAAGCAAGCTATGCCAAATTTCAGGATATATTAGCGCAAAAAGCGGAAATAGTTCCCTCCGAATACCATTTTGGAACCTATAGAGGAATTCCAATCAAGGTTTCACTTGCTGACCATGCAGCTAGTCTCTACGCCTCGGATAACCCAGCGGCCTTAGTTCTGGGGACTGGAGCTTTTTTGCTCAATCAAGTCTTTGAAGAGAATAGCAAAAACGCAAATGGCACAGATAAAAAGTATTTAGGGGTAGAAACGGGGGGAGGAAAAGTGCGTTTTAGAGAAATGGGGATACCGGAGCTTGCCCCAATTTTGCAAAACCTCGTTCAACACTTTAGTCCTGTTAGGACACTAGAAGATTTGGAATCTCTTGCGGCTGCTACCTTTCATTCTAAAGGGCTTTTTTACCACCCTCAACTTAAGGAGCTCAAGGGCTATTCTGCATCGATTGGTCTTTGTGAATGGACACGCTCATTTGTCGAGGGGTTTACATTTTCAATCAAGGAGCTCATCGATGGCATGCAAAAAAAGCAACAATCTCTATTTGCGGTTCTTCCGATTTCTGGTAGGGTAAGTAGATCAAATTATATGATGCAGCTATTAAGCGACATCACGGGAATCGGATTGAGACGTGCTCAATGTGTGGATTCAGACCTACTGGGGTCAATCAAATTAGCCTCAAAAAATCCCCTTACAAAACTTCTTGAAGACGAAAGAATTTTTCAACCACAAATCAACAATGTTTTGCATGATTCCTATCATTTATGGAAGGAGACCTTTTACGGAAATTACTAAAAAAAATTTTTCTCCTCGACTCAAACGAAGCTTGAGAAAAACTTTAACCCCTATGCAGCTTTTCTTGATCAAAGCTGCCTCCTTGGGTATACTTTTCGTTTATTGGTTGCCTACGATTGTTAAAAATATCCCCAAACCTCTAAAATACCCGTTTTCTATTGGAAAAGAAACTATGAAAAAAGACCCTCACCCTATCGCTGTTGTTTTCATCGGACCACCCGGTTCAGGAAAAGGAACACAGGCCGAAAGACTAAAAGGATTCCAGCACATCTCTACAGGAGATCTTCTTCGCGCCGAGATACAAAGACAGACACCATTAGGGCTGAGTTGTAAAGAAAAAATCGAAAAGGGGGAGATGGTTCCCGATAGCCTTATCTCTAGCCTTATCGAGTCCCACTTTTCCCCTCACATTCTTTTAGACGGTTACCCTAGAACAGTAGCTCAAGCAGAGTGGCTACAAGATAAAGTACAAATTTCACAAGTTTTCTTTTTTGATGTCGATGTAGAAAAACTTGTGCATCGTCTCACCAATAGGCGCGTTTGCCCCTCTTGTAAAAGCGTTTATAATCTTGTCTCAAAACCACCTGTAAAAGCCCTCACCTGCGATAAATGCAATAACTCTTTGATTCAAAGAGCCGATGACGTGGAAGAGGTTATTCGCAATCGTATGCGCGTGTATCAACTGGAGACCGCCCCTTTAATCGAATTTTATGATAAAAAAGGGGTTTTGACCAAACTGGATGCGTCAAAAAACCCTGATGAAATCATGCGTCTCATTCAGGATAAAATTTTCAAAAGGGTCTAGACTTTTTCTTAACACTCTATTCTTGGGATTTATATTCTGCAGCTGCTTGCATAATATTCTTGATAGCCTCAAGCTCACTTGTTCGACGCGCATTATCTGGATCGCGCGGCGAACCTATGACGGGGGTTTCTCTAAAGAGTTGAGACCTCTCAAGAAGAAATTTATTCAGGTTTTGAACCAAACTATCCACTCTGGCGTAAAGGATCTCTTTTGTAATCAATCCTTTGCTTTCCTTTATAGCATTCCACTCGCTCTTCATCTGCTCCATTTTTTTGGTATCAGAGGTCCATCTTTTCTTTTCCAGCTCTGAACGGGGGGTAATGCATCCCACTTTCATGAGACAAAATCTGAAATGGTTATCTACTGCTCTTTCGAGTTTAGGGGTCTCAGCATTTTCTCTGTCGGAATCTTCATGAGACAGCATATTTAAAGTCAGTCGAGGTATTGTCATAATAATTATAGCTATATCTTTTTTGTTTTATTGGATTCTAGGCAACACAATTCTATTTCAAATCCTGATTTAATGATAGTTTGAGGATGCCGTTTCTGGTTCTAAAAGAGTAAAGTTTTAACCCGATCGATTCCCATAACCAATTTAACCGTTTTTCGACGAAATTTTTAGGCACTTCTTGTTGCTAAGCGTTTTACCATACCAGGAAAAAGAAAGAGGTGAATGGGATAGGTTACCCACCAGTATAGGCGCCCAAGCACTCCTGTGGGTCTAAACACCGCTTTTTGAATTAGAACCCCATCCTGAATCCAAAATTCCAACCAGGCTTCACCAGGCATTCGCATGGTAGCGTACAAAAGGATATGCTTTTTTTCCCTGTCCTCAATCAGTATGTCCCAAACATCAAAGAAATCTTTTTTTCCCCCAAAAAGATAGTCAATAGCAATACGAATCTTCCAAGCCCAATTCATGAAATAGAAGCGATCTTGGCTTTGACCAAAATACTGTAAACGATACCACAAATTCGGCTCTGCTATATTCAGGGGCGCTTTTGCCTCGTACGAAAGGGTGCCAAAAGTGGGTGCATGCCCCTCCTCCGTTTTGATAAATGCCTCTTTACATGCCTCCTCAAAAGTTTTAGGGACTAAAGGGATGATTTTCTTGATAGAGTCATCATGGACATACGTGTCATTTCTAAGACTT
Organism: uncultured bacterium; assembly: GCA_964344875.1. Taxonomy (GTDB): domain Bacteria; phylum Chlamydiota; class Chlamydiia; order Chlamydiales; family RGXB01; genus RGXB01. The sequence goes on from CAYFOX010000001.1 coordinate 27,737, forward strand.
AAAACCAAACTTTGGGCCAATTTAAATGTCGTACTAGTGACAAAATAAATCCAGTAAGAGGAGAGTTTTGGGGTCAAAAAAGGGACAGGAATAATAAGACGATGAAAACCTCTAAATTTAGCAAAACGCAATAACATATCCCGATAAGAGATCACCTCCGGACCACCAATTTCAAAAATCTTACGGATACACTCCGGGTGATTTGCCACTTCGGTTAAATAACGCAAAACATCCGATATAGCTAATGGCTGAGAGCGGTTGTTTACCCACTTGGGAGTGATCATAACCGGGAGATGCTCGACCAAATCCCGTATGATTTCAAAAGAGGCCGATCCTGAAGCCAAAATAATTGCTGCGCGCAAAATAGTGTAAGGCAGATCGGCATGAACAAAAATCTCCTCCACTTTGCGGCGACTCAAAAGATGCTTCGATAATACGTCCTCTTCTCGACCTAACCCGCTTAGATAGATCACCTGCTTCAGCTCACTTTTTTTAACCCAATCCACAAAATTGTGGGCTATCTGCTGCTCTTTAAGATCAAAATCGCTCCCTTCAGACATGGAATGGACAAAAAAATAGGCTGCGTCAAGGTTTTGAGGCAAAGGGGGCAGGGTTTGGGGTAGAAGTAAATCGCCCACAAGGATGTGGATTGCCGGCCCCCTAAAAGGGAGTTTCTGGGGATCCCTAACCAAACAATAAAGCTCAACCCCACTTTGGTCCTTTAAAAAATCCACAAGCGCTTTACCGATAGAACCCGAGGAACCCGTAATAAGAAATTTCTTACCCATAGTCTTTTAACCTATCGTACCAGTTGTTCATACCATTTTTATCAAAAAAAATGTATAATTTATTCCTTATGAAGCTAACAGAAACCCCCTACGTGCCAATTGATGAGCCCCCGGTGCTAGTCTACTACGCTGGCGGTCTGGAGCACAAACCCCAAACGCCTCGATGCATTTACACTACAAACGCGGTGTCGTCTCTCTATTTTCTAAATTTTTTTAGCGACATCTACCAAAGCGCCAAGGAATTAGCTGCCGATTTTAAAAACAAAAGGATTTTACCCATCTCAAGTGGCTTAGTCAAAATGTTCAGTAGCCCTTTGAACTTTTTCTACTCATTAGGAACCATTATTAATCTGGCTTTAGAGGCCCACAGCATAGCTCTCCCTTTTTTAAAGGTCTTAAGTCCAATCGTTGCTTTAACCTATACTACTCTCGAAACAGCTCGAGATATTCTACATCTTTCCCATCTGAATAAAATTGAAAAGGAGATCAAAGCGATTTGTTCATTAGAGGACGGATTCAAGACTGCAGACCTTCTCACCGAAAAGATCCATAAAGACCCCCATTTTTTAAAGATATTTGGGACTAAAATTTCCCAAATTCTACAAATCCACATTAATGATTTTCTGTTACACGATAATAAAGAGTCTCTAAAAGAGGCCAATCTTTTGATCCAAAAACAGTTCAGAAAAGCCAGATTCATTTATTCCTTGTCTCTTTTCTGTTTGGCATTAAGCGGATTAACGATCGTTCTGGGGATTTTTTTAGCCCCACCTATCGCTATTGTATCCTTAGGTCTGATTGCAACGGCGATTTCTGTCGCCAGAAACGTCTCCATCCCCGCCTATCTTTACCAACCAGGAGATAAACTTGTCCTAAAGGACGCCTTTCCTGACTGGATGAAAAACCCTGTATCTACTATTGTGGACTCGTGTGGCAAACTTTCGTTAAAATCGCGCAATATTTGGACAAAAAGGGACAAATTCTTGAAGCAGTCGGCTCCCCAAGCATCAATAAAATATGCACCTATCTCATCGAACCTAAAATCCACTCGATCCTTCTCATCCTCTTCATGGCCGCAACAAGACTCAAAGCCAAAAAAATCCGACAAGCAGCCTTCGCTTCCCTTAGCCTCTATCCCCTTATCTTCGGAATTAAGCTTTTTGTAGGAAGATCAAGACCTTATCTCAACGAAGATATTTTTAGTTTTCACCCTCTAAGCTTTCAGGAGATTCACTCCTCATTTCCCTCTTCCCACGCAGCAGCTTTGGGCTTGTTTCTTTCCATTTTTCGCCCTAGGTTCTGGCCCCTTTTAGTCCCTTTATCTCTTGTGCGCGTGGTGGAAAAAATGCATTATCCAACCGATATTTTAGTAGGCTTTTTGTTGGGTTTTTTTCTCCCTAAACTCACGAAAGCCGTCTTGGGATATTTTGAGAAAAAAGCCCCCCTTAGATGGTTTCTTGAGGATTCCCAACAACCTCTGTTAGAAAAAAAAAACCTCTAGTCTAGCGCTTTTGAAAAAAAACTATTTTGGCCACTTTGGATAAACAGAAACTATCCATAGGTAGGTTAACCGTTAGAGCATAGTGATTTCCCAGGTTAACGCTATTTCCTCTCCCCGATGAGGACTGCAAAAGATCTCCTCCACACAAATATATGGACTCGTTTGCCTCGTTGCTGATTTCAGTGATAAAATAACGGACCATCCTTTGGGTGCCATCCAAAATAAACCCGGCGTACAAAGGGGTATTGGTTTCATCAAGGCAAATCACAAGATCATGACATTTCGGATTGGCCTCAATCTGATAAGACATCTGGGTACTTAAGAATTTAAACACCTCACTCGAGCTGGAAAGTTGAGCGAGTAAAGAGGCTGTAATGGGTTGTTTTAAAGTCAATAAAGTGAGTCCCAGAGAATGTTGGAAGCGGTTAAAATCCCCTTTTTCTGCGATCTTCTCCCCATATTCCACAGCAATTATCTCGGCAACTTGTGGTTGCATAAGACGAGTTGTTTCATAAAAAGAGCTAATCATCAAACTTTTTAAAGATCGAAATATTAGACTTCGTTTCATGACCTTTTTTTTATGAAACTCGTCGTAAATATTCTCTAATGATGTGAAAAAAATCTCTTGAGTTTGTTGCGCGAGCTCCGGATTCCAGATCCTATTCAAATTTTCAAAAAAAGGCATCATACCGAATTTTATCGTTTTGATCTCTCGGCGAAGGTCGTCGTCAGTGTGAATAAAAGCGGAGCTTTTACCAATAGCATCTGCTAAAAGCTCCTTTGCCTTTTTTTTTGAACTAAGACCTGTATCCTGAGCAACCTCCTCAACAATAGCATCCTCCTTTAAAATCCACTGAGCCTCCATCTTGACCCACTTTTCTCTGTAGACTTTTTGCATATTAAAGAGGATTCCATCCAAAACGACTAGTCCGTTGACTAAAAAAATGAGCCTCTCATCGGGTCGTTTCAGCGATGGATCTATGCGGTAAAAAGTCCTTTTTAGCCCCCTTTTTAGGGCAGGATGCGTCTTAATTTCTTGAACTTCCGGGATAAAACCGGCACCTAGATCAAAGGCGACTGGGCTAACTGTCATAGGCCTCTTTTCGATTTTTTTCTTAAATTTAATTTTCTTAGCAAAAGCGTTGATTCACACCTACCGGGGGGGTGCAAATTTAGCCTGTAACTATCTATAAGTGCAACCCCTTATTAAATAATGGGTTAAGAAAATCTGCGAAACAGAGAGGTTCGAATAGGTTTTTCGGTTGTAACTTTTTAGCCTTTAGAGAGATATTTTGGTTAGACCTGCCTAAAATTTAATTTATATGTTTTTTTATTAAAAACACCTGTATAATAGTGCTAAAAGAATTGTTATAGGTCTTTATTATGTCCTCTATATCCCCTAACCGTAGCAGCACTGATCCTAAGGGCTCCCCACTCCTTAAAGGATTACATCCCTATCTTAGAGGATCCGCGATCGCCCCCAAAAACGGGGTGAATCCGGCAAATATATTAGCCAAAAATTTTCCTCAACTCACTACAACCCAGCCTAATAAAAACCAACCGAGATGGACTTTAGACACAAAAAAAGCTTCTTCCCCCTCTTTGCTTTTCTTTCTCCGATCGATCCCTTCCACCAATTACCCATTTATTCTCCCCAATCCTAAGACAAATTCACAACCTGCACCCACTAAGAAAAACTCTATTTCTCTGTGGGGCAGAGTTGTTGGGCCTAGCGCGCAAGAGAGAGAGCAGTATTTAAAAGAGTTTAATTCGAAAGCTCCAGAGGGTTTGTTAAAGAGATTTCTAGGAAAATCTTTAAGTTACACTACGGACTTAATGCGTAAACCTTTTGGACTTGCGTTTCGATACTGTAAAAATACGGTTGATCGCGCTGCATTCTTTTACCAGGGACAGGGGTTTTTACAGGATAAAAACCAAAAAGAGGCTCTTTTAGAATGGTATAAAACCTTCCGCAGCACCTATGCCAGACCAGACCAATTAAGAAACCTCCCCGATATAAGCGACTCAACAGGGCTAACCGATACCCTTTTCAAAGAGCTCCAAACTGCTGTCATGGTCGAGCTAAACATCGATCCCGATACTTTTGATAAAAAACCGGCTGGAAACAGCCTTTTGACAAGCATCAGTAAAGTATTGCCTCAAGCGTCTCTTTTGCGAGGTATTCTCCCCGAAGCCAATCTCTATTCACAACCCATGGAACAGGCTCTCCCGCTGGATATTTTAGATAAAATTGAAGCTCTTGTTAAAAATCCTTATATGCGTGAGGCCTCCCTGCTGATAGCTCTTCCTGCCCTCCACTCTCTTTTGGAAAAACTGCAAAATTTGAGCTTAGCCGCTCCGCAACTCAAACCTCATCTTGAAAAGGTTCACCAAAATTTCGATAGGATAAAAAAGGCGCTTGAAAGCTCTCCCGATCAAGTAGCAGAGGCATTTGCTACGCTTAGAAACACACTCAAAAGTCTCCCTGCTGTATCGATTGAAGGGGTTAGAATTTTTTCAGGGGTTCCACAACAACCCAGCGAGATCGCCCCTCCTATAGCTTGTGCTGTCTCTGACGATGACCTGATCAGCCACTCTTTCCGTCCAAAGACTGTAGCGATTGCAAAGGAGATTACAGACGGCTCGGTGCTCAAATTCATCAAGGCGTTTTCCGGTTTTTCTACCGTCTCGATAGTGAATCTATTTTTAGACAAAACAGAGTCCAAATATGACTACGCCTCTATTTTAGAGAGTGCAGAAACTGCCCTAGCAGGTAGTCGCGAGGTTAAATCGAAAGACATCATCCACCAACTGCAAAAAAAGATTAAAGAAGACCCTACAGTTGGCTGGTTTAAGCGCTTTGTCTTCGGCTCTAAGTGGATTTTACAGTTTTTCTTCTGGTTTTCTGAAATACTTGTCAGTAGCTCGGCGCACAAAACGGTAGCTGAACTGCGTACCGATTTAGAGCAACTGAAAGAACATCGCGAAGCAAAAAACATGCTTTTATTCGAGTTGGTCAATAAATCTTTGTCTAACATGGTGGGAATGTACCAGTATGTCGGTGAGGCCAAGCCGGGACAAGATCGCATATCAGGCTCTTTGGAAAGGGTAATGGAACAGGTTTCGGACAATCCCATCTTTTACAAAGGATTATCCGAGAAGGAAATGAAGACCAAAGTAGCTAATAAAATTGTCTCCAACTATTTGCCTAAAGTCGAACTTGAGGGGGGCTTTTTAAAGATGATCAAAGGGATTCCCGGAGAATCTCTTCTCAAGCGACTTTCCCCTGTTGTAAGACTACTCGACTACTTTCCAAACAAACTTATCACCTGGTTCTCTGGAAAACTCTTGAAACAGACCGATGCTGTGGGTCTTATTATCGAAAGTGTTACCACTAAAAGGGAGCGTTCAACTCAGTTAGAACTTACCATTTATCGTTCTTTACATGAGGAGCTGGCTCGCGCCTATCACGGCATGAAAAATCCGGTTCAAAACGAACAGTCCCCTACTCTCTTGCGTAACCATGAAATGAAGGAAATTCAGTCCCTGTGCAACCATTTATTAAAAGTGAGCCGTCTCAAACGGTTTACTACTGCCGATCAAGTGCGTGACTATTTCCAAAACCCGCCGTTAGGGGAGAAAGCGGAAGCGTTTCTTATCGAGAAGAATAAAGAGATTCTTAACGAGCTTTTTATAGGCATCTACAAATCTATCACTAACGACATCTCGATAGAAACTCAGCTCAACTCTATTTTCGATTCAGCTATAGCATCTGTAGAAATGAACGAGACTCTATCGCAAGAATCTCTGCAAAAACAGATCGCCTCGGAGAGAAGCTCTATTGATCGCCTCATGCATAGTATTCTACAAATTTCGATAGATCGGGGATTAGACGCAGCTTTATCCCCAAAACCTCTGCAGACAGAATCGATGAGAAATATCCAAGAAATTCTATCTCTATCTTCTGTAAAAGAGCAGCTCCGTAGATTAGAGGGTTCACAAAATCCTCAAGCGAGAAAAAATACTGCTATCCAAATAGACACGATGATTAGGTCTATGACAAGGCATATTTCGCTGCTTTTAGAGCAAGAATCTAAAACGGACAGACTCGCTCCTCAGGATAAAGCGCTTCTATTAACTAGATTGAAAGATATACATCAACAGCTACAAAGCGCCTTTGCGCTCTCTTCGGAGATGAGAGACCACTTTATTGCTAAAACTTTAACGTTTAACCCCGTGGACATTCTTACTGATATCGCTCAAATTCGAACCGATTTGAGTCCGATTCCTTCACAAAATACCCCTACTGCTCAAACTCTACTTAGAGTGGAGCTCAGGCTAAAACGTTTGAAAGAGGTAACAGTGAGACACAGTTCTCTTTTAAGCCAGTTCTCAAAAGGTCCCAACCTTTTACAAGATTTACACAACATCTATGAGCAAATAGACAACCATATCAAACATCTCAAAACTCCGAATGCACAAGAAATTCCGAACTTAGAGGCGCTAGGTTCATTATACGAAAAGGTAAAAGGCTGGTGCGAAAACTATGCAGTATTCAGCAGTGATGACACCAGAGACCAACACCTTCTAGGTCTTCAAGAGTTATTCAAGGAAAACAGCCCCATCTGCAAGCTTGCCGATGAGCCCTTAGAAAAACAAGAGGTGGAGATTTCGTTTCTAAAAGACTCTGCTCTTGTAGATAATGCTAAACAGCGCCTAACGAATGTATTGAAAGGATACCTTGATGAAGTGATCAACCACTTGACCGATCCTATGGTCCATAAGGTCGCTGTCAAAACAGTGCTCGGAGATTTCGCCAAGTAGGCAAAACTAACCCCTGTCTCAAGGGTGCCCCTCTCGAAGGGGTGCTCTTGAGATTTTATCCCCCCTTTTTATCCTTTTTTGATTCAAAGTAGATTTGAGATAACACCTTAGTGATCTGGCTTTCTTGTTTTACTGAGCGTCTAAAAAGGCGTTTATGATCCATAAAGCCCTGCTTCTCGACGTACTCAATAAATTGAAAAAACCGACTGTAGTATTGATTCGCATCAAAGACAATCAAAGGCCTCAAAGTCTTATCTTTGGAGGCATTTTGATCTACAACAAACCCCATCTCCCCGATAGTCTCCATACCGCCGGGCAACACAAGAAAAAGATCACTGTCGTTATAGACCTGTTGCATCCTTTGAGAATCGTTGGGATAGATTTGTTGAGGTATAGAAGCGGGTGTTTTAAATTTTTCGTTAGGGACAGTATAGGCTTTAACTTCCCCCCCTCTTGCGGTAAATTCCTGCACAAAAAAGTATCTCAATCCGACGTTGCCCCCGTTATAGATCAGTCTTACTTTTTTGGTGTCTATCTCTTTTGCAAGCTTTTTCACCTCAAGAGTGATGTTTTTGTCGGTGCCAGTCCGGTCGCTCCCTAATAGGGCCACGGTGATTTTTTCCTCTTTGCTTGGCGCTACGCTCTCTTCTGGGGGAAGTGATACAGCAGTAGATGCCAAAATAATGCAAATCTTCAAAAACATAATTTGATGCCGTCGATTTTCTAATGCAAAACAGAGTATATTTAAACAAGGATTTGATTCCCTCAAAAAAAAAGAGCCGATCGACTATAGTAGTCTCATGCAAATTCTATTAAGTGTACAAAATCTTGCCAAATCCTATGGATCCAAAAGTCTTTTTGACAATCTAAGCTTCAGTGTCTACGACCATCAAAAAATCGGTATTGTCGGGCCTAACGGATCGGGTAAAAGCACGCTATTAAGAATTTTACAGGGACTTGATACCCCGGATGAGGGGAAAGTCGTCTACCGCAAAGGGGTTAAGGCAGCCTATGCGGCCCAACAGGCTGATATTCTAGAACTCGAATTGAGTGCCTACAGGAAAAATTTATTTCAGTTTCCCCTTGATGTAGACCCGTCCAAGCTGTCGGGAGGGCAAAAAAGGAGGTACCTTATCGCCCACGCCCTAGATCAAGAGCCCTCGTTATTGCTTCTTGATGAGCCCACAAACCATCTGGATCTTGAGGGGATTCTTTGGCTGGAGGAGATGCTCAACTCGATCTCCATCCCCATGTTGATAGTCAGCCATGATCGGGTTTTCCTAGACCGCGTCACCAATGCAACTTTGGAGATCAATCATCGCTATCCAAAAGGGCATTTTTTTGTGGATGGCCCCTACTCTACCTATCTCAAAGAGAAGGAAGTCTACGAGACAAGCCAGTCGAAAAGGGCCCATTCTCTCGAGCAGGAGCTCAAAAAGCAGATGGAGTGGCTCGGGCGGACAGCACCCGCAAGAACAGCAAAATCTCTCACTAGAATCAAAGATGTAGGATCGTTAAAGGAAGAGGTGAAAGATTTCAAAGAGAGAAATCGGGATATGGGCTCTTTAGCCTCATTTAGCCAATCCGAATCCACCTCCAAAAAGCTGATGGTTTTAAAGCATGTCTACAAAGGTTTTAAGGACCGCTCCCTTTTCGAGGATTTCAATATTGAAATTTTTAGAAAGGATAGGCTTGGTGTTTTGGGGATGAATGGGTCTGGCAAAAGCACTCTTTTAAAAATCCTTCTTAAAGAGATTTCCCCCGATAAGGGGACAGTAAAATGGAAAGATGATCTAAGAGTGGTCTATTTTGACCAAATGAAGGAGGGGCTTCCCAAAAAAGGGATGACGCTTCAAGAGGCTCTTACAGGGCATCTTGCCGACACGGTCTTCTACCAAGGGAAACCGATGCATATCATCTCCTGGGCAAAAAAATTCCGCTTTCCTGCTGATCGTCTACAAATGGATATTGAGGTGCTTTCAGGAGGTGAAAGGGCTCGTGCTCTTTTGGCAAGGCTGATGCTTAAACCGGCAGACGTATTACTGTTAGATGAACCCACAAACGACCTCGATATGGAGATGATCGATCTTTTGACCCGATCTTTAGAGGACTTTGAGGGTGCAGTCGTGGTGATATCCCACGACCGCTACTTCCTCAACTCTTTGTCAAGCCAGTATATTGGGCTTGGGGTCAATAAAGATACCGGTTACCTTTTTTCTGATTTTGGGCAGTGGCAGCAAAAAATGGCGGAGGCGAAAAAAGAGTTCAAAGCCCAAGAGGGTCAAACCTTTAATGCACCGAGAGAAAAAAAGCGCTCCACTCGGGAAATTGAGCAAAAAATAGAAAAGCTAGAGGATGAAATCCGCATCACAGAGGAAAACCTTGCCAAAGCTCTCCCTCAAGAGCTGGAAAAACTCTGCAAACAGCACCTCAGCCTTAAAAAAGAGCTTGATGAGCTCTATATCAAGTGGGAACAACACCTCCTATAACGGGGCCCATCTAAAAAGACTTGTCCTCTTTCCCTTTTCAAAGATTAAAATTGCTATAAAAATAGCTAAGGGGCATTTAAACTTGCCAAGCCCCGAGGCTTTAGGGTAAAATATTCCCCTGATGGAGCGTTTGTTTTACCTAGATTTATCATTCGAGGCTTGGAGTCAATGGGTTAGTGAGCAAAATTACCCCTCCTACATTGCAAAGCAAATATTTGAATGGGTTCTTAAGGGTGTGAATGACCCCCAAAAATTCTCGAACATTCCGAAAGCCTTAAAAGAAAAACTGGCCGAATCCTTTCGGTTTGAGCTCCCAAAAATCGATACCCGCTTAAAAAGCCAGGACGGAAGCACCAAATATCTTTTGAAACTTTGGGATGACAAGCTGATTGAAATGGTCCTTATGCCCTCCTTAGATCGGGTGACTTTATGTATCAGCTCGCAGGTAGGCTGCAAAATGAACTGCTCGTTTTGTCAAACAGGGAAAATGGGGCTGATGAGAAATTTGAGCTCTGGTGAAATCCTTTCGCAGATCCTCATTGCAAACAACGAGCTGGAAAATAGAAAGGTCACAAACGTGGTCTTTATGGGAATGGGCGAGCCGCTTGACAATTTTGATGAGCTCACCAAGGCACTTAACATCATGACCTCTAAAGATGGACTTGAACTATCCAAACATAAAGTCACTGTATCCACGTCAGGGCTTGTCCCTGAAATAGAGGCTCTGGGAAAAAAAGTAGCGGTAAGTCTTGCCATCTCTTTTCACACCCCCTTTGATGAAGAGCGCTCGTTGATGATGCCTATCAATCGCAAGTACCCTTTGGATGTACTCAAAAAAGCTCTTTTAGAGTACCCCATTCAGACCCGTCATGGGATCACTCTAGAATACGTGATGATCAAAAATAAAAATGATTCTTTGAAACACGCAAAGGCTCTTGTGAAATTTGCCCATGGGCTAAAGGTAAAAGTGAACCTGATTCCCCTGAATCCCCACCCGGGTACAGCTATGGAACCGGCTCTTGAAGAGAGTCTCAAAGCATTCCAAAAATATCTTGAGGATCGCTCCATTTCAGCCCCTGTGCGCTATAGTCGCGGACAGGACGTATCGGCAGCTTGTGGCCAGCTTGCTGTGAAAAGAAAAGAGGAGATTCATCAAGATCCGCGCCTTTTGTGGAGACAGAGAAGAGCATCGGAGCGGGTTTAAACTCCCCTTTTTTCCCTCTATTTTCATTTTACTCGTGCAAAAAAATCGTTTTTTTTGATAGCTTGGCAAAGGTAATGCCTTGTAAGTCGACAACAAAACTTGGAAATCTACCCGATAACCTGCAGTCTTTTCGCCTTTGTCAAACACCTTTCATGAATCGAAGATGGAAAGTGCTAACAAAAGAGGTGGACGAGCTGAAAAGCATCCTTAAACGCTTTCGCTCAATTATTGGATTTGATCCATTCGAACACCAGATCGTAAAAATCCATCATATCTTTACCCGCTATTCCCCTTTTCTAGAGACCAAAAAAAGTGAAAAAAAATTTCTAGCCCAATTAAAAGATCAGGGGATCTCCCAACGTCTAGACTCCATAATCAAAAACAGCGAAGCTAAACCTAAAGCTATTACCGCAAAACACTCCATAAAATACAAAATGCTGAAACTTGAGGACGAGAACCTTTTAAAGGTTTTTGCCCATCTTGTAGAGCAAAATATTCTAAAAGCACTTTTTGGGGCGACTCCCCAAGAAATTCGCCAGTACATGAATGAACATGCTGAAGAGCTTTTGGAGATCAAAAAGCTCTCCTTATCCAAACTCAAGCTAACCCATATCCCAAAAGAGATCCTCCTGTTTAAAAACCTGAAAATACTCAATATTTCCCAAAACCTTCTGGAATTTTTGCCCGATTGGATGGGTGAATTAGAAGAACTTGAAACAATCAATATCTCTAAAAATCGGCTCTACAATCTTCCCCCAAGCTTTTATAAACTCAAAAAGCTTAAAACGATTCTAATCCACAGCAATAAGCTGACGCATGTACCTCTCCGATTGAGTCATCTCCCCTCGTTAAAAAGACTCGTAAGCTAAATATACCGTCGATTTAGAAATTTTTTTCCCTGTTCTTTTTGATTTTTTTTCACTTTTAAAACACTTTTTTTGATAAAAGAACACCAAGAAACTGAAATTTACCTGAAAATTATGAGAAAAGATGGTCAGGAGAATGTTGCATCTCATGATTTAAATCTTCTAAACCAAAGAGTGCATATATCTTGACAACGAGAGAATAAAAGAGGGCTTTCTTAAGGATATCTTTTTTTAGATATAATGCCTAAAAAGCGTGAGTATTCAGCCCTCTTTATTCACTTTCAAGAAATAGGTCTTAAACAACTTTTTCTTCAAAAAACTTTTTAGCCAACCCAGAAAAAAATCTCCCCTCTCCTCGAACTCTTTCAATAACTGCTGATTGAGTAAAAAAAAGGCATAAGACAATCCCATGGTGGCCAGGTTATGAGAAATAAAATGGTAGCCTCTAGCGATTTGGTAAAATCCCATAAAATGCCCAAGAAGGGTTATAGCAATAAAAGCTCTCCCCCTTTTTGCAAGACTGAGAAGTCCCAGAGCGCTGTAAAGTCCAAAACCCGCGCTCACGTGTCCTCCAGGAAAACAACGTCCTGTCCCCTTAAGCATCGATTCCACAAGCGCAAGTTCAGGTTGATGACCCCCATAATGCAAAAGATCTTTGGGGCACTCTACACCTGTAAATATTTTTATTACAGCTACCGATATGGGTGATAAAAGGAGAAAAATCGCCGTAAAAATCTCTTTAGTACCCCTTTTTGAAAAAATCGCCTTAAAAAAAAGGAAAACAATCAAACTTGCGTAGAAACATTTGGGTATGTGGTAACACAAAAGGCGAATCGGCCACTCTGCACCTGATATAGACCATTTTTGGGAAAACGGTTCAAAAAACTGTAGTTGTAGGGGGGAATCTATCCATACAAAAGAGAGTCCACATCCTATAAAAGAAGCAGCACAGAAACCGATTCCTGGCAAATTCAAAAGGTTTTTCATTCTTTAAACAGTACGGTATTTACAATTTTTTCCTCAACACCTACCCTATCTATCAAACCCTTTCTCGAAAGCGGTATTGACCTGTAATTTTGCATTTAACGGAGAATTATGCACCAGCAAATCTATTTTAGGGCTCCCATGCTCTTTTTAGTTTTTTCCACCTTTACGCGACTCACACTGACGTTGATGAATGCCTGGAATCACTCTGTTGACTGGCTACAGATCCCCTCTATTCTTTTAGTCGGTTTTTTGTTTGATTTAAAGCCACTGCTTCTACTCACTTTTTTATGGGCCATTTGCATCCGTTTTACCCCAAAATTTCTTCAGCAAAAGTTGGCTACAATCCCTTTATTAGAGTGGCTTGGGTTTGTTATCACCCTCTTTGCCCTCTCCTTTCAAATGTTCGCAGAATGGGTATTTTGGGGAGACATGGAATGCCGGTTCAATTTTATTGCTATCGATTATCTAGTCTATACCCATGAAGTGGTTCACAATATCCTTCAATCCTATCCTATGAAGACGTATCTATCCATAATGGCAGCAATCGCCGGCATCGGGGCATATTTTGTACAAAAACTTCCCAAATTTAACAAACCCTTGTCGATTAAATTTATAGGGCAGATCGCTGCTTTCAGTTTTTTATCGTTTTTATTCCCTTTAACAAATTGGAGCAAAAACAACTTCGCTCAAGAACTAAGCGAAAATGGAACCAGCAATCTAATTTATGCTTTTTTTCACAATCAACTTAATTATAATCAATTTTATCAGACGATTCAGCCTAACCTTCTTTCTCAAAAAATCGCCTCCTATTTTCCCCAAAAATTCTCTAAACCCGATCAAGATCCGATAGCAAGAATGATCCCCTCCTTTTGCCCAAAAAAGGAGCTTAACGTCGTCTTGATCACAGTCGAGAGTTTAAGTCAGGAGTTTTTGGATAAAAAACCCAGTACTTGGACTCCATTTATTGCAAAGCTCAAGAAGAATTCGATCAGTTTTGAGGACCACTACGCCACAGGCACACGCACCGTAAGAGGCCTTGAAGCTCTTGCTTTAAGCGTACCCCCAACTCCCGGCAGTTCGATTTTAAGAAGACCCCATTATGGAAATCTTTATAACGTCTCCTCAGTACTAAAACCCTGCGGTTATGAGATGTTTTTTTGGTACGGAGGGTATGGATATTTTGACAATATGAATGCTTTTTTTGAGGCTAACGGGTTTACGGTGCGTGACCGTCTACATATCCCTTCCGAAAAAATTGAGCATGAGACTATTTGGGGTGTAAGTGACGAGCATCTTTTTGATGCTTTTTTAGAAGATATCCAATCACGTAAAGACCCCTCAAAGCCCTTCTTCAGTCTAATTATGACGACCTCTAATCACAGACCCTATACTTTTCCGGATCATAGAATTGAGATGCCTCAGGGGACTAGGGAAGCAGCAGTTCGTTACACCGACTGGGCTATTGAACAGTTTTTCAAGAAGGCAAAAGAGACCCCCTGGTTCCAAAACACCCTTTTTATTATAACTGCAGACCACTGTGCTTCAAGTGCAGGAAAAATGCAGTTAGACCCTACAAAATACCTCACACCCTGTATTTTTTATGCCCCCCAAAAATTAGAGCCAAAGGCAATTACAACTCGTACCAGTCAAATGGACGTAGTCCCCTCTATTTTGGGCCTTTTAGGGATCAGCTACGAAAGCAGGTTTTATGGAATCGACCAAATCCACTCTCCGATGGATAGACCGGTCCCCATAGGGACCTACCAAAGACTCGGTTTTTACGGAAAAAACGAGATGATCATCCTCTCTCCCAAAAAAGAGGTGAAAGCCTATCGGAAAGTTTCTGGCGACTTTGAAGAAATACCCTCTACCCAATCCTCTATTTTAGGAAATGCGATTGGTCTATATCAAAGCGCCTATGATCGCTACAGCAAAGGGGTAATGGACGAAAATTAGAAACCCTCAAGAGCTCATTTATAGTTTTTCATGCTTTACCTCCCCCCTTGTAGGGGGAGGATGAAACTTAAAAAGGTCTTGAGAACTTTTTGAATAATCGTTTTTGGATCCAATCCATATTCACAATATATTTAAGTACAATTCGTCTTAAAAACTGAGCTAATGGCCCTTTTTTTGTCATAAATCTGTAGATCGTATCGGTCCAAAATAAAAGGTTCTTCTCGTATCTATGCCTTTTTTTCGCCCATTCCTTGATACCGTTTTTCTCAAGGGCTTGGACAAACAAATAGGCATCTTCCATACCGCTATTCATTCCCGTACCCCCCACAGGTGAAGAGGTATGTGCCGCATCCCCCATAATGACACATTTTCCCTTGGTGTAGGTATTGGCAATCCGGCAATGTACGTGATAATTAGCGCTCCAATAAGTGCTCGTAATCCGAATATCTTTAGGTAAGTATTTTTCACAATCGGGTGAATTTGAAAATACTCTAAACGTTTTAGGTCCGATAGCCATCACGAATAAAAGAACCCCATCCTTATGCAGTTGGATCAAACCCGTTTGCAGTTCGGTCAAAGGGTGATCAAATTCTACGTCTTTTAAAGACCAGGTTTGGGGATAACTTTTTCCTGAAAATTCAAGACCGAGCATTTGACGTACTATGCTATGCGTCCCATCCGCGCCTACAATCAAATCATATTTATCCTCTTCTATGAGACCGTCCTGCCTTTTTAAGCGAGCATTTCCATACTCGTCAACATACACACACTCTATCCCCCTTTGGATCGTTAGGTTTCGTCCAAGAATCTCTTCGGTGATATTTTGACCTATGGCGCATAAAAAACGGGGAAGTACAACCGAATGGAGAATTTTCCCCTGTTGCTCAAACTCCAGTTTTTGAATCGCGATTCCCCTTTTTTTAAACTCCTCCATGAAACCAAGTTCTTTTAGAATCACTTGTAAAGTAAAGGCATGAATTCCTACGGCTCTTGACTCTTGAGCGGCACACATGCTTTTGTCAATATGGCGAACTCGGGTATACCCCTGTTTTTTTAAAAGCTGGTGAAGCGTGAGCCCTACAGGACCCGCCCCAACGATCAAGATCTTACTATTTTTATCCATACATTCTACACTAATAAAAAAAAGTGATTTGTCAATTGCAACTTTTTGATTCTCTTTAAACTGCATAAAAAACGGATTGAAAATGGTTTTTTTTGTCCAAAAATCGGCTCTTAAGGTTGCCAAGGTTTATTCTTGATACAATTGCTTGGATTAAATCTAGTTTCTTATTGATTAAAATAATTTTTTTATTTATGTCTCGATTTGATGAAAAAGCGCAACTGGTTCATTCTTATTTTCTTAGCGGGGTGTAAGACGGCTCCTGAAATATCTCCGAGCAAATATGCACCCACGGGAATATCCAGCTTTTGGATCAATTCCCAGGCAGACAACAAACATATCGATTCTGTGCCATTTTTAGATTTAGCCTCTTTAGAAAAACAACCGGGCGTTTTGAATATTTTGGACCTGTTTTCCTTAGGTTTAAACAACAGCCCGCTTACTAAAAAGACTTTTTACGAGGCCCAAGCTGCAGCAACCAGTTACGGTCTTTCTAGAGCATCACTGTATCCAAATATTAAATTCAACGTATCTTATCTAAGGCAGCTTCAAGGTTTCCAACTAAACGCCTCACTCTATCAATACTATACCACAACTTGGGGTCCCGAGTTCATGATGGATTTCGCTTTAATTGACCTAACAAGACAGCCCAACATCGAGTCTAGCTACTTCGGTCTCTTGACCAGCAATCTAAAACATAATTCTCAAGTCCAAGATGTACTAAAACAGGTTGCCGACACCTATTACTCCTACCTCTACCAAAAGAACCTATTGGTTGCTTACAAAAGCGATCTGGCAGACGCACAAGCTACCTATACAGCTTCTATAGATCGACTCTCTTTGGGGATTTCGGATGTCACTAATGTAATGCAAGCCAAAAGCTCTTATTTGCAAAAAAAAATCAATGTAGCAGCTCAAGAGGCTACAGTAAAAAATTCGCTCATCACTTTGAATACAAATTTAGGTATACCTGCACAAACTCCTCTTGTAGTTGAGGATTTCCCCGACCCGAAAACCATTCAAACCAGCTTTATTCAACCCGATGTCCTTCTCTCGATTGCCCAGCAAATGCGACCCGATCTCAAGGCGATCAAAGCCACAATTTTACAAAAAAAAGCGGACCTCAAAAAAGCGTATGCAAGAAATTACCCTATGCTAAGGTTTAATGGTCGCGCAGGTCAATTCTACTTCAATCAAAATACGACTGATGGCGGCAACTGGTTAGTTCAGTTCAATCTTGACACGCCTATCTTTACAGGCTGGCAAATCAAGAACGAATACAGGCAACAAATGGCCTTGATAGAACAGTCCGAAAGTACTCTAAACCTTTTACAGCTTCAAGTGATGTCTGGAGTGATGACACAATATAACAACCTTGTTTTAGCTTACGATCAGCTTCAGTTGAATCAGCAATACCTTGATGCAACAGAGGTCGAATACAAAGGGACGTTTGAGGGTTACGTAGCTGGAACAAATGACATTCTGAATGTTTTGAATTCTCAAGCAAAGTTAGCAGACGCAAGAGCTCAGCTTGTAAAGGTAGTAAGCAACTATTTTCAATCGAAAGCTAAACTGACCTTTGAGATAGGTCTTATAAATAAAAACGAGGCACCATGAAAACAAAATATCTGATCCCTTTAATCTCATTTTTTATTTTTAATGGATGTGCTAAAAAAGGGCATGCTTATCGTCCTCCCGTGCCAAAGGTTAAATTAGCTACTTTGGAAGCGATGAGTGTTCCAGAGATTATCCCGGGTATAGGTCACGTAAGAGCATTTAATTCAGCCCAGATTTGCGCCCAAGTAACTGGCTATCTTGTGAAGATCTCCTACACTCAAGGGCAGCTTGTGCAAAAAGGGGATCTTTTAATCACTATAGATCCCAGAATCTACCAAGCTGGAGTTAAAACTGCTCAAGGAAATCTCCTAGAGTCCAAAGCTAATAAAGCCTTTGCCCAAAATAAAAAAGAGCGCTACGCAAATCTCATCAAAGATCAATTTGTCTCAGAATTAGACTTTTTCCAATATGTATGCAATGACAAGGAACAAGATGGTGCCGTTTTGATGAAGGAGGGTGAGGTAGATAAAAATCAGACAAATCTCGATTTTTGTTACATCAAAGCCCCATTTTCAGGCAGATGCTCCAAACAACTTAAAGACACTGGAAACTTGATTGCAAATCCTGGGGAAAATTTAATGACTTTAAACCAAGTCACTCCTATCTACATCGATTTTTCCGTTCCTGAATATGAATACTCACGTATAATGCGTAGACAAAAAGAACAAAACCTAGAGGTAAGGGTAACAGTCCCTGGCTCCACCGGAACCGCTATCTCTAAATTGATTGTCGTAGACAACCAAATAGACCAGACAACTGGACAACTCCCTTTAAGGGCTCAGTATGAGAATACTGAAGAGTTGCTTTGGCCGGGACAATTTGCAAGATGTGAACTCGTCTTACAAGAAATCCCCGATGCTATTATGTGTCCTATTGCAGCTCTAGGTATCGGCAGCAAAGGGAAATTTGTCATAAAAGTCGATCAAGCAAACCATGCAACATATGTATGGGTTGAGACGGGTGTAAGGAAAGACGATTTTGTGCAGGTAATCAGCCCCGAACTTTCTCCTGGCGATAGAATTGTCATCGACGGTCAAATCAACGTCGAGGATGGTGTCACCGTACTACCTATCTAAATTCTCTTTTTTTTGGGTCTTATTTTTTGTAAGCCCTTAAAAGTTTCCTATCTCCCCCCCCTTTTTTAAAGTTCAACTCAGAAAAAAGGGGCGTTTAAGTCCGGATCATCTCTTTTAAAAAAATTTCAAAAACTTAGGGCTCTTCCGAATACAATACCAATAGGTTTGAACCCATAACTTCGCCTTGAATCGCTTTTAAGAAAATTAAAATGTGAACGACCTTCATAACAACTCCAGATAGAGGAAATTAACGTACCCTGTTTGGAACTGCTGGGATATTTGCGATTGGTCTTTTTGAAATCTAAAAGCTCGCATGGGAGGGATCTTTTTTCTCTCTTTGTTTCAAGAGGTTCTATACTTATCCTCTCCTCATTTTTTATACAAAATAAGAGAGAGAGGATAACGGTTAGTTTTTGGACAACCTTGTAGACAATAAAAATTCAGGTGTTACTAGGAGCTGTTTTTTTGATTTCGGCTAGAAGTACATCTCTAAATATACCCGGCTCAGACGAAAGCTCCTGATAGGTGCCCACCTGAGCGACTTTTCCTTTGTCAAATACGTAAATGCGATCCGCATTTCTGATAGTACTGAGCCTATGTGCAATCACAATTCTCGTGATATTCAGCTCATCAATATTTTTCGATATGAGGTCTTGCGACTCGGAATCCAAACAATTTGTCGCTTCATCCAAAAGGAGCATTCTCGGATTAGATATAAGAGCCCTAGCGATCAAAAGGCGCTGGGCCTCACCATTGCTTAAAGAGGAGCTTTCCGGTTGGATCACGGTGTGTAGACCCATTCCCATTTTTTCTAAGTCTTTATCAAAATTAGACATTTTCACTGCATGGTCTATCTGTTCTTTTGTATAGAGTCCACCACAAACAATATTACTATACACAGTTCCTGCAAAAATAGAGCCATTTTGAAGAACCACACCCATTTTTTTTCTTAATTCACGCAAATTAAGATTTCGAATATCTTTATTATCAAAATAAATAGTTCCCATTTCTGGGACCTCAAAACCTAATAAAATCCTTAAAAGGGTAGATTTGCCACAGCCTGTAGCACCAACCACAGCTATAAATTCCCCCGGTTGGATATCTAGCGATACATTTTCTAGAACTAGAGGGAGCTCTTTGGAGTATCTAAAAGAGATATTGTCCACACGGACCCCCCCCTCTAAATGATCAGGCTTAATTTTATCCTCTTCAGGTTCTATCTCCCCTTCTAAAATAACTTTGGCTCGCTCCCAGAGAGGAAAAATTGTCGCTATATTAACTAAAGTTCCCACAAGAGAGGTGATGCCGGACGAGAATGGGATGTAGGC
>CAYFOX010000001.1:47502-48249 GCA_964344875.1 uncultured bacterium
TTCCCCAATAGAAAAAATATAGTCATTTCCGAAAGATTTACTAAAGAATAACCTGTCGGAGATAATAGAGAAAAAAATCAAATAGGAGACAATATTTGTGACGTAATTGATCACCTGCACGATATTCGTTAAAAAAAACGACTGGTTGAAATAAAGGCGCTCTTGGGCAAAAAAGTTACACCAGTAGTTGAATGCTTTCGTCTCAGCTCCCTGGTTCTTGATTTTTGCTATTCCCGATAGAAGCTGGATGATTACTCCGTTTATAAAACCTTTAATTTTTAAAAGTTTTCTAAGAATCAATATTTTATTGTATAGAACAATAGAATTTATCGTCGAAACTATGAAAACAATCAAAAAGCCTATGCGAGCTAATTCCAAAGAAAAATGTCTCATAGCTACATAATAAAAAATCGAAAAGATACCCGTTAAAAGAACATTTGACACAGACTGTGTGCAAATATTTTGGATTTGATTCATCGACTGGGCTCTTTGGACTAAATCTCCAGCACTGAATTGTCTGAAAAAATTTACCGGTAGTTTCAAAAGCCTATCCCAAATCGCCGATTCAATTTTAAATGAAAAAAGAATGGACAATCTCATGAAAGCCACTAAGTTTACCACCGAAAAGAATAGCTGACTGAAAATCACCAAAAACATCCCGATGACAATTTCAAAAAACTCCCCTCGATGACCCAATTGAATAACATTCAAAAAAAGCGTCTGATTCAAAAAAGGGAAGGCAATTCC
>CAYFOX010000001.1:48259-53101 GCA_964344875.1 uncultured bacterium
TCCTAAAAGTCCCCCACAGGTACCATAAAAGAAAATCGATAAGAAAGTTTTCAGATCGTATTTTGTAAAAAAAGTCGAAAAAATTGTTTTGATATTGAGTTCACCATTGGGAAAAGGGAAATAAAGGGAGTAGGCTTTTTTATCGAGTTGGTCAAAAATTTTTTGGTTCAGCTTGGTCAGCTGCTGTGTGATTGGATCATGAACATAGTAACTTATGCCTCTAAAATTCAAAAGAGCGACAGGTTTTTTATCCTTTGTGAAGGCAAATATGGGTAGGCTATCATATTTCCAAAAACGATCGACTAAATTTATTTCACGTAATCTCACCCCATTTTTTTCACAAATTTCTAACAGTCGGGGTAAGGGTTCATTACGCACTAGAGTGTTTTTAGTAAAAGTAAAACCCATTTGTCGACCTATCCAAAAACAGGCCGTAAATATGGGATCGTTGTAATCGGACAAATCTGCAGACTGTTTGAGGGAAAGGATCGAAAACTTTTTCAAGGTTTCTGAAAGAACCCCTTTCTCTTCAAAAATCTTTTTGAAAGATAGATTCCTCTCTTCCTTTTGTTTATCGGGAAAATAAAAAAGAGTTGTTCTTTTAAATATACGTTGCTGGACAAGCTTCAATGATTTCCAGATATCGGGATGATACAACACTCGATCTTTTGGGATAGGAGCCATTCTAGTCTTTTTGAGTGCGATTAAATTCCAGGAATCATAGAAGGGGAAAATCCCTAAAGACTCCTCCCAACCGGTGGAATTTTGTAGATCAATATCAACATTACCCTCCAAAATTTCCATCCAGTGCTCGTGCTCAATACATTCACCGGTGGTTTTTTTCTTGATAGTAAAATATTCACCCTCTGCTAGTTCCACCGGTTTTTCGAAATCTACAATTCTTGAAGAATTTTTATTGGACTCTTTTTTTGTAAAAATTTTTCGGGTGTCCGTTATGGTAGTATTGATCCTTAGAAGAATTTCTTCATGCAAATCGGGGTGTTTTTCTAAAATTCCAACCAATTTATCACTGGTCAATTTTACTAGTTTCATTGATGTAAAATTGTAAAGAAAAAAACCTTTGTGGGTTTTGGATTCTTGGGTAAAGAAAAAATAAACATCCCCTTGATTAAGAGAATGAATCATCTTCATGGGCGCTTCTACAATTCCCACAACCTCTTGTTGGCAGATTTGCTCTTGAACATAGACACCACCGGAACCCTGAATCACAAACCAAATAGATTCCTCGCAGGGGAAAAAAGTTTTGGTGTTTCTTGGGATTGTTTTCTCCTCAAGTCCTAGCCCCTTTAGCGTCTCGATAAATGCTAACGAATCTTCCATAACCTACTCAATAGACTCAGATAAAATTGCAGTTTTGTAAAAACCATCCTGAAGCATCAGTTCCTCATGAGTACCCCTTTGGACCACGGAACCATGGTCTAAAACAAGAATTTCATCGCAATCGCGGATTGTAGAAAGCCTCTGCGCTATGATCAGGGCACTGCAACCCCTTTTCCTAAGATTTAGGCTCACAAGGGCCTCTGTTTTATAATCTAAAGCGCTTGTGATCTCATCGGTAATGAGGATAGTAGGGTCTTTAATAAGAGCTCTGGCTATTTCCATCCTTTGCCGTTGCCCACCGCTAAAAACTCCTCCCCCCTCAATTAAACGAAAATCGTAACCTAAAGCTCTCTTCATAATATCTTCATGAATACAAGCATCTACAGAAGCCCTTATTAAAGGTTCATCCTCTGCATGCTCATCCCAAAAAGTCAGATTGTCTTTAACGGTTCCCTCGAAGAAAAAAAGGGTAGAGTCCACATAAGAAACAGACGCTTTAAAAAGCGCTTCAGGAATCTCCTCAATAGGCTTCCCATCAAACAAAATTTTTCCTGACCAAGGTTTGAAGAGAGTTGATGCCAGGCGGGCAATCGTTGTTTTTCCACTTCCCACAGGGCCAACAATACCGATTCTTTTTCCTGGCTCCAATTTAAAAGAAATATTTTTTATAAATGGGGGTTGCAAAGAACTAAAACCAAAACAGACATCTACAAACTCTAGATATCCATTTAGTTTTCCCTCCGAAATGTGGCATACATCCCCTGAGTATCCCAAGGAACCTTTTTCTGGTTCGGTTTGTAAAACATCGTCCAATCTTTGCACGTTGATTTTCATGGTTTGTAAATCATTGGACATGTTCATTAACCCCTGAATTGGTGTCATGAAATAGATTAAAAATGACTGTAAAGAGAGAACCATTCCTATGGAAAGATTTCCCTGAAAAATCTCCAAAGCCCCAACCGTTAATAGAATTACATTCCCTAGTTGCATAGTAAGGGAGGGAACCATCGTAAGAACAGTGCTACGAATTTCCGTCTTTAGCTCCGCATTGCGCATTTTAGCATAGTACCCCGAAAAAACCCCAAAAGAAGCAGACTCGTTTCCTGCAGATTTTATTGATTCTATAGAGCGTAATATACCAATTCCATAACCGACTGATTTTCCATACTCCTGTTGCATTATGGTGAAGGCATCATTTCTAGAACGATTGATCAAAAAAAACAAAAGGATATTGAACGTTGCTAAAGAAAGCCCCAAAATAGCAATAGGGACGCTGTATATGAAAATAACCGCTAGGTAAAAAAAGATTAGAACAACGTTGAGGGCCAGTGTGATCAACGAACCAGAAATCAAAGAGGAGACCTCCTCGTTCAAGGTAAATCTCCAACCTAGTTCTCCAACTGATCTTTGGCTAAAAAAGCCAAAAGAAAGTTTCATAAGATGCGAAAAAAACACTGTAGAAAAATCTATACTCATCTTTGTGTAAAACTTTCTTAACATTTTCGCTTGTGTAATTCTCAACCAAACTGTCACTACTGTAACAATTAATAGCAGTCCAACGAGAAATAAACCGAAACTCGAGTTGTTCGTGGTAAGAACCTTATCATAAAAAAATTGTATAGAAATAGGCAAAAAGAACCAGGGCACTAAGAGAAATACAGAAAGAATGGAAAGATACGTAAGGGGGCCGTAATATCCTTTAAGACGCTTCATAAGAGGCCGAATGAGCTCAGGTTTGCGTCCTGAAGGTTGAAATTTATTCGTGGGCTTAAAAGTCATTAAATACCCTGTAAAACCCTCTTCAAAACTTGCCCAAGTCAATCTTTTAGGGCCACAGGCAGGATCATTTATGTAGACATATTTTTTGCTAACACCCTCGATGACGAGAAAATGATTAAAATTCCAATAGACAATACTTGGCAAAGGAACGTCGACAATCTCATGCAATTCATAAGTCCAGCCATCAGCCTCTAGGCCAAGATCCTCTCCAACTTTAACAATATCATCAGCATCGGATCCGTCTCTAGTTACCCCGCATAAAACACGAAGGGTCTCAAGCGGGACAAATTTTCCATAATATCCCAAAATTATGGCCAAAGCTGCTGCTCCGCATTCGACCATTTCCATCTGAATAATAGTAGGAGTGCGTACCCGTCTAATTCCTATTAATGAATACCAGAAGGTCGATGAGAAGATATATTTTACCCAAGAGAACAAAATCTTTTCCTTTAGCCTCACTCAAAAAGATAATTAATAGGAGCATCTTCGGCTATCCGCACACGGAGATGGCAAAACTCGGGGGTTAAACGCAAGTTCTCAGGCCCCTTCCCCGATGTCCATGCATACCCGGAAGGATCGTTGGGGTCTTTTTCAATTTCAACACGTATGTTGTATTTCGGAACTATACCACCAATAAATTCTATAAAAGTTTGGTCTTTTCCTATTAATCTCAAAAACCTCATGGAAGTTCCCGGGTAGGGATCCACATACACAACTTTCCCTTTTAAACTACCGTAGATAGGATTGACATACTTTTCAAAAGAGATGAATACCTCCATCCCATTGGTAATTCTTCCGCCGTTAGCGACATCAAAAAAGCCGTAAACATCTATGGGTTCACCTTTATCAAATGGGGGATCGACAAGCCCTAAAGCTAGACCAGATTCTGCAAATTCACCTGCACCCACATAACGGGCTATCACTTCGCCTTCCACCTCTGAATAAATCGGAACCAAAACAGGGTTAGCCTGCATTTGTTGAAAAATCTTTGACTCATTTTCGAGCTGATTGCGTAGGGTTAATACCTCCACAGAATCCCCATTATCCAGAGCCTTTTTTATATTAGTCTCGAGCTGAAAGATTTTTGCTCCCTGGTCATTAAAGGAATCAAGAAATTTTTTTTCAAACAAATAGGCAATGACGGTACTCTTATCTACCATTTGTCCTTGAGTAAGTTCAACAGAATGAATCAGACCCTCTGATTTAGCGTACAAATAGAGAAGACCCTCCTTTTGCACAACAAGACCACGACCGACAGCATCTGTAGTGATTCGTCCGTTAAATAACCAGATGAATAAAAAACATACAATCATACCTAGGCAAGCTAGACCTACCCACTCTTTTGGTCGTATGATCTGAATTAAGCTATTAAGATCTTCGGGAGAGATAAATTTGTCTACTTTTCCCTTTCTAAAAAAAGATTCCTCCTCCCCTTGTGGAGGGTTAGCATTATTTGAGTTTTCCGGTTGGGGATCAGTTTGAATATTCTCCCCCTTTTTTTCCTCATCCATATATATAATAAGCCCTCAGTTTTCTTCCTAATAAAAAGAGCAGATTAAGTCAAAGACATTTAAAAAGTTAAACAGTCAAAATATCGTAAAAATTTGCGAAATTCAGTATCTGGGAAAGGGGATTTCAGTGAGGGTTTGCCCAATTCTCCCCTGAGGGCGTTTTTTACTAAAAAAAACTGTCCTTTCAACATGTCATTAGAGAGATTTTTTA
>CAYFOX010000002.1:0-6350 GCA_964344875.1 uncultured bacterium
CTATTGATGTCATCCGTTCCTATTCAAGCCCCTTTACTATCTACCAATAATCTCCCTTTTTTTTATGCTAACCTACAAAGCTCTCTTGATCAGAATACTATAATTAAAATATTGAAGATCACAACGAGCTCTCTTAAATCTGTTGAAGGGGATAAGAGGTATTTAGAAAAAATAAAATATAGATATTCGCCCCTGGAGAGGGATATCCCCAAAGATAATGCTGAGCTCTATCAGATTTTTCGAGAGGAATCCCTCCAGCTCGAACAAATCGATCGGGAGGATCCGAAAATACAAGTACTGTTGAGGTTATTGGAAAAACCCTATGCATCCCGAGAGGTCCAACTTTTTTTAAATCAGGTAAGACAAAATTATCTTGAGGAACAACAAAACCCTATTTCTTTCCTTTTCGATAGGATTACTGATGGATTATCTCAAGTCTACTCAGACCTACCAAGTGCTAGTGTTGAAATGGTTTCTATAAGGGTACATTTCTGTAAAAGGGCTAAACCAGAGGAGATTTTGACCATATGCTACGTAGGAAATCCCTCCAAAGAGCACCTCTGAAATTTTTTTTTGCAAAAAAAAGACCTCTTTTAAGAGGTCTTTTTTGAAAATCGGGATTTTTAAGACTGGTGGGGTTTCATCATAGGGAAATAAATGACATCACGAATCGAAACCTCTCCGGTTAACACCATGACAAGGCGATCGATTCCGATCCCAAGACCTCCCGTCGGAGGCATTCCGGTATTAAGTGCTTCAATAAACTCCTCATCCATGGGATGGGCCTCTTTATCTCCAGCGTCTTTTGCCTCTTGTTGTTGACGTAAAAGAGCCTCTTGGACGATCGGATCGTTAAGTTCAGAATAGGCATTTGCCATCTCCATTCCGAGCATAAATAGTTCAAATCGTTCAACAATCCCCTCTTCTTTTTCTTTAAGATTTCGATGGAATTTGCAAAGAGGTGTTGTCTCAACTGGATGGTCTATAATGAAGTGGGGCTCAATCAGATGCTCTTCAACAAACTCTTCAAAAATTTTTGCGATCAGTAAACCTCTAGGGAGCTTCTTCACTTCAAGAGGATCCAATGGAGTCGATGCTAAAACATCTTGCATCTGTTGATCACTCATTTGGTCAACATCCAAACCCTTGTAAATACGGATCGACTCCTTCATCGTATAGCGCTTCCAGGGACCTTTTAAATTTAGGTGATGCGTATTCCCCTTCTTGTCCTGACGGGTACCTAAATCGGTTGTACCATAAAGCGAGTGTGCTAAAGAGACAAACAGCTTTTCAGTAAAATCCATTACATCGTAGTAGTCTTGGTAAGCCGCATAGGATTCTATCATCGTAAATTCGGGATTATGTGTGCGGTCAAGCCCCTCGTTCCTGAAAACTTTCGACATCTCGAATACTTTTCGAATTCCCCCCACAATCAACTTCTTCAACTGAATTTCTAATGAAATTCGCAGGAAAGTGTCCATGTGCAGAGCATTTACATGCGTGATAAAAGGGCTTGCATTCGCTCCCCCGTAAATTGATTGTAAAACAGGGGTCTCCACCTCCATGAATCCTTGATCCTCGTAGAATCGACGAATAAGAGAAAGAATACGGGAGCGTGTTTGAAACGTAGACATCACTTGAGGATTACTGATAAGATCGAGCCAACGTTTGCGGTAACGCATTTCTATGTCGCTTAAGCCACTATATTTATCAGGCAAGGGTAAAAGGGCTTTTGCTCTAAAAGTGACCTCTTTAGCATAAACAGTCAACTCACCGACGCGGGTGCGAAACAAGTGACCTTTAACGGACAAAAAATCGCCTAGGTCCACCAATTTTTCTACAAATTTTATCCCTGAAAGCTCCTCGCTAGGATTGAGCCCCATCAAGGCGGTATCATCGCGGTTAAGCATCACCTGAATAGTGTGATTTTCATCAAGCAGAGTTAAAAAAGCATTTTTTCCCATAGCCCGAAAAAGCACAACTCGACCCGCAACCTCTATCCAATCGGTCTCCCCTTTTTGCGCATCCTCGGAGTGGCCAACTGGATGTCCGTGGTATTTTTTTGACAGATGTCCGGCAAGTATCGGATTAAGAGAATCTGCTGGGTAGGCTTCGACACCTAATCCACGAATCTCATCCAATTTTCTTAATCGATTACGGTATTCTTCTGAATGTTGCATGGATGTCTCTTTTTTACTTTTGTTCCGTTCGTTACATCTTCTA
This sequence comes from uncultured bacterium, assembly GCA_964344875.1. Classification (GTDB taxonomy): domain Bacteria; phylum Chlamydiota; class Chlamydiia; order Chlamydiales; family RGXB01; genus RGXB01. The sequence continues at coordinate 2,224 of CAYFOX010000002.1, forward strand.
GTTCATAACCCAAAGCGGCAATCTCGTGACGCAGTCTGTCCGCATCTTGGAATTTACGCTCTTTTCGAGCCAGTTGACGTGCCTCAACAAGCTCCAAAATTCTAGCGGGAACGCTCTCTTGCTCTTTCTTGAGACAAGCCAAAACATGATCCAGCTTATCCATCAAAGAGAGAATTTTTTTCACAGCATGCTGACTCCATCTTTTTTGATCCAGCCCCTTATTCACATCGCGGATCATATCAAACAAAATTGCAAAAGCTTTTGGAAAATTTAAATCCTGATTGAGAGCATCAAAGAAGGCTTTTTCGGTTTCTAAAACAGGATACTCCTCGGCGCCGAAAGTCTCGCTGTTATTCAGCCTTTCCATAAATTGGTCAATTCTATCCAGGGATTGACGCACACCATTTAGCCCTTCAAGGGTAAAATTCAGAGGCATACGGTAATGGGATTGTGCTATCAAGGCTCTGAGCTCACGTCCGGTATAACCCTTATCTAACAAATCTCTTAAAGTGTAGAAATTTCCTAAACTCTTGGACATTTTTTTACCGTCAACATGGAGATGCTCCACATGAAGCCAATACCTTGAAAAGGGGGCGTGGTTACAGCACTCTGATTGAGCAATTTCGTTCTCGTGGTGGGGAAATACAAGATCTACACCCCCACAGTGGATATCGATCGAAGGGCCTAAAAAGTCTTGCGCCATAGCAGAGCACTCTATATGCCAGCCAGGCCTGCCTCGACCGAAGGGGCTCTCCCAAAAAATGGCGCCGTCCGTATTAGGATCATAAGCTTTCCAAAGGGCAAAATCGCATAAGTTATCTTTGGAGTACTCATCTTGTTGCATCCTCTCGCTCGCACCAGCAACTAAAGATTGCCTATCAATATGGGAGAGCTTGCCATATTCTTTAAACGCATGTACGCGAAAATAGACGCTTTTATCCTCCGCCTGATAGGCATAGCCTTTATCCATTAGCTTTTGGATCATCAATACCATAGAGGGTAGAGCATCGGTAGCTCTAGGAAAATGGGCGATCCCCTCCACATTTAACGACCGGAGATCCTCGAAAAAAGCTTTAATATAGATGTCGGTGAATTCCCGTAAAGGCATCTTTCGATCATTAGCTCCTTTCATCGTCTTGTCGTCCACATCGGTCAAATTCATCACCTGAACCACCGGCATTCCGTTGGCTTCGAGAACACGCCTTAATAGATCCTCAGTGATGAAGGTACGAAAATTCCCTATGTGGGCGAAACCGTAGACGGTGGGACCGCACGTGTACATTTTTACCTTGGGACCCATCGGTTCGAAAGCCTCAATCCTCCGCGTCAGGGTATTGAACAAATGGAGCATTATGTGACTTCCTTAATAGCCAAATCGGTTAAGGCCCGTAGATGGACTTTACCAGACCCAAGTAGCGGAATATCCGAAACTTTTAGTACATGATGCATTCTAAAGTACTTAGGTAATCCCGATTGGAAAAGGATTTTGTTGACCTCATCGACATTGGTATCTACGATACTTATCAATACAAGTTCGGTTTTTTCTCCCTCTTTTTCAATCGGGATCACAACAAATGGATTGTCGATTTTACGCATACCGCTAAACCAACCCAACACCTTGGCGCTGTTTGTCAAGACCTCCTCAATCAAGGGCAAATTGACCATTTCACCGCCAATTTTGGTAAAACGTTTCAATCTGCCCTTTAAAATAAGATTACCCTCAGGATCCAGATGCCCAAAATCTCCCGTCCGATAATATGATTTTCCGTTGATCATAATAAAAGGGGATTTGATATCTTTTTCAATATACCCTTTGAAAATGGAGGGGCCCCGTGCCAATATCTCCCCGTCTTGGCCTTGCGGAAGAGGTATTAATTTCTCTCTATCCACAGTAATCAATTCGATTTTGCTCAAAGCACGACCTACACCTATATGCTTTTCATCCCTGTAACGTTGAGCTGTCAAAACAGGAGAACACTCGGTGATACCGTACCCTTCCATGAGTTTTGCGTTAGGATTCTTTTGATAAAGGTTGTCAATCAGAGCTTGCGGCGCTTTTTCAGCGCCGGTAATACATATTCTAAGGGTATCAAGCTGACCCGGTTCACTAGAGGCTAAAAGGTTGGCATAAAAGCTTGGTGTCAATGCTACTAGATCAGTATCCCAGGCTTGAATCTCTTGAACAATTCTTGGGGAATCGGTCGGATCGGGGGAAAAGTAGACTCTAATACCACTTAGGATCGGAAGTAACGTCTTCACCGTTAGTCCAAAACAGTGAAACTGCGGTAAAGCACTTAGAAAATTTTTTGGTTCATAAGGATAAATAACATCCTCAAGATCCTCGATGTTCGCAATCAGATTTTTATGCGACAGAGGAACCGACTTGGGGTGGGACTCAGTTCCACTTGTGCATAGAACAACTGCATTCATCTCATCAGAAAGGCTCTCAATCCCAAAATGGGCCAAAATAGACTTTGTGGATTTAGAGGACAATAGCAGAGCTTTAAATTTGTCTAAAATAGACATCCTTAATTTGAGATTCTCTGCAAAAACTAAGAGAGGTTCCATAGCCCCTAATTCAATATGGACCACCCGATTTAGAAATTTACGAGCTGTCAGTACCGATTTAATAGAGAGGGTATGGATCACATGATCAGTGCTTCTGGATCCCGAGGTCCAGTTAATCATCACAGGAACCTTTCCAGCCAACATCGTAGCGAAGATAATTAGTGTTGAACCAACCGTCGCTGGAAGCATGACACCTACGTATCTCCCCTCAAGCTTGCGAATCTTGTTTGCTAAAAGAATGGTCGCTATCAGCGCTTTTTTTCCAGTGAGAGTGACCGTCTCAGCTGCGATAATTTCTTGCCCTGCGAGACGTTTCATCCGCTCAACAAAAGCTTGAGGAATAGTTTTACCAAGAATCTCTAATTTTTTTGTCCCCAATACATTCTTATTTTTCCAACCACGCAGCATATCTTTTGACTGCATTTCGCGCGCTTTAGGCACTTTTTTTTGCAAAGCTACCAAAAAGATGTCAAATACATATATCAAATCCAATGATGAGATCTTCTTATCAATACCAAATTTGAGATCCAAAAAAGTGACCAGATTTGATAAATCAAGAGAATCACAACCCAAATCAACAGCTAAATCTTGATCATCTCTGATTTGCACTTTGGGGCGACCCGTTATTTTACTAAGCTTGTCAAAGACGATCTCACGCATTTCTTTTGGAACTTCGACGTCTTGATTTAAGGTTTGTGGATTAAAAACAAATGCTTTTGGAGTCGAACCCTTTTTATCCCAAAATAGATACGGAACAAGGTTAGGTCTTTCTTGTGATTCGGTACCATCCGGATACTTGTACTGGTTGTACCAATTCTCTAGATAGCGATTGAACTGAATTTTGCTTACTTGATAGGGAAAGTCGGTGGGCAGGCGAGAAAATTCTATTGTTACATCCCTTTTAGGCATAAAAAAAATGAAATTTTTGCATAGCAGGCCGATAGACCTTTTTATGGTCTCCCAGAAATTCGGCGAGTCTCCAATAATCGCTCTTGAAAACGAGCTGCCCCATAAACCGGTTGTTCGTATGAGAATTACCTCTAGATTGGGATCCTCAGAAAACAATCTATGGACTAAAGACTTTCCCCCCAAATATTCTTTGGCGGATCTCTTGAGTGCACCACCTGGATAGATGAGAACCTTTTCATTTCGTTCTAAAGAGCGGCGAATATTTTGGTACACCAGCTCCCCCTGTCTTGCTTTCCACTCATTAACACCGATCTCAAAATCGGGTATTGGCACGATACCGATACGCTTGTAAAACCAATTCACCCCATTTTGGTAATAAAATCGCTCATCCATAATCGGCTTTAATAGCGCTATCTGCCCCATAATTGAGTAAAGTAGCAAAGGGTCCGTCATTGCCGGGTGATTAGGTAAAACTAGAACGGGCTTGTTTGACTTTAAGATTTTTTTTATCTCATCCAATCCCTCTAATCGGACGCGATAGCGAAGGCTCAATAGCCGTCTTAAAAGAAAAGATAGGAACTTGATAAAAATATTTCTTATCACCATTAACCCCTGAACTAAGAGTAAAAAACTGAGGCTATTCTAGCAAA
>CAYFOX010000002.1:6360-20893 GCA_964344875.1 uncultured bacterium
CTAGCAAAATGGGGACTTCTTCTTCAAACCCCATTTTGTTGCACTCTATTTTTAGGCTTTTTTTAAAAAGAATTTGAAACAAAAGAAGGGGTATTCCGACCCACCTAGATAGGGAATCCAAAAACAGGTCTGACTTTTTGACTCAAGTATTACAAGAATTCTCTGTGCACCATTTCGGTTAGGGCATGGAAATCCACATCGCCAGTCGACAGTACTGGTATTCTTGAGACTTTAAGCATTCGATGTATTTTAAAGTATTTAGGTAAAGTAGATTCAACTAAGATTTTATTCACCTCTTCTAAAGTAACGTCCCAAGAAGATATCAATACAAGCTCAGTTTTTTTTTCTTCTATTTGTAGGGGAATTACAACAAAAGATTGCCCTTTTACACCTTGATAGCTTGACCAACCCAATTCCTTAGCCTTATACGTCAGAAATTCTTCAATGATGGAGCATTTGACTTCATTACCGGAAACGCTGGTCACACGATTTGCACTCTTTGTGTGTTCAAGAATTAGATTTCCCTCCTTATCTAAATATCCAAAAGCACCTGTTCGAAAAAAAGATTTTCCGTTCAAATTTACAAAAGGAGATTTCAATTTTTCATCAAGATAACCCTTGAAAATTGAGGGGCCATAAGCTAGTATCTCTCCTATTACCCCCTGCGATTGGGGTTTTAAATCCTGCTGATCTACGATAACCAATTCGACTCTTTTTAGAGGACGTCCGCAACCTACAGGCTTATAATCGTTAAAATTTTGTGCAGTCAAGACAGAGGTCTCAGTCGCACCAAACCCAACGAGTAATTTTGCTTTGGGATTGATCTTTTTTAGTTGATTTCTCAGGGATTGCCTTGAATTTTCACTTATTAAGATCTTTACCGACTCAAGTTGGGTTGGCTCACAACAAGACAGTAATTTTTTGTAGGGTTCTGAACCGACCAAGTCTAAAATGTTAATACCCCAAGTCTGAATCTCTTTAGCCATTAAAGGGGTATTGTATATGTTCCGCGAAAAATAGACTCTGCATCCGTTTAAAATGGGAAAAAGTGTTGTACATAGCATCCCATTTGAATGATAAAGTGCAGTGCTACTAAGAAAGATGTGGGTTTCTTTAAGTGAAAATGCTTCCCCCATATCCTCTAAATTTACAATCAGATTTTTATGTGTAAGCGGAATAAGTTTTGGGAGGTATTGACTGCTACATTTGCTAAGTACTAGAGCAAATATCTCCTCAGACAAACCATTTAAGCCAAAATGGGTCAAAATAGAGCTTGTAGATTTGGATGCTAAAAAGTAGGCTTTTAACTTTTTAAAAAAAGAAATCTCTGCATGGCAGTCCTCCAGAAAAACCAAATGAGGCTCTATACCACCCAACTCAAATGGAGATTCATTATCAAGAAATTTTCGTGATGTGAATACAGATTTTATAGAAAGCTTTCCTATCACCTCATCTGTGCTCTTATAACCGTTTTGCCAGTTGATCATCACCGGAACTTTCCCGGCTAACATCGTCGCAAAAAGAATCAAAGCTGCGTCAACACATGGTCGAAGTATTATTCCTATATATTTTCCCTCAATTTTGCAGATCTTATCAGCCAAAAGAATCGTTGCTAAAAGCGTCTCTTTACCTGTAAGAGTAACTGTTTCATCTGCAATAATTTCTTTATCTTTAACACGTTTCATCCGCTCAATAAAAGCTTCAGGAATCGTTTTACCAAGCACCTCGATTCTGTTCGTTACACCAACACTCTGATCTTTCCAACCTCGAAGAAGTTCTTTCGAAATGATTTGATTTACCTTAGGAACTTTTTTATTCAGAGCAATAAGAAAAAGATCCTGCACATAAACAAGATCTAATGAACAGAATTGGGGACTGATATCGAATTTATAATCCAAAAAGACAATCAAATTTGACAAGTCGATGGAATCGCAACCAAGATCCGCAGCCAAATTCTGATCATTTTTGATTTCCTCTTTCGGAAAACCCGTCATTTTACTGAGCTTGCTATAGATCATCTCTTGAATATTTAATGGGATCTTGATGTCTCTATCTAACGCATCTGAACTATCTACAAAAGCTTTCGGAGTAGAACCCTTTTTATCCCAAAATAAGTAGGGAACAAGGTTTGATCTTTCCTGTGTTTCAATACCGTCCGGATATTTATACTGGTTGTACCAATCCTCTAGAAAACGATTGAATTCTATTTTATTTTCAGGGTAGGAAAAATCGGGTGGCAGAGAGGTAAATTCTATCGTTACATCTCTTTTAGGCATAAAAAAAATGAAATTTTTCCATAAAAGGAATAAGGATTCTTTCAATGTTTCCCAGGAATCTGGAGTATGTTCTAAAATCCCGTGCGAAAAAGAGCTTCCCCATAAGCCGGTTGTTCTAACGAGAATAACCTCAAGATCACGGCGCTCAGATACCAATCTGTGCACAAAAGACTTTCCACCCAAACTCTCTCTGTTTGAATTTTTGATTGTACCAGCAGGATAGATCATGACTTTTTTTCTACAATCTAAAGCTTGGATAATCTCTTGGTAAACTTGATCCCCTTTCCGAGCTTTCCACTCATTAACAGTAATCTCGAAATCGGGAGTAGGAATTGCCTCGATTAATCTGTAGACCCAATTGAACCCTTTTTGATAGTAATATTTCTCCAGCATAACCGGTTTAAAGGATGCTATTTGTCCCAAAATAGAGTAAAGAAGCCAAGTATCGGTTAACGCCGGATGATTGGGTAAAACTAATACCGGCTTTTCCGATATTAAAATTTTTTTTATTTTATCTAGTCCCTGCAAATGTACACGATAGCGAAGGCTAAACAATCTCCTCACTGTAAATGACAAAATTCGAATACAGGTATCTCTTATCACATCTAATCCTATTGTAAACCTCAACAAACCTAACAAGAGTTTTTTGTGCAAAACTTTTTTCTTAGATTGGTTTTTTTTGAGTAAGAAAAGAAACTTCCTCCTTAAAAATTTGAAAAAAGATTGACTCGATGAGCGGGCATATTTTATGGGGGATGTATGGATAAGGACCCTTACTTGAAACCCAATAAAAATTCTTTATCAAACAGAAATTCTTCTGAGGAACATCAACTAACCTTTCTAGAAGGTTTTGAGGACGAGATCCTGGCAAACATGTATCCCTGGGGTAGAAGCTGTAAAAAAATCAAACGACTGATGAAAGAATTTTTAAAAAGAGTTGAATAAAACAATAGATTTGTTTTAAAAAGCACTTAGAGCTTTCCCCATATTTTTTGGATCTTCTAACGCTATAGTGTTATAGTATTGGAAAAATCTAGAGAAAAATGGGTAAAGAAAACAATATTTCTAGGGGAATTATGAAAATACAAAGTGCTTTTAGTCCTTCACAAATCGTGGAAAACTTGATGAATCAAAAAAATCTAAAATTAAATATGCTCATCGCGAAAATCGCACAAAATATTCTTCTATCTTCCCCATCTCGCCCATAGTTTATGAGATTGAGAAAAAAGGAACGATTTTAAAAGATCACCCGCAATAAAAGGGAAGAATCCCAATAGTAAACCTTTCTCAATTCCATAATACAGGCTAACTCCAAAGGCGCCTAATAGATCTAGTAATAAAGATAATAGAACAAAGGTGCCCGTCATACCTACTCCCCTAATCTTCATTATTTCAGCTAGGTAAGCGACCACAAAATAGCCCATCAAATATCCTGATGTGGGGCCAAAAACCCCGAGAGAGAAACTTTTCAACGACGCAAGAAGATGCGAATCTACAAAGCAACCTGTTAAAAATCCCACAAGGGCTAAGGCGGTTCTTTTATAGCCAAAGCACCAGGCAAATAACAAAACAAGCTGAGGTCTTAAAGCGACGGGAATGGGTGTGTAGGGGAGAAAAAACGAAACTTTTCCCAAGAAAGTGATGGCTAAGGCTAACGAGAGAATCAAAAACAATTCTTTAGTAGCCCGTTTTTCCAGATAAATACTCTTAAGCATTTTCAATTTCCCTCATATTTTGTAAATACCAATGAAACGTTGTGGCCCCCAAACCCAAAAGAGTTTTTCATCACAGCCCTCATCTGCTCTAAAGGTTTTGCGGCAGCAATATTAGGGGTTAAATCAAAATCTTTCACCTCGTCAATAGGGTCGTCCAAATTGATCGTGGGGGGAATTTTCCCGGTCCTAAGGGCCATAATTGCCAAAATCGCCTCAAAAGCCCCCGATGCGCCAAGGCTATGGCCGTGCATCGATTTTGTAGAGCTGATACTGAGTGTGCTTTCGCACCCCTTGAAAACATTGGATATTGCCAGCATTTCGCTGATATCACCTTGAAAAGTGGAGGTTGCATGAGCATTAATATAGCTTATATCCTGTGGCCTCAAATCTGCATCCTCTAAAGCTAGCTGCATAGCACGAATAGCACTTGATGCTTTAAGGTCGGGCAAAACGATGTCAAAAGCATCGCAAGTAGTTGCTCCCCCTTTAAATTCAGCAAGAATCTTTGCGCCTCTTTTGAGCGCATGTTCATAAGACTCTAAAACCAATACAGCAGCCCCTGAACTCATCACAAAACCACTGCGCTGTTTATCGAATGGTCTTGATGCCTTGCTAGGTTCTCCCTCCCAATGAGATAAAGCCCTGCATGCAAAAAAGCCCGAAAAACCCGGAATGCCCATCGCCGCTTCCGATCCACCTGCCAAAATGAAATCGGCTTTACCTAATTCGATCTGTTCTTTTGCCGCTAAAAGAGCATTGCTAGAGGTGGCGCAAGCTGTGGAAATATCGTAACAAGGACCTTTGAGCCCATATTCGATAGCTACCCTTGCTCCAGCCATGTTCACGATTGAGTGAGCAATAAAAAATGGGCTGATTTTGTTGTATCCTTCCAACGTAAGATACATGTTGTTCTCAATCGTCGACAATCCTCCCATCCCCGATCCAATCAATACGCCCCCCCTTGTTCTATCGATATTCTCTTCAAAAGGGAATAAAGAGGCGTTTTCCAGTGCAATTTGGGATGCTATAAGAGCGTACTTCATGAAAGGGTCAAGTCGTCTGATCTCCTTTTTTTCTATTTGGGGGAGATACTCCTCAATCGGGACTTCCACAGGGGCTGCACCTAAAGCTCTTTTAAAAGGCCTATCGGCAGGGAAGATTTGTAGTTCCTTGATGGCGCTGACTCCCCCAAGAATCTGTTCAAATACCTCTTCTGTATTGCAACCATAAGGGGAGACTGTCCCCATTCCTGTAATAACAACCCGTCGTCTGCTCACTTGGCCTCGATTTTTAAATCCACAATTTTTCCCCCTTTCCAGAGAGATTCAAGGTCATAAAACTCTCTTGTATCGGCTAAAAGAAGATGCACAATGAGCCCCACAAAGTCTAGAACAACCCATCTACCCTCCTCATAACCCTCGGAGTAGACCGGTTTTTCTTTTAAAAGGCGCATTTGCTCCTCCACTTCGCGTGCTATCGCTTTGACATGTTTATCCACGTTTCCGGTTGCGATAATCACATAGTCGGAAATCCCTGAAACGGACTTCACATCAAAACAGAGGATGTCGGTCCCTTTTTTATCATAAATTGCTTGAGCTACTAGTCGAAGTTTTTCTTGATCCATATGGGCATAGACTATACTCGCTTTCCCTTAAATCCGTCTATAGAGGTTTTGAAAAAAAAAGAAGAAAATCGTTTTTTGGGGATTTTTTTAAAAAAGGAATCGACTAATTCTTATAGCCCGATAGACTCGAGCTGGAGCTCATTTAAACACAAATCTATAAAATTCTGTGTGCCGACCGTTTCCATGTCTATGGGGGTAAAAGCTTTTAACCGCTTGAACCAGGTAAACTGTCTTTTGGCATAATTTCGATTGGCTTGCTGCAGCTCTTGAAGCATTTTTTCGTATGAAAGCTCCCCTTTCAGATATTGCAACGGTTGTTGATAAGCAATCGCTTTTTTTGCATTGGGATTAGATTCGATCCCTTTTTTGAGTAGAACTTCTACCTCCTCAATTAGCCCATTTTCACACATATGCTTGGCCCTTATATTGAGTCGCTCATAAAGGACAGGGCGGGGGCGGTAGATAAAAAAGCATTTTGGATTTAACTGACTGCAGTAGAACGGTTTTGTCTTTTCCTGAAAGTCGGAAACCCTTTTTTGAGTTGTTACAAGAATTTCGTTAGCCCTTAAAATCTTGTGCCTGTCATTTCTGGTAATTCTTTTGTTTTTCATTTTTGTTTAGCAGATGTCTTTTGTAAAATCTGGTAGAGCTCGTCCGTTTTAAGCAAGTATAGTCGGGCACGCACCGAGAGGTTGGCAGGCGGGGTACAGGGCAATCCCTCTAATAATGCCTGAAAGTAGAGTCCTGTTCCACCTGCAAAGATGGGGAAAACCCCCCTTTTTTTCATGTCCTCTAAAAGGATTTCAACATGGGCAATAAATTCGGCCACATTAAAGGGGCAATTCACCTCGTGCACATCGATCAGGTGGTGAACAACACCCTCCATCTCACTTGAGTCGGGCTTTGCAGTTCCGATATCCATCCCTTTATACACCTGGGCCGAATCCACGGTAATCACTTCAGCACGAAGGCGTTTGGCCAAAGCAATAGCTAAAGATGTTTTCCCGGAGGCTGTCGGTCCGGCTAGAAAAAGGCTGTTATAAGGATATGTATTTCTTGAGTTCACTTTTTGAAGGAGAAATTTTTAAAACTTTATCGAGGCCCGCATAGTGCAAAATGTACTTGAGATCCTCCGAAGGGGATAATAGTACCAGTTTTGTTTTTTTTGTGTAAGAAATCAAAATTCTTAATCCGGCACTACTGATATATTCCAGCTGAGAACAATCCAATACGATAGCACTGCGGTTTTCGTTTATGCATTTTTTAAGCTCTTCCTCAAGGTAAGCTGCATTCGCAAAATCCACTCTCCCAATGATTTCGAGAAAGGACACCCCATTTTCATCGAACCGATTGATGCTCATTATTTTCTCCGTTGTAACCTCAAAATCTTAAAAAACCTATTATAAAGCAAGGGGTAAACCTCTTAAAAAGGGGATTATAACAAAAAAAAACCGTAGTTTGTTGGCTTTCAAAGGGATAAATGGGGATATTCCTCTAAGAAATACCTCTATTATCCCAAAAGAAGGGTTCTTCCCGGTAAAAATTTTGCTCCCTCTGCGTTTCGACCGTTTGTAAAAACCCAATCCCTAGAGTCCTTAAATCGAGCTTCACCACTTTGTCGATTCCCACAATCGGCACAGTATGTAAAAAAGCCTGGAGCTCTCTCACCCCCTCATTAAGGTGATCAGGGTTAAGCCTAACAAGGAGCATTTTTCCTGTATTAGAAAAATTTTTCTTTTGGCTAATTCCCAAATTGATGGTTCGATAGGGTAAAAGACACCCTTTTTTGGATATGTCGATAAATTCTAACGTGTCTTGAAATGTTTTTTTCAATTCAAGAATCTCTTTAAAAAGAGCCTGATCCAACTTTGAGGCCAAGTGCAAATTTTTGATCGGGCCCAAAAAGAGTTTAGGAACTTTTTTTGGGGATTGAAAAGGGTGCAAAACAACAAGCACACCCTCGGGGTCTAAGCCCAGGTTTTCATAGTCTCCTAAAATAAAAGCGACCTCTCTGAGACCGTAATAGACGTAGACGCTTGAGGGGGGAAAGTTTGATGCGCTCAGGTGTCTAAAAATTGGGTGGTGATCTTTTTCTTGTATTTTGGCTCTAAAACCATCTATACCTCCTTGACTTTTGAGGTAGCTTAAAAGCCATCTAGGTTCGGTTAGTGTGGGTTTATCGCTACAAAAAAGGATCGAGTCCAACTCTTTTTCTGCAGGCTGGAATTGAAAACCCAAAAAAAAACCGACTCCACAAATACAAAAAAGGGGGCCCAAAACAAACCCTAAGCGTTGAGCTAAAGACATTCCTCAAAAATCCTATCTATGTTTCCGGCACCGATAAAAAGAAGCACTCCGTTACTGGCATCCATTTTTTCTAAAGTAGTTTTTAACAAACCCTTTTTTGTAACCTGAATACCCATTGCCATTGCTAATTTTTCTGAAGAGCCCTCGTAGTCATATTTTTCACCCGCAGCATATGTCTCTAGTATAAATACCGTTTGAGGAATTTTAAGTACCTCAACAAAGGCCTGAAAAAGGTTTTTTGTGCGTGAATACTTATGGGGTTCAAACACGACGATTAATGGGCTGTTATATTGTTTCTTTAACGCCTCAAAGGTTGTTTCAAGCTCTTTTGGATGGTGGCCATAATCCAAAAATGTTTTCAAGCGGTAAAAATCTCGCCCCCTTTCGCATCGCCTTTTCACCCCTTTATAACATCGAAAAGACTCTTTGATAAAATCTGGGTTCACCCCTAGAGCTTTTGCCATTCCAAAAACCCCTAATGCATTTTTTACTTGGTGCTGTCCTAGCAAAGGAATATACACGTCTTTAATAAACAGATTTTCTGAAGGCTGTACTATATCAAACATAGATCCATCTTCATGAATGCGCAAATCGATGGCCTGAATATCCCCTCTCCCTATCCCATATGAGGTCCCCTTTTGCACAAGGCCCTCATCCTCATCTACCGCATAAAAAACCAGTTCGCTTTTTTTTACCGTCTTTAAAAAATCGCTGTAACCTTTTTTTAAAGAAATATAGCTTCCCCAGAAATCCAGATGATCTGCATCGACATTTGTAAGAATAGCCCCTTCAGGATGAATTCTCAGAAATGAACCATCACTCTCATCCCCTTCCAAAACATACTTTGTCCTTCCGGTTTTCCCGTTCAACCCCGATTGGTTCCAAACACCCCCTAATTTGAATCCAACAGCAGAGTCATAAGAATGTAAAACATGGGCTAAAAGAGCAGAAGTAGAGGTCTTGCCATGAGCTCCCACTACGGCAAAAACAGGCGTTCCCCCCGCTATTTTGGTAAATAAATCTAAGCGGTGGATCTTTTTTTTAGCTTGACGCAGTTCCGGATGATCTTGAGGTATGCGCGAGTGTATAACGACTGTTGCCTCCTCATCAACAAGAGTATTTTCGTGCCCTTCAAAAATTTCAGCGCCCCTTTTTTCTAAGTACATAGCCCTTTCATTCAACACCAAATCGGAGCCCGAAACTCTATGGCCTTGATCCAAAAGGATACTGGCAAGAGCGCTCATGCCAATTCCCCCTATACCAATGAAATGATATCGCTCCATTTTTTCCCTTTAACGTCGAAGATTTGGTCTTTTTTTTGACCCCTTAATGCCATAAGACTGGAATAAATTTTTTCCTCATCTCTTTCGGCAACAACAACCCCTTGCCCCCCTTTTTTTAAAAAGCTTAAGCCATTTTGTTTCTGATGCTCGTAAGCCCCTTCGAAAGGGATGATTAAAGAGGGAACAGCGTAGTGATAAAGCTCCAGTAAAGTACTCGCTCCCGCCCGCGTAAGGGCAATATCTGCAATCTGCATAGCCTCCTTTACATTAGAAATAAACGAGTCTACGTAGGCTGTAATCTCTAACGAGCTGTATAGTTTTTTCCAGCAGCTGGGATCATTTTTTGGGCCAACTAAATGGATCAATTGGAAATCTTTGAGTTTATGGCTATTTTTTTCTACCCAGTCGTTGATGAATTTGGAACCGGAAGAACCTCCGATAATCAACAGCACCGGCCTATTTTCCCTAAGACCAAACGAGGCATAGATCGCTTTTTTCTCTTTTTGTTCGAATTCAGGAGCGATTAAAACTCCCCGGTTAGGAAACTTTTGCACAAGATTTTCGTCGTAACAAAGCACTTTGTGTGCAAAAAAAGAGAAAATTCTATTGGCCTTTCCCATCTCAGAATTAGGCTCAAATACCCAGATCGGTTTGCCTAAAAATAGAGCGATACAAGAGGCCGGAAAACTATGAAAACTCCCAAAACTAATCACTATTTGGGGGTTTTTCTTTTGGAAAGTAATAAAAGCTTGCCAACAGCTTTTTAAAAGTTGCAAAAACGCCCTAGCCCCCTCCAAAGAAACAATCTCGCAGTCTATATCTTTCAAAAATGGGGAGTCTTTTAGACCTATTCCAATCAAAAAAAAGCGCTCTTTTGCCGTTTTTGCCGCCTCTAATGCCGGGCGCAAGTGACCAAAGGTTCCCCCTACGCTAAGTGCGATCTGGTTTTGCGACATCTTACCTCATCTATTTCCATTAAAAGGCAAATCAGTATTGCATTTGCAATCAAAGAGGATCCTCCCTGACTCATAAACGGCAGGCTTGTTCCCTTACTAGGCAAAAGCCCCGATACGATCCCCATATTTAAAAAGGCCTGGATGGCAAAAACATAACTTAATGATGCAGCTAAGACAAAACTCTGTTTATCGGTGGTTCTCATTGCGACAATAAATCCTAAAAAAATGATCCACATGTAGACTAAAATAAGGGTTATGATGCCTCTTAGGCCAAATTCCTCAGCAAAAATCGCCAAAATGTAATCGCTTCTAGCCTCAGGGAGATAGTTATACTTTTGTAAACTCTGCCCTAACCCCTTGCCATAAAGTCCTCCGGACCCGGCGGCTATTTTGGCTTGGTAGGGTTGGTGCCCTTTCCCTAAAAGATCGGTCTCCGGGTCTAAATAGATCTGTATTCTGTTCTGTACATGGGGCATTTTTGAAGCGAAAATTGCAGCTATACAAATAAAAACCATGATAGGAGCTAACCAAAAACGAAAAGGGACACGGCTGAGAAAAAGGAGTACTACGATCGTAGAGGTTAGAATCAGGGCTGTCCCATTATCGGGCTCCACCAAAATAAGAAAAATCGGGGTAGCTAGTAGTCCTAAAATTTCTAAAAACTTTTTAAGCGATCCGAAATTTTCCCTTTTTTGTAGATACCAAATATAGAACAAAGGAAGTAAAATTTTCATCATCTCGGAGGGCTGAAAAGTGAGCCCTAAGAGCTTGATCCATCTTTTAGCGCCATTGATTGTACAGCCTATTTTGGGGATGAATACAAGAACTAAAAGGAGGCAAAAAATCCCAAATAATATGGGGGCATATTCTATCCATTTTTTGTGGCCGGTCACAAAGACAACTGCCCCTACGACAAGGCCCAAGATCCCGTAAGCACCCTGTTTTAAAAGGGAATCTATCAATCCAAACTCATGCATCCGATCCAATAGCTCACCTGAGGTGGTATTATACACCATCACAAGTCCTAGAGAAAATACCGAGAGCGTCAAAATCAATAAAAGTCTGGATACTAGGCTCATTGTATTCTCAGCTGATCTCCCGGCTTTAGCCTTTTTGCTTTCTCTTCATCAAGATTATTAAGACGCAAGAGTTCATCTACTTTCATCTGATTTTTCATCGCAATCGTCCAGGGATTATCCCCATTTTTCACCGTGTAGTATTTTTCCTGACCCTTTTTTGAGGATTTGGTCAATTTTAAAACCTGCCCTATTTGTAGTCTGGAATCGATTAAATGATTCGTGCGCATGATCTCTTCAACACTTAATCCATAACTGCGCGCAATCTTATCCAGGGTGTCACCTGCTCGGACGATTATATCTTGGGGAATGGTTTTCTCCCCCTCAGGTTGTGCCTCTAAAGGTCTTTGAGGCTCTTCCTTTAGTCGTGCGACTTTTTCTACAGGGGATTTTTCTTCAAGAAGATGTGTCTGGGTAAGTTTTTTGAGTAATTGATCCACCTCATCGATCCCCTCTTTTTTAGAAAAATCGGCTTTTGTTGCCTCTAAAACAACAGGGGCCTCCTTGGGAGAGGGTTTCGCCGGTTCACTTTGACGCCCCGTAAAAAAAACAAAAAACAACAGGATGCAATTCATCAAAACTGTGATTAAGATAGCATCTTTTTTTCCCATTCTATCCTCTGTTTAAACGACTCCCCTCGATGAGCATAGGAGTTAAATTGATCATAACTTGCAAAACCGGGAGACAACAAAAGATTGCCCTCCCCTTTTAAACCTTCATCCACAGCCTTTTCTAAGGTCTCGCAGAGCACAACTTCGATCTTCGGATCAAAAATCTCTTTTATGATATGCATGGTCTCGCCTATCGCCAAAATCCTTTTTAGGGGACTCTTCAGAAAATTTTCCCGAAAGGGAAACAGATTTTCCCCTTTGGATCTCCCACCGAGAATCAGCTGCACCGGCCCTTCAACCGCACTCAAAGCGTAAAGGGTAGAACTTAATGTAGTAGACTTAGAATCATTGTAAATTTTTTTTCCAAAAAAGTCTCCAAGATATTCTAGTCTATGAGGTAAATTTTGATAAGTAGTTAAAGCCTCGTAGATCTTTTCTTTCTCAATCGAAAATTTTCTGGCTACCCAATCCCAAATCTCCTCCATAGAGGTCTTTGGGCCAAAACAGCTTCCCCCTTCCTTTACTAAATCGAAAATTTTCCTTTTTACCTGCTCATACCTCTCCATGGTATGGTATCGATCCAAATGGTTGGGCTGAATATTCAGAATTACACCAAGATCTAATACTCTAGAGTGGGTGGTCTCCAATTGTTGCGCACTCATCTCGATCACAACTATATCATAACCGCCAAGGTCTTCTGAGCTTAGAGGGATCTCAATATTTCCAAGCGCTTTGGCTTTGAATCCCAAACTATTGAAAACATGCTCCAATTTTTTTACACATGTGGATTTTCCATTAGAACCTGTGATCCCAATAAGACAACCTGATCGCATTTTTTCTAAAGCAAGATCCACCTCAGATTGGACCTTGATCCCTTTTTCATAGGCCCTCTGTATTAAGGGATGCTCCTGGGTGAAACCTGGTGAGACAACGACACGATCTATCAAGGAGAAATCGACAGCAGTTTTAGATTGATCATCGTAAAGCACAGGAATAATATTCTCTTTTAAAAACAGGCGAAAAGCCGATTTACCACTTTGCCCCTGCCCCAAAATGAGAGGTCTATACATACATCCTCGCAAGGTAATAGAGAAGAAATCCCCCAAAAGCGAAAAGAATTTGGACAAGAGCAAATCGGCTGACGATTACCTCCTCTTTTTGTCCATGAAACTGGTAATGGTGGTGTAAGGGAGCGCAAAGAAAGATTCTTTTTTTAGTTTGCCTGTAATAGCTGACTTGAAGAATCACCGATAGAGTCTCTAAAACAAACATACCACCTAAAAAAACGAGTACCAATTCCTGGTATAGGTAGATAGAAAATCCCGCTATCAGGCCCCCTAAGGGCAAAGATCCTACATCCCCCATGAATATCCGTGCCGGCTTTTTATTGACGAGAAAAAAACCGAATAGAGAACCAGCAAAAGCCATAATCATGCAAGTGGTAAAGACCTGCCCTTCAAAATAACTAATCAGAGCTAAAAAAAAGAGGCTTACGACGCTTAAAATACCGGCAAGTCCATCCATCCCATCAGTTAAATTAACGGCATTCGAAGTACCGACTAAAATGAAGGCCAAAAAAAATAAAAAGCAGCATTTTGAACCTACACTTTCAAAGCTGATTTCTGATCCAAAGGGGATTTTTAATACAAAGCTGTGCTCACCAGTGAATAAAAGGGTTAGAAAAATTGCGGCGGCAACAATTTGCCCCAGGGATTTTCCCTTGGCTGATATCCCCTTTTTTGAGGGAATACGTTTATATAGATCATCAATCAAACCCACAACAGCCATTCCAATCACTAGGGCTAAAAAAGCATAGTAATCTATGGGGATAGGCTGAAAGAACAAAGGGATCACGAAAAAGGGGATGATTAGAAAAGGGATACCGCCAAAAGAGGGGGTTTTTTCTTTTAAAAGCTTCGTATCAGTATCTATGATGTGATCTACATGTCCTTTGGATTCTATATTGAAATTTTTTATCCACTTTATCCAAAAGGGGTAACAAATTCTCGAAACCAAAAAGCAAATCAGCGCGGCTAACAAAGGTCCTATGTATTCAATGCCTGTTCTAACCATGGCTCTACCTCCCAAAGTCGATTTACGTTAGACCCTTTTACCAAAACAAAGTCTTTTGGTTGTATCTGCTGTTTAATAATCGGCCCCAACTGTTCAACAGTTTCTACCCAAAAAACCAGTTTCGCTTGTTTTTTCCAAACATCAAACACCGGTTGCATTTTTTTTCCTATACAAAAAGCCATATCAAACGAGTTTTGCAAATCTAGCGCAAGCTGCTTGTGGTAGTACTCTGTTTGCTCCCCCAAACTTTCCATCTGCCCAATGATAGCAACTCTCCTCAAGTCCGTGGGTATTTTATGCTCAGCAAGAAAAAAAATCCTCATGGTAGTCGGGTTAGCGTTATAACAATCTAAAATTGCCCTACCCTTTTGGTACATTTTTGTTTGATACCTTAAATCTGGGGTTTCCCATTTTGTGGGTAGTGGAGAAACCCCTAGAATCTCCCCCATTTTTTCGATTAGATCGTGCACATCACCAAATAGGGGTTCACCCAGTTGGCCATAAATGATTTGCCTAAGCTCCTCATTTTGAGTATTGGGATAAAATCTGCTGGCTGAGTGGTGGACAAATTGCACCTTCGTTTTGGGGTAAACCACAATTTTACCCTTTTCT
>CAYFOX010000002.1:20903-25098 GCA_964344875.1 uncultured bacterium
TTGATTCAAATGATTTCGAAATCACTTTTTTTGTTTAGAAAACGCCTGATAGAGGGCCTCTTTAGTTGTAGTTTTTCCATAAGAGCCGGTCACTCCTATAATAAATGGGCTCGCGGCATGAATCTTTTGTCGGGCCAGCTTTTGGAGAGTCTTTAATGGGTCCTCTACCCGATGAAGCTCTAATCCAAAATCATCTCCCTTGTATCCTAAGGAAACGTAGGCCGCTTTTGCCCCGTTAGCTTTTGCCTCTTTTAAAAAAAGGTGACCATCTGTTTTTGCCCCTTTTAGAGCGAAAAAAAACCCATTTTTGTTTTTTTGACGGCTATCTACCGTAAACTCAAGCTGTTGCATCAGTGTCTAAGGTAACTGTTTTTGACTCAATAAATCAAGACAACGCACCCTGATTCTTTCCGTTAAATTTTTTTATAAAAAAACTTTTATAAATCTTTAAGAGAAACTTGATAGAAAACCGGTAAAAACAGTATGAGACAAAAAAGACAATAAAAAGAGTTTTAAATGGAAAATGGTAAAAAAAAGCTAGTCCTTATCACAGGAGCTGGTGGGCGTATTGGTAGAGCTATCATCAAAAGAATCGCTGATCAGTACAAAGTGATTGGATTTGATCGCTCAAGTGCCATGTTTTTTTCAGAGGACCAAGAAATTATCCCTCTCGACGTTTCAAATAAAGAATCCATGATTTCCACTTTCAATAATATTAAACAAAAACATGGCAACAAAATCCACTGCGTTATCCATTTGGCCGCCTATTATAGTTTTGAGGACAACTCCCAATTTAAAAAATACCAAAAAATCACCGTAGAGGGCACAAGGCTTTTATTGCAGCTCTTGCAAAGCTTTGAGGTGGATCAATTCATGTTTTCCAGTACCATGCTTGTTCACAAAGAGACCCCCGTCGGTAAAAAAATTACGGAAGAGGATCCGCTTTGCCCATATTGGAACTACCCCAAATCCAAAATTATCACCGAATCGGTTATCCAAGAAGAGAAAGGCTCGATTAAACAGGTCACAATTATCCGCATGTCCGGAATCTATGATGACCAATTTCATTCGATTCCCCTGTCAACACAGCTACAAAGAGTTATGGAAAAACAGTTGTTGGCTTTCTTCTATCCAGGTCAAAGAACCCATGGAAACCCCTACTTGCACATGGATGATTTAGTGAATATGATTTTACTTACTATGGAAAAAGCCACATCCCTTCCAAGTTTTGTGACTTTCCTAGCATCTGAAGACAAATCTTTTTCCTACATTGAGTTACACCAACGGATGAGCAAAGCTTTGTTTGGTTACAAACTCCCCCTTTTCTGGGTCCCCAAATTTGCTGCAAAAATCGGTTCTTTCTTTCTAAGAAACTCTTTTATAAAACCATTTATGATCGATATTGCTGATCTAAACTATGACTGTGATTGCAGCAAAGCGAAAAAATTATTGGGTTGGAAACCCCAAAATACTCTTGACAAGAAACTTGAGCAACTTATTGCCTGGGCAAAAAATAACCTCAAAGATTTTTATCGGGAAAATAATCTTATAGTTCCAAGTAGCCTTGAAAAACAGTGGAGTCGTGAAGATGCTCAAAAAAAACCACCTCGCTGAAGAGGCTAAACACCACAGTTGGTATTTTCTAGTAACCCTGTTCCTAGGATTTTGGCTCCTTTTTACAGTAGATATGCTTGGTATCTCCCAATACGAGATCGTGTTGAGTGATCGTATTTGTGGGTTAGTTGCCATTATCGCCTCTTTTTTTGCCCTGAGAGGAGGGTTTCTTTCCCCATGGGTGATTGCATTCACCGGTGTCTATCTCCAGCTAGCCCCTATGCTTTTTTGGGCTAAAGATTCCTCCGCTTATTTGAATGACACAGTTTCCGGGATCCTTTTAATCCTTTTTAGTCTTATTTTTCCGGGAATAAAAGGTGTGATGGATGAGGATAAGGGACAAATCCCCAAGGGCTGGTCCTACAATCCCTCCTCATGGGTTCAACGCTTTCCGATTCTTGTTTTTGGAACCATAGGTTGGTTTGCTGCCCGTTTGATGTGTGCTTATCAACTCGGATATATTGATTCTATTTGGGATCCGTTTTTTGTAGATGGAACAGAAAAAGTGATCAGTTCTGACATCTCCAAAGCCTTCCCACTCCCTGATGCGGGATTAGGTGCACTGGCCTATTCTCTAGAGGTTCTTTTAGGGCTAAAAGGGGGAACTGCGAGATGGAGAACTATGCCCTGGCTGGTTGTAGGATTCTCTTTTTTAGTTGTCCCTTTAGGTCTTGTCAGTATTGTTTTGGTCATCTTACAACCTCTTATTGTCGGTGCGTGGTGTAGTCTTTGTCTTCTAGCCGCTTTTTGTATGCTATTGATGTGTATGCTTACTCTAGATGAGGTAGTGGCTGTAACGCAACTTCTAATCACCGCCTATAAAGAGGGGCATTTAGTGCGCACTTTCTTCAAAGGGACGTATCCGGAGGGGGTATCTGATGATTTAGCAGCCAAAAAATTCCCCCCTTCTCTCAAAGAGTTTCTTGTTGAGATGGTGCGTGGTGTAACCTTTCAGCCCTACCTTATCGGATGCACCTTTTTGGGATTTTTTTTCATGCTTTCCCCGTTTTTGTTCCAATTTGAGGGATTAATGAGCGATTTTGCTCACACTCTTGGTGCATTAGTTGTCGTAGTCTCTATTTTGAGTATGGCGGAAGTGGCGCGCAAGATTCGAAAACTCAATTTTGTTTTGGCTCTGGTTTTAGCTGTCTGTGTTTTCTTTTCTGGTTTGGATCTAATAACCATGGGTCTGATGATTTTGGCATCAATTGCTCTTGCTGTTTTATCCGGACCAAAAGGAAAACTTCAAGAAAGTTATGGTCGAGATAAAGTTTGACATTTGCTACAGCCCCTTATCCTGGGAATTTATAGAGACAAAAAAGGGGCTATAGTTTAAAATCACATTCGATTTTATTCTGGAATCCTCTTAAAACCTAAATTCTAAATTTTTATGTTTTATAGGGAGGTGTAGCCAAGCGGTAAGGCAGAGGTCTGCAAAACCTCCACGCGCCGGTTCAAATCCGGCCACCTCCTTTACACTTTTCTTTTTTAACATTTAAGTCCGAGTTTCACGTGCTTTACCTTGTAGCCACTCCTATCGGCAACCTTCTAGACATCACCCTCCGGGCAATTCAGATTTTGCAATCTGTAGATCTCATCCTTTGCGAAGACACGAGGCACTCCACACCCCTTTTGAGACACTATAAAATCCATGCCCCTTTAATCTCTTACGAACAATTCTCTGAAAAAAGCAAACTTCAAAAAATTTTAGAGGCGCTAGAATCGGGAAAAAAAATTGCACTTATCAGCGATGCCGGGACTCCTGCTATCTGTGATCCGGGGGCCCTTTTAGTCAAAAGCTGTATGGAGAAAAACCTCCCCGTCGAGTCGCTTCCTGGGGCTGCATCCCCTATAGTCGCCTATTCTCTTTTAGGAACCATGAAACCGTTTCAGTTCCTGGGTTTCTTTCCTAAAAAACCGGGGGAACAAGAGGCGAGGTTCAAACAAATCCAGTCTTATGATGGTGTCACTCTTTTTTTTGAGAGCCCCCACAGAATTTTGAAAACTATAGAAAATATCCCTTTCAAGAGTAAAATTACCCTTTTTCGTGAGCTCACAAAAAAATTTGAAGAGCGCCTGCAAGGTTCCAAGGAAGAGCTTTTAGCTCTACTAAAAAATAAAGAGCATTTGGGAGAACTTGTGGTGGCTATAGAGCCTGATGCCCCTCTTTCTCGAGATGAAGATGCTTTTATTTATGCTCAACATCTTGTCTTTAAATATGCTATCCCCGTAAGTGTTGCGGCAAAAATAGCCGCAGACCAATACGAGGTGAAAAAACAACCCCTTTATGAAAGGCTGCATCAAGTCTAAATATTGAGCTCTTGTCAAAGCTTGATAGCCTAAATTCTTTTGCCTTTTCTTTTCATTCCCATAGGCGAACCGTGAGTCGGCCGCATCTGTTGAAATGTATCCAAGCTCTCATTGGCCCCATGAAATTTGTTAGCTCCCATATTTTTGTGATGCTCATCCATGTGCCCCTCTTTGATCTGCCCCATGCGCTGAGGATTAAGCTCTTTTTGCCCCTCTTTAATCCATTTCGATATGTTGGATTTATACTCTTTCATAACCTATTCACCTCTAA
>CAYFOX010000002.1:25108-30789 GCA_964344875.1 uncultured bacterium
ATATAAAATTATAGACAAGAGGGAGCCATGCCTAGAAGAACTCACCGACAAGAGCATACAAGAAAGAGAGCCATCCGTTCAGGAATGAGAGCTGAGACCTATCTTCCTTTCACCGAAGAGGAAGAAATTGTGATTACTGGCGAGGTTCTCCCTTTTATCCTTACCCATTTTTTTCCCAAGGATAAACAAAAACAGATCCGCCGTTTTATCCATGAGCTCAAGGCAGATAAGAAAAAAAGGGCAAAAAAACCTTAGAAGAAATCGGCTGTTATCGGGATGAACACCCTTTGCATAATACCCACAGAAAAATTCTTAACAATCGCAAGGAGAGCGGGTTGGCCCGTTCCAAAAAAATCAATAAATCTCTTACCGCCCACAAACAAGAGTATAGAGGCAAAAAAAAGAGATAACTTCTCTTGATTTAGCCCCTAATATGGGGCAATATAGATGTGTATGCTTCGCGTTGCCCATATTAGTGATCTGCATTTTTTTTCCTATCCCAACTCGCTGAAAGGCTACTTGGGAAAAAACGGGCTTGGCGTCTTAAACCATCTATTTTTTAGAAAAAAAATTTTTCATTCTCGAGTTTTTAAAAATCTTTTAACAGAGATTTTGGAACAAAATATTCAGGAATTGTGGATTTCGGGCGATATCAGTGTTTCGGGAACTCTAGAAGAATTTCTTTGTGCTAAGGAGGAATTAGCCCCGTTTATTCACTCCTCTTTAAAGATCCGTATGGTTCCGGGTAATCATGATATACGGAGTAACTTGCAACACTCTTTGGCTCAACTTTTTTTAAATAAAGAGCGCTTTTCTCCTGTAGAAACTATTTCGATTCATCCCGATGTAGATCTTATTACTTTAGACTTGTCTCACAACAACAAAAAGAGGGACTCAGGGCTTTTTTGCAGTGCTTTAGAAAAAACTTTCGAAGCCCACCTACTTGCATCCCAAAAACCGCAAATCGCTATTTTGTGCCACTATCCGCCTCCAGTTGCGGAAGGAAAAAATAACCGCTTAGTAGGCGGCTCCGATCTGCAAAAAATACTTCAAGCTCACCCAAAAATTGTTCTTTTTGCTCACGGTCATACCCACCAGCAGTCGCTTCATCACCTGCAAAATACATTGGTTGCAAATCCGGGAGTCTCCCGAGGAAGCTTCGGTCGGTATAACTTTTACGAAATTGGATCAAAATCGATGAAATTTGAACTACGTCGAGTCGAGAAAAAAAATTCTGACGAGGTTTGGAAAAATGATCAAGTTTATCTTAAAGAGATCCACACATGAAACCTTGGTACGTATCTGGAGTAGGATTTAAGTGCACAAGTTGTGGGCATTGCTGCGCTAAAGAGCCGGGAGCCGTGTTTGTCAATGACGAAGAGGTACTTGAAATGGCTCATAAATTGGGGATCACAAAAAAAACTTTTTTAGAAACTTATACCCGTAAATTCCATGGCCGAACTGCCCTTTTGGAGCACCCAAATTTTGATTGCGTCTTTTTGAAAGAAAATCGGTGTACCCTTTATGAAGCTCGCCCTAAACAATGCAAAACCTACCCATTTTGGCCCGAAATCTTTCGCTCCAAAAAAGCCTTCGAAGGCGAAAAAATGCGTTGTGAGGGGTTAGATCATCCCGACGCAGACCACTTTACATTTGAGCAAATCCGCTCAAATATCTATGGGGAATCTACCTAAATTAAGATTTTTCTTTTTGTTTTAATCGCTTTTGTTGTTAAAACCCAAGTATGCAAAGGATTCCATTAGTCCCGTTCGGAACGGCAGGTTTTCGTGGCCCTATGAAAGAGGGTTTAGATGGGTTGAATCTTGAAACGGTACTGAAGTTTGCCCAGGCTACAGCGCTTTGTTTACAAGACTCTTTAAGCAAAAAATTTGTCATCTCCTATGATTGTCGCCACCAATCAAAAGAGTTTGCACATGCTGTAGCGCACGTCTTTAGTGGTAATGGTTTTGAGGTGCACATCACCGATACTTTAATGCCTACCCCTTACCTCTCTTTTTTGTGTCATCATTTAAATGCTTGTGGCGGAATTATGATCACCGCTTCCCACAACCCTAGCGAAGACAACGGGGTTAAAATTTATGAGAGTTATGGTGGGCAATTTTTAGCCAATGAGAAAAAATTACTTGAATGCTTGAAAAAATCTGACCCCATAAAACTCTCGTTTGAAAACATCCATTTTGTGGATAAAAAACATATCGACGAGTACTTCTCTATCGTTGTAAAAGTCTTAAATAAACCATTTGATCCTCTAAGAAATGAGCTTAAAATCGTCTACTCCCCGTTTAGTGGATGTGGCTCCACCTTGATTCCCGAATTTTTACGCAGAACCGGTTTTACCTCATTCTCTTTGGTTGAAAAACAACTGCCCATAGATGCCGATTTTGCGGGGTTTAAAAAACCCAATCCCGAGGATCCCAATAACCTGTACCTCGTGCAACAGATGATGGGGGATCTCGATGCAGATCTGGGCATTGCAACAGACCCCGATGCCGATCGGATCGCATTTTTAGATAAAAAAACCATTTTTACAGGCAATCGCATAGGAGCGATGGTGTTGGAGTCTCTTCTCAGATCGGGGAACAAAGGTGACGTTCACACCTCCTTTGTCTCTACAAACCTTGTCGATGCGATGGCCAAAAAATATGGGCGAAAAGTCCACCGCTACAAAACCGGATTTCGTTATATATCCCAGGCCCTTCATGAAAACCCCGATGGATTTCTCATGGGTTTTGAAGAGTCTATCGGCTATCTGATCGTAAAAGGGGGTTCATTGGATAAAGACTCCCCTCACATGGCTCTGTTTGTGAGCGAAATGGCGTATAATCTCAAAAAACAGGGAAAAACACTATCCGATTTTAGTGAAGAACTCGATTCCATCTACGGAATTTTTAGAGAAGACCAGGTAAGTCATGAGCTTAAAGAGGGGCAGAAAGGGGCCGAATTTGTCGAAAATAAGGTGCTTAAACCCTCTATTGCCATGCTTGGAAGTCGAAAAGTCTTACATAAAGGGGTGCATCCTGAGATGGGGATTGTTGTGATTGAACTCGACTCCTTACAGATTCTAGTACGACCCTCCGGAACCGAACCTAAGGTGAAATTTTACCTCAAGCTAGGACCGTTTAAAGGGACGATTGCCGAGGCAAAAGCCTACCTTGCAGAAGTAGCTTCTGCAATAAAAGAGCTTTTTTCTCATTAGGATCGGGATTAATCTTCTGCCCTATTGGATTTTGAAGAATATTTAATGCGGCTATGTCGGCTTACATACAAGGTATGAATCACCACTTTTTTTACTGTCTCTAGTTCCTTGAAAGAGATATCCGAATCGGAGAACTGATCCATTTTTATTTTCTGGCTGATAAGGCGAGAGACAAGGTCTTCCACATTTTTTTCATTGATCTCATCCAAAGACCGGGAGGCCGCCTCAACTGTATCACAAATCATCAAAACAGCCGCCTCTTTCGTTTGCGGTTTAGGCCCGGGATAGGTAAAAAGGGTTTTGTCTACCAAATCAACATTCCCTTCTCTTAGCTCCACCTCTTTTTGATAAAAATAAGACACCATGGTGGTGCCATGGTGCTGCTGTATCATATCGATGATAATTTTAGGGAGCTTGTGCTTTTTGGCCAGCTCTACCCCCTCGTGGACATGCGAAATAATCACCATGGCGGACTCGGTAGGAGACAAAAGTCTGTGAACGTTAAAATCCGCAAATTGGTTTTCGGTAAAGTAGTTGGGATTGAACAATTTTCCGATATCATGAAATAGAGCCGAAACCCTGCACAAAAGACCGTTAGCACCGATCGCCAAACAGGCAGCTTCTGCCAAGATACCCACCATTATCGAGTGCTGATAGGTTCCGGGAGCCTCAAAACAAAGCCTGCGGATCAGCTCGTTATTCGGATCCATAAGCTCCATTAGTCTTAAGTCGGTCATCACATTGAAAGCGGTTTCAAAAACGGGTAATAAAAGGGCGATTAACATCGCCTCAACCATAACCAAAAGTAATGTGACAAAAAGGTCATAAAAGGTCGACATCTGCAAGAAGCTTGAAGTGATGAGATTGGCTCCTAAAATGATTGGGACACAAATACACCATAGGAGTAAACAGACCTTGAATACCTCTTTACGTTTACTCAGGGATTGACTAAAAAAAATTGCAGCCAATGAGGCTACATAGTTGATCAAAAGGAATCTTCCCTGATCTACTGCAAGAGTCAATCCGATCGTGATCGTAAGAAAAAACGAAGAAAATAGGGCGACTTGCTTATTTAGCAAAATAGATATGAGTATTGCTGCAAAAGGGACTAATACCGGAAAACGGATATAATCGGTAAGATACTGAGCATTTTCGACTAAAAAATACTCCATAATCTTTGCCCCACCGAGTGTTAAAAAGATGATGGTTGCATACAAAGACAGACTCAATGAGGAGTAATAAATTTTTTTGTGGTACAGGCGGAAATATCTTGCAATCAGTATGGTTAGTAATAGGGCGATAATCCCGCTGCCCAAAAGGGTATTCCAAGAAAAAAGATTGCGACTCTCCTGGATCTGTTTTTTCATCTCAGCAAGCTGTCTGATATGCCTATCGCTTACAGTATCCCCTTCAGAAATGATCAAAGAACCCGCTTTGACAGAGGTGTTTTTCCCCTCTACCAGTGCCTCAATGTGAGTACGAAATTTTCGGAGCTCCTCGTAGTCGACTTCGATGCTCCAATTTTTGAAGAGGGCATATCTCTGTACAACCAAATCGATGGCGTCCTTAGATTGCCCACCCCCTTTTTGCAGCTCTTCACCCAAAAAAATGGGCCAAAAATCGTTTGGTAGGGAGGGATTTGCAGGATCAATCGGAACCTGGATCATCCCTTGGCACATGTATCTTGACTCGCAAGCTTTTCTTACAGTTCTCTCATCAGTGATTTTTATTTTACCCAGCTCTTCAGCAACTTTTTCTATAGTCTGGTAAATCTCCTCGAAAGTCGCCGAATTATTTCCCCTCCAATTTTTATTTTTTATAAAATACTCTTCGACCTGAGATCGGGCCTCTTTGATCGATTTAGGATCAATTTGATAAACAGAACTGATATCGGACAAAGCCTCTTGGCGCAAAATGAGAGTTGCCTCCTCATCGGGGAAAGAGAAATCGACTTGCGCTACAATATAGCTCGAGGCCTTTGCCTCAATTTCTAAAGCCTCGACCCGCACTTCTCTAAAATGTATAAAAGCAAAGAGTATCAAAAAAAATACACTTGCAATTATGAGGCGCAACCCGCGACGGTTTTCCTTCAAACCCTCGCTAATAGACCGCATCCATCGTCTCATTTGCATAACCTCATTGTACCAACCCCCCCTATTTAAAGAGAAGCTTGATACCTGTCGAATAGCAATTCTTTTATTTTTTTGGGCGCTTTAATATTATTTTTTACAATCTAGGAGGAGAAAATAGTAGTCTCTACTATTTCCCGGTGACACGCTCGCAAAAGAGTTCGGCAAAAGCTTAAAATCTAAGTTCTTTAGAAAGTAGAAATCGGTTAAAATCCAAGAACTATGCAAATGTACCAGCCCATCGCCCGTAAGTACAGGCCAAAACTTTTCCAAGAGGTTATTGGACAACAGATTGTCATCGATACTCTGCAAAATGCGATCAAAAACGGTAGAGT
>CAYFOX010000002.1:30799-33459 GCA_964344875.1 uncultured bacterium
ACAAGGGGGACGGGAAAAACCACGATAGCAAGGTTATTTGCCCGCGCAATCAACTGTGAGAATCCCTCAAAAAGGGCAGAGCCCTGTAATCTTTGTCCTAGTTGCCTCCAAATGTTAGGGGGAGCTTCCATGGAGTTGATGGAGATCGACGGAGCCTCTAACCGTGGTATTGATGATATAAGGTTGATTAGCGAGGGTGTTGCTTTCGCCCCTCCAAAAGGGCGATTTCGCGTTTACTTGATAGATGAAGTACATATGCTGACAAAAGAGGCCTTCAATGCTTTGCTAAAAACATTGGAAGAGCCCCCATCTTATGTAAAATTTTTCTTTGCAACTACCGAGCCACACAAAGTCCCTTTAACCATTCAAAGTCGCTGTCAAAAGTTTGATCTGCAAAGAATTCGACTTGATACTATTGTGACGAAACTCCAATCAATTGTAAACGATCAGAGCCTTAAAGCCGATTTTGCCTCTTTGTCGCTGATTGCTGAAGCTGCTCAAGGAAGTATGCGCGATGCCGAATCGCTTTTAGATCAGCTTCTGTGTACAGCTAATGGTGACCTATCTATTGAAATCGTGCGTGAATCTCTAGGCAAAGTCTCTAAAGAGGGGCTTTTCCTGATCGACCGTGCCATCCAAAAGCGTTCTATAGAGGATCTGAAAAAAGCGTCAGACTCCCTTTTGCTGTCTGGAAAAGAGACCTCCCTTTTGATAGAAGATCTTGCAGAGCATATGCGTAATCATCTTCTATGTTTACAAAAAACATTAGATCCAAGGGCCTACCATTTAAGCGACGAGGAATTCAGCACCTATCAAGAACTAAGCAAAAATTACTCCATAACATCCCTTTTGGAGATGCTTGAGCTCATCTACCCTTTTTTCCATCAACCCACCAGACCTTTCCTCTCCCAACAGCAGTTTGAAACGCTCTTGATCCTTTTGATGAAAAAAAGTCACCGCCCATCAATATCAGCAATAGTGGAGCGTCTAGAAGAATTGGAAAAAAAATTGGTCGAAAGAGCCCCTTTTTCCCCTGATGAGGAATCCATCAACCTAGAAACTTCTTTAGAAACCCCTTCTGACTCCTCTTTGCATATTTTACCAAACTCTCCCTTAGCGCCCCAGCCAGAAGAGTCAAATCTCTCCACTTTTCCCCCTGCCTTTTTGGAAAAAGAGATCCTTACACCTTTAAACCTCGATTCCTCTCACGACCTATCTGTAACAAAACCTTTTGTTGAAGAACCTATACAACAAAAAGACGAACAGGGTAATGCATCCACCCTTATCCCAGCAGCAGAACCTTTTGCACCCAATACTTCACCCCCTGCTGTAACTTCTGTAAGCGTCTCCCCCTCACTGACCCTTTTACCGGCAAGTGTGCGCCACCAAAACCTCATCCAATTTGCTCTTGTGGAGTGGAACGCTGTAACTCAATAAAATCTGAAAATGGAAAATCACTAAGGAAACCTATGGGAAGCGGATTTTTGAAAAAAAAGAAAGATCAACGCAACATCTCTGAGCAATTAGAGAGGCTGACTCAAGAATTAAAATCCAAAGAATATGTGGGTCATGCCCCCTCACAGCTAGTCGAGATTACTCTAAGCGGAAATAAAGAGCTTAAGAGGATCAAAATTAAAAAAGAGTGCGTTAATCCCGATGATGTTGAGGGTCTTGAAGACCTCATTCAAGCAGCTTATCAGGATGCAGAAAAGAAAATGGAGCACTTCCAACTCTAATTAAAAAAACCTCTTCTCAGGGCTATTTATTTCTCCCCGCGCCCCAAAGTGCGGGGAGGGAGGAAAAAGGGCATCACTAAGGCATACTTTAAATAGTAAAAGCCTGTCGTCTAGCCTTTTTTTTTGTTTATTTGATTTCTTCAGTGTAATAGGGTCTTAACCTCAAAAGAAGAGGTGGCTGCACAAACTTTTTGCGCGAGCAAAAAGGCCTTATCTCGATCCGAAGCAACGATCTTCCGTTTAACCTGTGGGATCTCATGAAAAGAACAGGAAAAATCGGTCGCCCCTAAACCAATGAGAAGTTCGGTAAATACGGGATTAGAAACAATTTCTCCACAAACACTAACCGGTTTTCCCCAATCAGAGGCTTTCTGAATGATTTGACGGATGGTTCTAAATAGGTCGGGCTGATACGAACAAAAATCGGGCGAATCTCGATGAATTTCGATCAGAGCTTGGGTTAAATCATTTGTTCCAATGGCTAAAAAATCGGCTATTTCCAGAATCTCCTCGAGCGCATCCACTGTTAAAGGTGTCTCGATCATCGCCCCTAGATTCACCTTTAAGGTAGATTCAAGATTGTTTTGTAGTCGAAAAATCTCTTTTTGTATCAGCTCCAGCTCTTCTTTTTTTACAACGTAAGGGATAAGAACAAAAAGAGGAGAAATTTTTTGAGCTTTTATCAAAGAGCTCAGTTGTAGCTCTAAAATTTCTTTCCTCTCAAGCAAATACTGAACAGAACGCAGTTTTGCCCTTTTAGGATCTAAATCATGGAGAAAATTTTTATCTCCCCCAAGATCAAATAGGCGAAATACAACTTTTTGAGGCCCTACCTCCTCCAAAATAGACTGATAAAGGAGTGTCTGTCGGTCTTCGCAAAAGGCTATTTCCCTATCATGCAAAAGATAAAATTCTGTGCGGTAA
>CAYFOX010000002.1:33469-38171 GCA_964344875.1 uncultured bacterium
GTAAAGCCCTATTCCGTTTTTTAACTCGGCTGAATACTCCACACCATCGAAAGTGGAATAAATCCGCACTAGTTGGCCATCTCTTGTAAACACCTCACCCGAAGTTCCGTCTATAGATGAAAGCTTATTTGCTGTTGTTTCCGAGGATTCTACAAGATCTAGAGGAGGGTCTATATAAAGAATCCCTTTTTGGGAATCCATTAGAACCATTTTCCCCTCATAGGGCTCAAGTACCGATAAATCCTCAAGCAGCATATGTCCAATAGCTCGGCTCTTCAATACTACTGAGGTATGAGAAGCGCTCGAGCCGTTCAAGCTTATAAACCCTTTAACCCCTTTTAAAGCTCCCTGTGCTGCCAAAGAGGGTGAAACCTCTTTCACACAAACAATAGCTCCTTGAAAAGTGTGCGGAATTTTCGGTTCCGTTCCATGTAAATGGTAGGTAATCCGGTGTTGCAAATCTTTAAGATCCAAAATCCTTTCTCGAAAAAAAGGATCTAATGTAGCCTCAAGAGCCTCTACAACAGTTTCAATCGCACTCTCTAGCGCTTGCTGCGCAGGAATATTTTCGATGCGTATTTTACTTTCAATTTGTTGAGAAAACAGAGGATCCTCAAGGATCGAAAGATGGGCCTGAAAGATACTTACCGAATCGAAATTTTCGATGGCGGTTAGGCGCTTCAAAAGAGCTTGTATCTCTTTTTTTGTTATAGCAAGCGCTTGTTGGTATTTATGGATATTCTCCTCTAAATCCTGACAACACTCTTTTTTTTCTAGAAAAGATTTTTCCCTATGGATAACAAGAGGTCCCGACGCTATCCCTTTTAAAATAGATTTTCCCTCAAAATTCGCTAAAGAGTGCGTTGTCATCATTTGGCCTCTAAAGTATATCTAAGGAGGTTTCTTTCGAACAAGCTTTCTTTGAAAGAGTATCTAAAAGCTTCACATTGAATTCTTTCGCAGAATTATATCCGGTCTCTTTAAGTCGATGATTCAAAACGATTGTCTCTAATAAAAGGACAACGTCACGCCCCGGTTTTACGGGCATAATGTAAAAAGGGACCTTAATGTTCAGCAATTCACAAAACTTCTCTTCAAGACCTATTCTATCATAAAAATGGGTGTCATCCCATTGTTCTAATTTGACGATTAGGTCAATCTTTTTAGACTCCGATATGCAGACAGCCCCATAAAGATGGGCTACATTAATGATCCCGATTCCCCGAATTTCCAAAAGATGGCGAGTGAGTTCAGGACCTGTCCCCTCCAGATACCCCCCTTTCTTTTTTGAGACCAAAACCACATCATCAGCAATTAAACGATGTCCCCTTTCTATCAATCCTAAAGCCGCTTCGCTCTTACCCACAGAGGAATTGCCTTGGATTAAAAGTCCTATTCCAAAAACCTCTACTAAAGTTCCATGACAGGACATGGTAGGGGCGAATTCCTCCACAAGAATCACCGTCAATCGGGTAATAAGATTCATCGTCGATAGACTTGAACGGAATAATGGGATCCGTTTTTCATCACAGATCTCTATAAGCTCTTTGGGGGGTCGGTACCTACGGGCTACAAAAATTGCAGGGAGCTTTTTTCCAAAAAGCAGCGATAATCGCTCCTTTCTATCTTCCTGGGAAATGTCTTTAAGATATTCGATCTCAATTTTTCCAAAAACCAGGATACGCCTTTCAGAGCGGTGTTTCAAATAGCCACATAGAGCTAATCCGGGGCGCTCTACCTCTGGTACAATGATTTTCTTCTCTTTAAGTCCGTCTGCACCCGCTGTAAGCTCAAGATTAAGGGGCTCTTTATATTTTTGCAAAAGCTCGTGTACGGTCAACATAAAAAGGATCCCAACCTTAAAGTTCCATCTTGCCAAAGATGGTATTACACTTGCAACAAACCTGTGAAGTGTTGCATTTTTTTAATCTAAACCTTTTAGCATCTTCTTGATTTTTTTCGATTTTCCACATAAAAAGCTTATTTTTTTTTGCATGTTTGTTTAAGAAGAGGAATATGGAGAAGCATGTTGTAGTCATCGGAGGGGGATTTGCTGGAGTGAATCTCATCCAAAAACTCAAAAAAGCCCCTTGCAGAATCACTTTGATCGATAAAATGAATTCCCATATCTTTCAACCCCTTCTCTATCAAGTAGCTACAGCAAGTCTTAGCGAATCCTCCATCTCAAAACCTTTAAGAGAGATCTTCAAAAACCAAAATAACGTCGAAGTGCGCATGGGTTTTGTGGTTCAAGTTGATCGCGAACTCAAAAAGATTACCCTTCATGATGGGCATGAACTTTTTTATGATGAACTTGTCATTGCAACAGGCGCCAGACACTCCTATTTCGGTAACACCCATTATGAAGCCTTAGCTCCGGGGCTCAAGACTCTCGAGGACGCCTATAAAATCAAAGAAAAACTTCTTTTAGCTTTTGAACGTGCTGAAAAGGCTCAGAATTTTGAAGAGCTTATGGAGCATATGGTTTTTGTTGTGATTGGGGCAGGGCCCACAGGGGTAGAGCTTGCAGGTTCGATAGCGGAACTGAAAAACGATACCCTTAAAAAAAATTTCAGGCATATCGATCCCAAACAAGCCCGTGTCCTTTTGTTGGAAGGATTCTCTGAAATACTTCCCGCCTATCCCGAATCTTTGCGTAAAAGGGCCCATAAAGATTTGGTTTCTTTAGGGGTGGAGGTATTGACCAACACTAAAGTTACCAATATCCTCCCTCATGGGGTCGAAACTGAAAAAGGGTTTTATCATGCAGAGGCGGTCATTTGGGCTGCCGGTAATGAAGCCTCCCCTTTAGTCAAATCTCTTCATACTGAGCTAGACCGACAGGGAAGAGCAATCATTGGACCCTATTTGCATCTTCCCCAAGACCCTCATGTGTTTGTGATTGGTGATGCATCCCATTTCAAAGGAAACGGGGGATCTCCTCTACCCGGGATAGCTCCGGTAGCTATCCAAATGGGTTCTTATGTGGGCAAGTTTCTCAAAGATAAATACGAAGGAAAAAAAGACCTCAAACCATTCCGTTATTTTGATAAAGGGATGATGGCAACTATTGGCAGCTACAAAGCGGTTGCGGTCTCCGGAAAACTTCAGTTGCAAGGCTTTATAGCCTGGCTAGCTTGGCTTTTGATCCATCTAATCTACCTGGTCTCTTTTCGAAACCGTTTAGTGGTAGCTGTTGATTGGATTCTCCATTATCTAACTGGACGAACAAGGACCAACAGAGTGATCCTGAAGCCTATTGAGGAGCTCGAAAAAGAAAATTAGACATTTCCTGCGCTAAAAAAGAAATTTTCCTTTACCCTTTTTGGAAGTGCCTTATAAAAGCCCGTTTGTTAGACTTTTTCCAAATGAAAACCCGGCTCTTGTTGTTGCCTCGGGAGTCCTCTTTTGCCCCCTTCTGTGTCACTTAGATAGTTTGAATAAAGCTCTCTTGATTTTTTTAGTCACACCTATCGCATGCATGCACCCGGTCCTTTTTCTTTTGTCTGCTCTTTTGGGCCTTTTTTACCCTCGATTTCCTGTAAAAACGATTGATATAACCCCTTTATTTGCCCCGCTTCAAAAGGGGCTTGAACAGAGAATAGACGCGCTTTACTCTGATGATATCTCCCTTTTTTACAAAACGTTTCTTTTGGGTAAATCCCCTAGTAATTCTTTGAGCTTTTTGTTTCAATCTCTAGGGCTGAGTCATCTTTTAGCCATATCAGGATTTCACTTTCAATCGATTCTTTCGTCTTTTGATCTCTTATTATCCCGATTATCCAAAGGGCGCCTTTACTTAAGTTTTCTGATTTTAATAGCCAGCGGATATCTTTTAGTTGTCCAGCTATCATCCTCTGTTTTACGCAGTTTCCTCTCCCTATTTTTGACCCTTCTCGCCCCTTTGTGCAAAAGATTTCAGCACCCCAAAAACACCTTTTATTTGTCGTTTATACTCGTCTTTTTGATTCTCCCCGAAAAAAGCTTTCAAATCGGCTCCGCTCTAAGCTTTTTAGCCACCTTTGGTATCCTCTTTTACAGTAGAAAAATAAATGCTTTGCTAGAGTCCCTTTATGTTAAAAACTCTTTTTATTTGATTCCCCGAACTAAAAATCTTATAAAAAAATTTTTTTGCAACCTCTTGAGTCTAAATTTAGCCGTGACTTTAGTGACTTTGCCCTACATTTTACTACACATCCAAGGGTTCCCTCCGTTGGCTTTAATCACAAATCTGGTGTTCCCCCCCCTAATGTTACCGACTCTATTTTTATGTATACTATCTATGTTTATCCCTTTTTTATCCCCCCTATGCAGCTGGTATACGGAAAAAATTCTTACCTTAATGGATGCGATTCCCAGACCGTTGACCTTTAACTTCTACCCTCCGGAAGGGGCAGACCCCCTACTAAAGACACTTCTTATCCTTATCGTTGGTATCGCAATTCTTCGCTCTTGCCATAAAACAACGGATACTGTTTAATATTTGATAAAGTTTCGTGGCGGACGTAGCTCAGTTGGTAGAGCTCCAGATTGTGGATCTGGCTGTCGCGGGTTCGAGTCCCGTCGTTCGCCCTTCTTGCTTTAAATAAGCTTAATCCATACCCTTTAGGTAAATGCCTAAAGTTTCGTTTAAAACAAATACACCTTCCGATGAAGAATTGCACAATAAACCCAGCGAAATATTCGGATTTATTCTATGTGC
>CAYFOX010000002.1:38181-41622 GCA_964344875.1 uncultured bacterium
GTGCTATTGCCCTTCTTTTACTTCTAGCTCTTATCTCGTTCCATCAACAAAAGCCTGAAGCTAATCTTCTGGGTTTAGTCGGCTATTTCGTGAGCTTCATACTTAATTACCTGTTAGGAATTCAATCTTTTATGCTTGCGTTTTTTCTGGTTTTTTGGGGAGTGAAGCACCTGATTAAAGATCCTTTCGACAACCCGACGAATAAAATAATTTTCTTTTCCCTTTTTCTATTGTCCTCTTGTATTTTACTCTCTTTGATTGCCGGAAGCTCATTGTTTGCCAACTTGAAGAAGTTTGTTCTTTTTGATACTGCTATCGCAGATGGCCCCTATCCTACAAAAATCACTAAAGTATTTTTAGGGGGTGTTCTTGCCGACTATATTTATCAAGGTATACCCTACTTCAACCTAAAAATTCTACTCACTCCGACCGGTACTTTTTTTAGCTTTCTTTTGGTTTTACTGATCTCTTTGCTCTCCCTTTTTGAGATCAGCCCTCTAGCGCTTGTCGACCACCTTAAAGATCGCCTACTAAAATTAAAAAAAGAGCACCCGATAGATGAAACGGCGACATTTAGCTTAACCCCTTTAGACGCTCCTAAGCGCGTTTGGCCAAGAAAACTCAAGACGCCTGAAGAGGATGCTATCGTTGAGGTGGACGTAGAAGAGCCCGTTTTGCCCGAAAAAAAAAGACTTTTACCCAAAATCAAGGCGAGTGAACTTCTCCCTGCGATAAAATTGGAAAGCAAAAAAAAGATCACTGCAAATGGTTATGAGCTCCCCCCTATTACTCTTCTTACAGATGCCAAAAAAGTCGATCAACCCTTATTGAAAAAAGATCTTGAGAGACAAGCGCGTATCCTTGAAGAGACTCTTTTGAGCTTTGGCATAGAGGGGAAAGTGGGAGAGATCAACTGTGGACCCACGATTACCTCATTTGAGGTACACCCTGCAATCGGCGTGAAAGTCCAAAAGATTAAGGCTCTCGAAGATGATATAGCACTCAATCTTCAAGCAAAATCGATCAGGATTATAGCGCCGATTCCGGGAAAAGCGGCGGTAGGCGTTGAGATCCCCTCTTTAACCGCTCAAGAGGTGGGCTTCAAGCAGATGCTTATCTCCTATCGCAATAACCCAAAAAAGTTTCACATTCCGGTTCTTTTAGGAAAAACTGTAAGCGGTGAGGAGGTA
Organism: uncultured bacterium; assembly: GCA_964344875.1. GTDB lineage: Bacteria > Chlamydiota > Chlamydiia > Chlamydiales > RGXB01 > RGXB01. Next base: position 39,372 of record CAYFOX010000002.1, read on the forward strand.
ATCTGTGATCTTTCGAAGATGCCTCACTGTTTGATTGCCGGCGCCACGGGGTCGGGTAAATCGGTATGTATTAATACTATCATCATGTCGATTCTTATGAATGCATCTCCCGATGATATCAAACTCATCTTAGTCGATCCCAAAAAAGTTGAACTCACCCCATTCAGTCATCTGCCCCACCTAATCGCCCCGGTGATTACAGAGCCCAACGGCGCTTATGCTGCACTCAAATGGATTGTGCAAGAGATGCAGTTGCGGTATGAAATTTTGAAGCAGCTTGGGGTAAGAAATATCCACTCTTTCAATACAAGAAAACAGGACGTTACTTTAGAGCAATCTTTGAGCATTCCTGTTCCCGAGAAGATGTTTCATATTGTAGCAATCATCGATGAGTTTGCCGACTTAATGATGTCAACAAACGCTGATTTAGAGACACCCATAGCCAGAATCGCCCAAATGGCACGTGCTGTCGGAATTCACCTTGTTCTAGCGACACAGCGCCCCTCACGCGAGGTGATTACCGGACTCATCAAAGCGAACTTTCCGACGCGCATCGCTTTTAAAGTTGCCAGTCGGATCAACAGTCAAATTATTTTAGATGATAATGGTGCCGAGGCCTTATTAGGTAACGGGGATATGCTTTTTTTACCTCCCCAAACATCCCAAATTTTGCGGGCACAAGGGGTTTACATACGAGACGAAGATATCAATAGGGTCGTCTCATTCATTCAAGATCAGCGTCCTGCAAATTATTTGATCCAATCTTTTGACACGCTTTCGGAAGATCCTCTTTTTGCTGATGACAACGAGGAGGGGGAAGGGAGCGATTCTCTCTACTCAAGGGCTTTAGAGATAGTTGTGCAGCACAACAACGCCTCCACAACTTTTTTACAACGTAAACTGAAAATAGGATATGCAAGGGCTGCCAGCCTGATAGATGAACTTGAGAGCAAGGGGATCATAAGCCCTCCGGATGGAGCCAAGGCCAGAAAAGTGCTATTTCGCCCCGATCTTGTCTAAATAAGGGTAAATTTACAACCTTTTTAGAGGCAAACGGTCTCATGCATAAAAGAAAAGAAAGGATTTGGACCCTCTTGATGCAAAAGTTTTATGGGGGTTGCTATCCCCTCCATAGCCTTCAAAACCATCTCCGGACAGTTGCACTCCTGGGAAAGATGACCCAAAGCAACCATCTCCAGCTTATCGTGTGCGACCGCCTCAAGAAGAGTTCTTGACTCCTCATTCGACAAGTGCCCCTGCTTGCTTAAAACCCTTTTTTTATACACTTGGGGTCGACTACTTGCGTGTACCATACCCACATCATGATTGGATTCCAAAAGAAGATGAGTGCAATTTTGCAAAGCTCTTACTGCAAGCGGTGTCACAAATCCTATATCTGTGCAGATCCCGAATTTTTTTTCATCGAACGAAAAGGTAAAAGCCACCGGTTCGACCGCATCATGAGGAATAGAAAAAGGGTGTACAAGAAACTCATCTAACTTAAAACTTACCCCAGTTTCAAAGATTTTAAATTTTGGTCGCACATGCATCGCTGCATGCAAAACTTTCGCAGTTTCACAGTTGGTGTATAAAGGGATCTCATAGTGCTTTACAATCATTTCAAGGCCGGCTATGTGATCATGGTGATCATGAGTCACCAAAATACCCTGAATCTGTCTGAGATCCAATCCGATGCGCGATAGGAGATCTTCGGTCTTTTTCATAGAAAAGCCGGCATCAATTAAAAAAACGGAATTAGCCCCTTTGAGAACAGTAGAGTTCCCTTTGGAGCCGGATCCAAGCGAGCAAAATCCTTGCATTATCCCTTCTTGAGTCGAATTGGGCTTACTTGCTTAATTCTCTTATCGATCGTTTTCTTTTCGAGAATTTTCTTCGGTTCCGTCTCCCCTTTTTGCGGTCTACCCCTTTTTTTGGGGGCTTTAGGCAGCGAGCCACCAAAAACTTTGGCCATCCGATTCTCTTCCGGCGCAAGTAAGGTGGGGGTAAGTTTAAGCGTCTCGATCACTTTGCGGTCTTGAGGCTGATCCAAACCGGGTAAGGATCCAAGCTTTCCCGAAAGATGGCGAAGCGACTCCAAACGCTGAGAGAGCATCTCCAAACGAGAATCGACCTTAGGCCTCTCTATCCCTCGCATGCTCTGGTTAAGCTCCTGAGTTTGCTGGAATTTTGTGGAGAAATAGATGGCATCGGGATTGTAATCGGAAAGATAAAGGAAAGGGCGGAGGGAGGA
>CAYFOX010000003.1:0-6328 GCA_964344875.1 uncultured bacterium
ATACTAGCCCCCTCACTTTTAAAAGCATATTTTCTTTTGTACCAGTATAAAGGTCTAGTTCCTCCTTAGAAATTTTTGGGGCATAAGTTGCTAGTGTATGCTCTTGCTCCGTTAGACGCGCTGTGTGCGATGCGATTTGTTTGAGGACCTCATCAAGAGCCTCTTGGGAGAGGATTGCAAGCTTTTCTTTAAGAAGAGTCGAGTCCATTTCCGGGTGAATCGGGATTTTTTTAATAAGATAAACAGGACCCGTATCCATCCCGACATCCATTTGCATCACGCTGATACCTGTTTCAGTCTCTCCTGCTAAAATAGCTCTTTCTATTGGTGCCGCCCCTCTATAGTAGGGAAGAATGGAGGTATGAAGATTGATTGGCCCTAGCTTAGGAATATCCAGCAGGTTTTTTCGCAAGATGTGCCCATACGCGAAAACCACAAAAAGATCGGGGTTCAGCAACTGCATCGCTGCGACGAAGCTCTCTTCTTTAGGGCTTACCGGATCATAGACAGCTACCCCCAATTCCAAAGCCCGTTTTTTTACTGCGGTCATTGTTAAGCTCCCCCCCCTTTCCCTTGGTTTATCGGGCATGGTAACTAGAGCAACTAAATGGTGGTTTTTATGGATATATTCTAGTGTCGGAAGTGCGATATCCGCAGTGGCAAATAATACGATTTTAAACATACCCATTTAGGGTAAATTATCTGCAGATATAGGAGCAAGATAGAATCTTACCTTAAAAGGCTGATCGAATCTAGCAGAGAGCCGGCTCTGATTGTGCGGTCCGCTTATACCCAGCATACCCCCGTTTACTTTGAGCGGAAAAAAATTCTACCCAAAGTCTGACATCTTGGTCCTCAATAGAAAATTCTTTAGTAATTTCCTGGATTGCCGCTTCTAATGAGAGTTCAGTGCGATAGATCCACTTAAAAAGCTTTCCTAATTTGACTGTTCTTTCCAGATCAAACTCCCTGCGTCTCAAACCTACAAGGTTGATGCCTCCCACCTTGAATTCAGCGCCACCACCGATCAAGAATGGTCCCAAATCCCCGTCAAGCCTCGACATCCCTCCGCACATTGCGTGAGCACCAATACGGGTAAATTGATGCACAGGAGTAAACCCTCCAATTATAGCATAATTCCCCACCTCAACATGACCTGCCAAAGAGACGTTATTAGATAAAATTACATTGTTTCCCAAGATACAATTGTGGGCGACGTGAACATACGCCATCAATAGGCAGTTATCTCCGATTTGGACTGCAGTCCCTTCGCCACAGGAGCTATTTACAGTGACGCATTCCCTAATTTCACAATTTTTTCCTATGAAAACAAACGTTTTTTCCCCTCTATACTTAAGATCCTGGGGTTTGGCACCAATGCTGGCGAATTGAAATACTACAGTCCCCTCCCCAATAGTTGTGTGCCCCTCAACGACCACGTGAGATCGCAGGACAACACCCTCTTTAAGGTTAACATGCGGACCAACAATAGAGTACGGGCCAATTTCTACCCCCTCTGCAATCTTTGCGTCTGGGTGAACGACGGCTGTTGGATGAATGGTTGCCATTAGAGCCCTTTTTAAATGTGGTTATCTTTATGTGATTGTGTACGAAATTCGGGATGGATGCCGAAGCTTATCCCTGCATCGACAACTACTTCGTTATTCACAAAAGCCTTAGCTTCACACTTCCCCCCCCTTTGAGACAAAAATGTTGCCTGCACCTCAATCATCAGCACATCGCCTGGCGTAACGGGGCGCCGAAAGCGCGCTTCATACACACTCATAAGCACTTTTAAGCCTTTGATCCCCTTTTTGTGCATTAAAATGCCGCCAACCTGCGCCATCGCCTCAATAATAAGCACCCCTGGCATAATTGGCTTACTAGGGAAGTGTCCAGTAAAAAACTGCTCATTGATCGTCACGTTTTTTTGACCTATGATGCGATTGTTATCTAGATCAATATCCAAAATGCGATCTACGAGTAAAAAAGGATAGGAGTGGGGCAAAATACGGATGATCTCATCGATATCTATTGCGTGTGTGCCCACTCCTGTGCTAATTGCGGAGTTTGATGTACCCATTCTAAAACTTTTTCTTCTATCAGTTGTGCCAGTTTCGTTGTTTGTGTGTGACCCGATTTGTCGCCATGGTAGTGGGCTATTACGTCGTACCCAATGAGGCATAAATCACCAATCATATCCAGAGCCTTATGACGGGCCATCTCATTGGAAAATCTCAACCCGCCCTCATTAATTACCCTGCCCTCTTTGACAATAATCCCATTTTCCAGGCTCCCACCCTTAATGAAACCTTTCTCCAACAGAGGTTGAATCTCCTCATAGCTGCTGAAAGTACGACAACCACAGACTTGCTTGATGTATCTCTCTTGATTGAATTTGATCAGGTAATCCTGATGCTCCAGCACTCCCTTAGCATCGTAATGCAAAAGGTAGGAAAAAATTAAATCATCACATGGAGTAGCGCGCACAGTTGTCCCATTAGAGACAACCTCAATCGGTTCTAAAATTTTGAATATAGGCTTTTGAGCTGCTAAAGAGACCGTTTTTGCCTCAATAAAAGAGAGTACAAACTGTTGGGAGCTACCATCAAAAATCGGAACTTCGGGCCCATCTATTTCTACTATAAGATTGTCAATTCCTAAACCGTAAATAGCTGATAGAAGGTGTTCTACCAACTGTACTGAGATCCCATTTTCCCCAATCACTGTGCATCTAGGGGTAGAGACTACTGAGGAGGCTCTTGCTTTTATGCATGGTTTATCTAATAAATCAACACGTCTGAAAATGATTCCCGTGTCAGGGAGGGCGGGCAAAAATCTGCAACGAACAATTTTTCCCGTAAAAAGGGCCACGCCTGTGAGCTCAAATACGTTTAGAATTGTTGTTTGTGGTCTTGAACCGACCTGTTTTACAATCGAGCTTTGGTCTCGCAAGATGTCACCTTCTTACAACGAAATTCTAAACTCAGCCGAAAATATCGGCCTTTTTTTAAGAATTTACCCTTGAATCTCTTTTTGTTCAATCTCTTCTTGGTCCCGTCCTATAGTTTTTTTCAAATTTTTCTCGAAATCCCCAAATAAATAATAAAAAAGCGATGAAAACAAAAAATCGATCTTGCAGATACGGATAGAGTGTAAGATTTTTAGACAACGGTATGGAAAAAGTTTTTACCCCCTCTCCAGGTGGGAAAAAAGCACACTCCCCATCTGGAAGGATATATCCTGAGTAGCCTCCGTTTGCGCTTCTTATTGTGGGCAATCCGTTCTCAATCGATCTAAGTAGAGAATGGCGAAAATGATTGGTTTTAAAATGGTCGTTTTGAAACCAAATATCATTATGGATTGACACAATCAGATCAACCGCTTTTTTGGAAAAAACATTGGAATCGGATCCAAAATAGTCATCATAGCAAATGTTGATGCCGTAGAGGTGTTTTCCCCTCAAAAGAGCCTTTTTTTGCCCGGCAGAAAAATCCCCAGCACCCAGAAAGGATTTAAAAGAGTCGGGTAAAAAATCCCAGGATTTTTCCATCACCGAGATGAGTCGATTTTTGTCATACCTACCTACAACTTCCCCTTTATGAACAAGTGTTGCGACATTCAAATGTTTTCCATTTTCAGTAGGGTAGATATGGCCTACAATCACATCCGTATTGTTATTGAAGGAGAGATTGATAATCGCCGACTCCAAACTATAACAATCCAAAAGCTCACCCATCGTCAACCCCCCTGGATATTTAAAAAAGTATTTACAGGGAAGGCTTGTTTCACTGAATACCAGTAGATCAAGGTCCTTAATTCCCTTTAGCCAAGCTAAATACTTTTCTAAATACAATTTGTCGTTCATCTCCCATGGATCGCGAGCTGTTTGCACCACCCCGACTCTTATTGTTGTATTGGTCTTCTTGAACTGGGGAACGAAAATTAGTGTTGTAAATAAAAAAAGCCCGATATAGCTCGAGCTCTTTTTTGGATTTTCAAATAGAGGCAAACTCACAAAAAGGATCAGAAGCGTTGCACCAAAAACCCCTGTGAATGCAAAAACCCTGTCTAGCATTGGGATTTTTTCTAAAATGGTAGAGATTGTATAGAAGTTCCAGCCGCACAAAATAAAGATTCGATGGTACTCCATTAGGGTCCAAAGTCCGATGAATCCAAAAATTTTTTTCTTTTGCTGCAATGTTGAAGCAAAATTGGTAACCAAAAGAGACTGTATTGCAATCCACAACGAAAAAAACAGGGTAAGAAGAGGGCCAAAGCAGTGCAAATAGATCGCATCTTGGGGCACACTCAAATCTTTCATCCAAAGATTTTGGATAAAATAAAAACCGAAAAAAAATCCAAAGGTATAAAGAGGTCTCTTTTTTACAGTGAGACTACAATTCAAGACAAAAAGAAAAGAACCAGTGGCTATAGCCGCGAAAAAAACGGGTTGGCTCTCACTGGAAAACCAACCAAGAATTCCACCGAGTAACCAGTGGCAAAAAAAAAGGGAGATCGACTCTTTCAAAATGTATTCTACCCTTTTACGTTTTCTTTTTTAAACTCGATCGTCCATATGATGACTCTCTTGCTGACAGTGGCAGATATGGCAGCAGCATCCAGCTGCAAATAACAGAGCACCCCCGATTAAGGCGATATTTTTGCTGAAATCACTAACCATGGGAAATAAGCTTGCGGCATCCGCAAACCAAAAAGGATGCATCAAAATATTGACGGGTACCAGGAAGTGGATCAATAGCCATCCAGCGAGGCGCGTGCGGATTCCAAAAAGCAAAAGAACGCCACCAACACCTTCAAGCAGGCTAGCTAAAATCAGAAGAGTAAGCTCTGCTTGTTGCATCATCCCAATAATGGAACCTAAAAAATTTCCACCCACCTCATTTTTCCACATGGAAAGTGCCTGGGACAGGCTATCCATCGAGGATTGCCAATTCACCATTTTTAAAACACAAAATATTATAAAAGGTAAGGCAAAGAAAATCCGCCCTAGTTGATATAAAAATTTGTTCCCTTTACACTTACATACTCCTATAGAATATAAAACCCTTTTGCCCTAAAATTATTCTCTCGTCATTCGGGCCTAAGTTGACATAATGAATTTATTTTGCTTGTACCATATAGAACAATTTTTTTTACAACATGATCCTAAAAGATTTAGATTAGATCTAAGCTTGAAAAACTATTTTAAAAAAAATTCCGCTCTGGGATCTAAGGATCGAAAAGTTTTGGGAAATTTCGCCTATAAACTTTGTCGCTATGAATCGCTCATCGAACATGTTCTTCAGGTGAAAAAACTTGACCCCCAAAATATTCGGGAAATCGATGCCTTTGACCCCCAAAATTACCTGAATGACGCTTCAATCCCCCTGTATATCCGTTATGGATTTGACAAAAATTTTCTTGAGTTTTTACAAAAAAGTCTAAGCGAGAAAGATTTTTTGGTTTTTTTAGGTTCTGTTCACCAAGAGGCTCCTCTTTACGCCCGCTCCAACCCATTAAAAATCAGCCGAGACGATCTTGTTTCCCTGCTTAAAAACCATTTTCCTGTTCAAGCTACCGAGTTATCTCCCTACGGAATCCGGTTTGAAAAAAGGGAAAATTTTGCGGCTCTTGAGCCGTTTAAACAGGGCTTGATAGAGATCCAGGATGAGGCAAGCCAACTGATAGCAATCCATTTAAACCCCAAGCCCAAAGAGGCGGTTTGTGATTTCTGCGCCGGTTCAGGGGGGAAAAGTCTTCTGATTGGCGCATTGATGCAAAATCAGGGACAACTTTTTCTTCATGATGTGCGAGAGAAAGCACTCATTGAAGCAAAAAAAAGGCTTAAGCGCGCCGGGGTGCAAAATTACCAGATCTTAAACTCCTCTTTTTCAAACAAACAGTTTTTACACTATTTTGATCGCCTTTTATTGGACGTCCCCTGCTCAGGAACCGGCACATTAAGACGAAACCCCGACATGAAAGAGAAGCTTTGTGTCGAAGATATCCATGAGCTTATCAGTTTACAAAGAGAGATCTTTTCGAAGGCTTTTCCTCTTATCAAACCTAAAGGGGTAATTTTGTACGCTACTTGCAGTGTTCTTAAAGAAGAAAATCAGGACCAAATAGCATTTTTTTGTCAAAACTATCCAGTGAAAAAAATAGGCGCCTCATTTCAAACAATTCCTACTGAAAATGGACCAGACGGTTTTTTTTGCCAGCTACTACAACGAGAAACGTAACACCAAATAAACTTTTAAAATTCTTTTTTTGTTGCCTTAAGTAGAGCTGATTGCCCAAAAAATCGCTCCTTTGCTACGATGCA
>CAYFOX010000003.1:6338-11270 GCA_964344875.1 uncultured bacterium
TACAGATCAAGGGCCAGACGGTTTTTTCTGCCAGTTGCTTGAACGGGAATAATAACCCTTGTTTAGACCTATAACAACCTCCCTTATCAAGGGTCTTAAGTGGAGCTGATTGCTCAAAAAATCGCTCCTTTGCTACGATGCATTCCTATGCGTATCCAAATCAAATACTTTTTAGCCCTTTTACTACCTTTAGCGACCCTAAAAGGGATTTCAAAAGAGAGCTCTTTTCACAAACTTAAAACAGTAAAGACTAAAATTGCGGTGAATAATATCCCTCTAGCTAAGGTCAACGGACGAATCATTTCGCTTGCCGACGTTGTTAAAGAGTTGGATATGCGCATGTATTTGCATAGCCCGGACGAGTATAAAAACGTCAATAATCGCTTCGGATTTTATAAAGAGAGCTGGAAAAGACAGCTTGATGAGCTGATTTTACTCGAATTTCTTAAAAAAGAGGCTGAAGAAAAAAAGATTAAAATAACCGAAGCGGATATTCGCCAGGAGCTTGTAAGTCGCTACGGAAGCGATATGATCAACAAGCTTCATGAAGCCAATCTCACCTACGAAGATGCAAAAAATTCAGTGAAGAATGATATTTTAACGCAACAGATGAACTGGTTTGGTTTTGTTAACAAAATTTTTTATAAGGTTGGTCCTCAAACTCTGAAAAATGCCTATGATGAATTTGTCTCGATGAACCCGGGGAACGAAACTTGGAGATACCAATTCCTCACAGTGCGAGTAAAAAACAAGGACAAGGCTGACCAAATTGCTTTTAAGATTAAAGCCTTAGATCCGACAACCTTCCCCAATCTTCAAGCATTTAAAGAGTCTCTCACCTCACTTTTTTCTAAAGAAGAGGACTTCAGAATCAGCTTAACAGATGAACTCAATGTCGAGGATAAATCGATAGCCCCCTCCCACAAATCCATCCTAGCAAACATGCCGATAGAATCATTAAGCTCCCCATCGTTTGTTCAGCAAAATAACGAACACGTGATTCGCGTATTCTTTTTGAAAGATCATATCAAGTCTGAACCTATGCCCTTTCAACAAATGACCGAAAAACTCAAGTCTGAACTCATTGGACGCATGGCGGAGAAAGAGCGTGGTGTTTTTTTCCAGAAGCTCAAAGAGAAGTATGGTTACAGTGATGATCAACTCTACCTTACGCTTCCCGAAGACTTTGCACCCTTTTCTCTTAAAGAAGAATAGGCAGCTCTTTTCTTTTGGTATTTACTTTCTAAGGGGTATTAAACCCCTTTTTCTATTTTCCTAGAATTCTTTAGAATTATCCCTGCAGTGAAAATCAGTAAAAGAAAAAGCTGAGCTCTAGCCCTCTCCTTAATCCAAAAGGAGACCCAGGTATGAGGCACATCCTTAGATGCCACTAATACTTTGGTTTCTAAAATCTTTCCGTTGGGTACGATCAATTGGACTTGTCCAAGGATTTGACCCTTTTTGATGGGGAGTTGGCCGTCGAAATACTCCACTTTTGCCTCTACGGTATCCACCACGCTGGCAAAAGATTCGACTTTAAGATCCTCCAATAAATGCAATAGGAGGTTGTGATTGGCATACTTTGGTCGAATAGAGAAACAGGGGTCAAACGCATTGTAAAAAACTCTCGTAGTCTTTTTTTCTGTAAAAGCTGCATTGAAAAGATTTGTTGCATCTATAAAACGATCCTGGGGGGTAGCAGATTGCATGACAGCTACTACAATTGTTCTCTCTTTATTTTGTGCAGCCCCCACAAAACAATACCCTGCATGTTCAGTAAAACCTGTTTTTCCCCCTAGACAATATTTGTATTGCAAACCGCTTTCAGATCTTAGCAACCGATTGGAATTGTTTAATTCTCTATCAATAAGTTCACCTGTTTCCATTTTATAAAAAACAGTGCCAATTATTTTTAAAAAATCGGGTTGTTTGATCCCGTATGAAAGCATTTTTGCCAAGTCGAGTGCCGTTGTTCTATGCGCAGGATACTCTAATCCACTGGGGTTTACATAAGTAGTTTCATAGCAGCCTATAGAGGTTAAAAAACGATTTAAACCAATCATGAATTGCTCTATGGATTGCTCCCCTAAATGGTAAGCTAGAACATTTGCTGCATCGTTTGCTGATACTAAAGTGAGAGCGTGATAAAGATCTTCCAGGGAGTAATAGCTGTGGGGAACTAACCCGATCGTAGAGGCATCCGGTTCAAGAAGATAGGGCAAGACGGTGTAATTTCCAGAGATCTTCTGCGCTTTTGGAATCGATTTTAAGAGTTCTGGTAGCACTAGAACAAGCTCTTTTGGATCTCGGTTACAATGAAGAGAGTAAAGAAGGGTAGCTATTTTTGTCGTACTTGCAGGATGGATTTTTTGCTCACCTTTTTTGGAAAAAAGAACCATCTCATGTTCACAATCGTAGACAAGTGCAACTTGAGAGCTGGTCTTGGGCACTGAAATTTGAGAATTTAGGGTTGAGAAACCCATAGTAACCCACAATAGAATCTTTTTCTTTAAAAATAAAATTAGTCCTTTTATGGAGAGGGGAAAAATCTGATAAGGATAAGGGATGCCAAACCCTGGAAAACTAGAACGCGCTTTTGAGGAATTTTTTTCTGATCTTTCTTTTTTCAACCACGATGGCATCATCAATATCGATCTTCCTTTTTTACGTGATCATAACCTTTTAAACTGTAACGATCAAGACCAGGATCTTCTGCAGCAACATCCTTTTTATTTTCACGTGATCGAGGAGGAGGATAAAGTAACCCTCTTCAATCACCAATTCGCCGTCTGGATCGTCCCACAACAGGGGGAAACAGACAAAGAAACACTCACTCTTATAGCGTATATTGAAGATGAAACCCCTCTCTTAGACCTCGTTTTTAGAACTGCAGGGATCTACAATTCTCCTAAATATATTCTCAGAGCTTTAAGGCATTTCTTAAGGGAGATCATGGATAATGAAGATGTGCTGCAAAAAATGATCGAGGAATTCTAAAACTGCTAGAAATTTCTTAATTTCTTCGTCTTCTCTATGAGATTTTTTTTGCTATCTTAAGATGATTCTGGTCATTTCGTCGTTCATAGGTGACCGAATCCATGAGGTGATTCACTATGTAGATCCCAAACCCCCCAGGTTCATCTAAAGGTTTTTGACGGCGGTACTCTAAAGGATTAAACTCTATTCCCGTATCGATGAATTCAAATTCAACATTCTCTTCATTTTTGCGAAAAATAATTTCTACTTCTCCCCTCTTTTCGGGGTAAGCGTACGAACAGATATTGATAAATATCTCTTCAACACAGAGATGAATTTGAGAGGAAGAAATACCCGATTCGACCCAGTCTAAGACTTTTGGGTATTGGGATATATCAGCTGAAACTTTTAATCTCATTTCTCGAGACATACCCCTCCTAAATAAAGGGCAAGTTGCTTAGCAAGTTTTCTTTTGGCATGCCCATAAGCCACATCATAAGCCCCATATTCCGAGTCAAATTGACCTAGAGAATATTCCACCAAGGGCTGATTATCGTACAAAGTATCCCTTAAAGTGTTCGGGTTAGTAAAATCAAAGTCGGCAGATGCAAATAGCCTTCTATTTTCGAATATACTCTTTAAATCATGTTTGTCAATAAGCGTGATTTTAGCCCCCAAAACTGCCCTCCCTTCATTAGGAAAGAGGCGGTCCAGGATTTCTCCGGTCAGTGGCTGACGGTCGTGTAGAAAACCAATCGTCTCTTTTCTTTGTTGATCTAGCGTAATTTCTACTAGATAGCGTCCATTTGAATGGACTACTTGGTAACCGGTTGCCCTCTGTAGCTCAAGGCGCACCTCCTCTTCAAATGCAGCAGATGTATAGGCTCCCTTAAAAGAGAGTTCTAATGTGGGCTGATTTTTTGGTTGGACAAATTGATACTGGCACCCTGAAAAACCATACAGAGTGACCAGCACTAAATAGTTAGTGAACTTTTTGATCACTCTCTTCTTGAACAATATCTGGGAGCTCTTCCACAACATCCACAATGATCTCAAGATCCTCGACAGGATACTTGTCCCTAAGATCAGAATATTTCTCACGGAGGTACTGTACTGTATTTACCGCCTTATGTGCAACGACTGACTTAGGGTAGGATTGTATCAATTGCGTGTAGTAGAGAAGCGCGGCATCGTGACGCTTGGTACGTTTGTAATAAGATGCTATCTCATACATCCCATTCGCCAAAATCTCCTCGATGTTTTTCATTTGACCTTCGGCGATTCTCAGCCTCGGATCAGAGGGAAAATTGTCTTTAAAACGCTGATAATTCAAACGCTCGAGAGCCAAAAAGCTGTCATCATTTTGCTGGACTTTTGTATTAAAAACATAAATGTCCCCAATTTTTATATGCGCATGGGGCGCTAACGCGTGTTGACCAAATTTTTTTAAAAAAATCTGAAAGGTATCTAATGCCCCTTTGTAGTCCTCTAAATGCAAAAGCAAGGCAGCCTTTGCATAAAGAGCCTCAGCAGCTATATCGGATCTTGGAACAGCAGCCTGAATCTCTTCGTAAATGTCGAGCGCATCCTCTTGAGCTGGCATCCACTTAGGTAGTACCTTAAGACCGGCAATATGTTTTTTAAAACCTTTTGCAAAATGGTGCGCTACCTCTAACTTGATTTTATAGGCTTCCTCATAAAACCTCAGCGTTGCATCTTTTTTCAAATAGAGCTCTACAGCTTCAAATGCAGCTTCATACTCCCCCTCTTTCAAATACAACGAGGCAAGTTGAAAATAGACCTCTGGAGACATCGGGTGATCCTGATAGAGATCAACAATCACCTCAGCGCTTTTTTTAGCTGACTTGAGATCCTGCTTATCGAGTGCATCCTGTAATTGGGTATAAAGCTGGTCAAAAGGGAATTTAGCTGCTTTCCCCTCGATACTAAAAAATG
>CAYFOX010000003.1:11280-13003 GCA_964344875.1 uncultured bacterium
AAAATGTAAATATAATACTTGAAAATAGAGCTAGTGCTTTCATACAACAAAAGTATAGCACTTAAAAAGTAACCCCGCAACCCCTATCGGCGTGATCAATCAACATTTTGATTATGGCTAAATTTTTATTTAACACCTTACGGTAAATGAGTTAAAAACTCCCTAAAGAGATACTTCATCTTTGGATACACTCTCCACATACTGCATCTTTTTAAGCGTTGCAACCAGCTCCTCAGAAATTTTTACCCCAAAGCTCTCTTCAATCCTTAGGGAAGTAGGGCCTATTTGGATGTGCACAGGTGATCTTCCGGGGTGTGCATTGAACAATTTTTTTAATTTTACAACAGCTTGATGCCCCATCTCCGCTTCATTCAAGTAGAGCTTCAACGTGGCCTCTTTTTTTTCCTCTTTAGCTTTCATAGCACTCCCCCTATTCTCCTGCTGCGCCTTTTTTTGTAAAAAACTTTTTTGAGATGAACGTAGTTTATCACGGCAGTCTAAAACATCTTTTTGATTCACCCCATCAAATGAAAAAAGATCTTTTAGCATCAACTTCTGTTCACCCCCCCTTTTATCCAATTCAATCAAACCGATAAGTAGCGCATTTTCCTTAAGCCAGGCCCCTTTAGCATCCATAAGATCGTTCCAAGCTAACAGCTCGACCATTCCACTCTGATCCGAAGCTTTAAGAACTGCGAATTTTTTTTGTGTTTTTTGTGAAAGCCTAAACTCGAGATCTTCAATCACAAACGGGACCACTAAGACATCGCTTTGCTCAAGGTGCATCAGTGAATCTATTGAGATCGCATCAAGAGCCTCGATCTCTTTTTGATAGAGTTGCAAAGGGTGCCCTGTCAAATAAAACCCAAGAAGTTCACGCTCTTTGAATAACCTCTCTAATGGAGGATCCTCATGAAAAGCGCTTTGCTCTTCTTTAGAATCTTCTTCACCAAAAAACGAAATATAGCCTTTTATTTTTTCCTTTTGGGTACGCACACTCGCATCAAACAGCTCCCCTGTTTGCCCTAAAAGAGCACGTCTTGAAGGGGAAAAATCATCAAAACACCCCGCTTCAATCAGAGTCTCTATCGTTTTTTTTCCGATCTTCTTTAGATCTATTTTTTGGACAAAATCGGCCAGACTTTTAAATTTCCCCTCATCGCGACGCGTTTCTATGATCGTTTGTACCACCCCTTCACCAATCCCCTTAATCCCTCCAAGAGCAAACCGGATCCCCTCATTAGTAGGGGTGAAATATTTTTGTGATTCATTGATCGACGGGGGTAGTACAGCGATAGCCATGGTTTTACACTCAGCACTATGTTTGGCAACTTTAGAGATATCCGCCATATCGCAAGTCATCAAAGCCGCCATCCAGTGCGCCGGATAATTCGCTTTTAAATAGGCCGTTACGTAGCTCAAAAAGCCGTACGCTGCCGCATGAGATTTATTAAAACCATAGCTGGCAAACTTTTCTACTTTATCGAAAATCGCCATCGATTGCTGTGCGAAAATAGCGTTTTTTTCAGAACCGGAACGAAATTTATCTCGCTGACGAGCCATCTCCTGGGCATCTTTTTTCCCCATAGCTCGCCGCAAGACATCCCCCTCTCCAAGGGAATACCCTGCAAGTTTAGAGGCTATCTGCATGACTTGCTCTTGGTACACCATAATCCCGTAGGTTTCTTGAAGGATATCCTCCATCCAAGGGTGATCGAATTCA
>CAYFOX010000003.1:13021-15471 GCA_964344875.1 uncultured bacterium
GGGCGGTATAGAGCACCTACGGCGATTATCTCTTCAAATTTATCAATATGCAGCTGCCTCGAAAGATCCTGCATCCCTTGCGATTCCAGCTGGAAGATTCCCGATGTTTTTCCCTGGTTAAGCAGATCAAAAGTCGCCTTATCATCGAGCGGTAGATTCACCCAGTCAATTTCCACATTGTGCGTATCTTTTACTGAATCGCATGCTTTTTGAATCGATGTTAATGTTTTAAGCCCCAAGAAATCGATTTTGAGCATCCCTACCGCTTCAACCGGCTTCATCGCATACTGCGTAACAAGCATCTCCGCATCCTTAGCAGTACATACAGGGATTGTTTCGATAAGCGGTTTTGCAGAGATAATTAATCCGGCAGCATGGATCCCTGTATTGCGAATCGACCCCTCCAAAGCCTTAGCCATCTCAAGAACTTTAGCCACCTCGGGATCTTTATCTCTGAGGTCGCGCAAATCAGGCTCGACATCTAACGCTTTTTGCAAGGTAATCTGCAGATCGTCTGGAATCAGCTTTGCTATCAAATTCACTTTTGCCAAAGGGACGCTCAAGACTCTGCCAACATCTTTTACAGCCATCTTCGCTTTCATGGTTCCGAACGTAATAATCTGGGCTACGCGATCCTTTCCGTATTTGCGGATCGTGTAGTCTATCACCTCTTGACGCCTATCCATACAGATGTCGACGTCAATATCGGGGTACGAGATCCTTTCGGGATTGATAAAGCGCTCAAAAAACAGATGAAACCGTAAAGGTTCGATATCTGTAATCCCAATAAGATACAAAATAATCGAACCCGCTCCCGATCCCCTTCCGGGTCCCATTGGTATTCCTTGCGTTTTTGCCCAGTGAATAAAATCGTAAACGATTAAAAGGTAGTCACACATACCCTTGGTTGTGATGATCGACAACTCATACTCAAGCCGCTTATTGATCACCTCAATCGGATCTTCGTTTGGATAGACGTTTTGTACTGCAGTCAATCTTTCCTGCGTATACCTATTCTCCACCCCTTTAGAGCAAAGCTGGCGCAAAAAATTCTCAGCAGCTGATGCCCTTTGTGCATCGGTAAACTCTTTCCCCTCCAACTCAGGCGGTATGAAAACAGGGTAGTAGCGCGTGTCAAAATCCATTGCCATGTCTACCGAATCGGCTAACCGGCGCGTGGCTTGTACCGCCATCGGGAGATCCTCGAAAAGCGATTCCATTTCTAAAGGTGTCTTAAAATAATACTGATCAGAGGGCAAAACCCGTCTTTTTGGGTTCGGGTAACGGCGTCTGATCACCCCTGAAGAGTCCTTCTCAACAATTTCAATCGTGTCGGCAGATTGGATATTCATCAAGATTTCATGCGCTTTGTAATCTTTTTTTTGCATGAACTGCACATTATTTGTGGCTACAAGCGCTATTTGGGTCTTTTCATGAACCTGTTTATATTTTTCCACCAGTAGCTCTTGCTTTTCTGCCATTTCGTTATGCAACTGTAAAAGCCACTGCTCTTTATCAAATCCAAGAGCCACCAGATCCTTAGGATCCATTCTGTGCCTTTCGACCTGAAGATAAAGATCGTCTTGAAAAAGATTTTTCCAGAATGAGAGCTCCTCATAGAAAAGGGTATCATCCTCTTTGAGAGCTAAATCTGCTAGATAACTTGCGTAAGATCCGATTAAGCAGATGAGCCCCTCATGGTATTTTTCTATCAATTCCTTATCAATACGGGGCGTATAATAGAATCCCTCAATAAAACCTAAGGAACTTAGTGCGCAAAGATTTTGGTAACCCACTCTATTTTTTGCAATCAATGTCAATGGAGTCGCAAAAATATCAGTGCCCCTTCTCTTATCCAGTCGCGAGGTAGAGGCAAGCATCACCTCCATTCCAATCAGAGGTTTTACCCCCTTTTTCTTACACTCTTTGTAAAAATCGACAGCCCCAAAGAGATTACAAGTATCGGTGAGGGCAAGAGCCTCCATCTTATTTTCTGAGGCGAAGTGAACAAGCTCCTCAATCGAAGCTTGCGAGGAGAGAATAGAGTATCCGGAATGATTGGTTAATGAAATCCACATATCGGTATTCTATCATGATTAGAAGATTATCGCTTAAAAAAAACTCACTTTAGCGACGCACCCTTAGAAAGTTGGCAAATTCCTAAATTTAGGAACTCAACCCTTTCTCCTCTTCACTCACCGCCACTGGTTCCACTGGTGTAGAGAGCTTCGGATTGGCTCTAACATTCCAAAAGGGGAGTAAAAAAGCAAACGAGATCAAACTGAAAAGGGCGAGTGCCGGGAAAAAGATCTCCCAACCATAAATCTCAGTAAGTCTACCAAACACAAGGGACGCAGTAGCAGCCCCTAGATAGGCAAAGGTTCCCGCAAAACCGGTGGAGGTTCCTGAGGCTTTTTTATGTGAGAGCTCTGCACAAGCTACACCTATCA
>CAYFOX010000003.1:15490-25071 GCA_964344875.1 uncultured bacterium
CGGTGTCCGATATCCAGCCAGCTGCAAGGCTACCAAAAAACCCCCCCATCTCAAAAGCAAAAATAAAGGAACTGGCGATGATCTGGGGAACACCTTTATATTCAACAAAGTAAAGAAGGCCCCAGTCGTTGATAGCAGTGCGCACCATGTAAATAAAAAAATAGGTGACCGAAAGGATCCATATGTAAGGATTTTTTATTACGTACTCCATCAAAAGTTCGTACGAGGAACTGTTTTTTTCCTGGTTTTTTTCCTCTTGGGGGCCTACAACATGGTCATTTCTAAAATCTTCGACAGGAGGCAAACCTAAGGATTGAGGTGTATCCCGAAGCCGATTCATTAGAAAAAAACCCATCCCAATACACAAAAATCCGGGTATATACATCGCCATGCGCCACCCAAAAAACTGCGCGGTCGCAGCCACAACTAAAGGAATTAGGGCCCCTCCCAGATTGTGAGAGGTATTCCACACGCCCCACCAACGGCCCCTCTCCGATTGGGAGTACCAGTGCGTTAAAAGCCGAGCTATGGGAGGCCACCCCCACCCCTGAAACCACCCATTCAAACCCCAAAAAAGGGCAAAAAAAAGAATGCTTGAGGAGAGACCAAACAGAATATTAAAAACACCCGTTAAAATAAGGCCTATCGACATAAAATAGCGGGGGTTGGAACGATCTCCCATAATCCCGCTCAAAAACTTGCTTGCTCCATAGGTCACGTAGAGGACCGATCCAAGAAAGCCGAGCTCTGTTTTGGAAATTCCAAGATCCTCAATCATTGCTGGCATCGCAAAATTAAAGCTCTTGCGGGTTAAGTAAAAAAAAGCATAACCCAAGTAAATGGAGCTAAAAATTCTCATTCGCCAGTATTGGTAAAGACGTGACTGCGCTCCCTGAGCACCCCTCTCTGTGAGGAACTGGAAATAGCTAAGCCACTGGAAATTTTTCAAACTGAAACCGCCGACATTTTCTGGTAAAGTATATCAAATTGATTTCTTACGAAAAAGATTTTTTCCTTGGAAGGGAAATTTTTGAACAGTTTTATCCGACTCAACTGGAATAGCTTAAAAATAAATTTTACGTTCTATTTTTAAAAAGGGTATAGGGATATTATGAACTCTTATGGACAATCGATTCACGGTTTTCACCATCTGCACGGTGAAATACGTGTGGAACCAGTAAATCGGGAGAAAACGCAAAAAGATGAAGAACTTCAGCTACCCGCTGGGGGATTTGCCCTTTTAGTTCTCACCTACCTTGCCTCCTCAACCTTGGTAGAATCGATTCGATCTATAGAATCGCTAAAGACTCCCCAAAAAGCGATTGATGCGCTCAAACAGTTTATTGCAGTATTTTCCGAGCTCCAACATCAGGATTTAAGCGCCGATTGGAGATACTGTGAAAAGTTGTCTAAATCCTGGAGCGAGGTGCTAAAATCTGTTGAAAATGCAACCTTCCCCAGCTCCTCGTTAAATCTCTTGATTACCCAGGTCAACGAGCACCCCGAAAAGGGGGATCACACACTTGGGTACTACCTTTCGCAGCATGCGGGAGAACAATGGATCCCCTTCCCCTTCATGGAAATTTTAAGAAAGCTCCATGAGGAAAAAAAAGAGATGCTACATTTTTTAAAGTTAGCCGAATTAGCACTAAGATCCCTTGTTTAATCTCTTAAAGAACCCGATTATTTTTGATCGAAAAACAAATCCTCTGCCTCCCCTTTACGCATATTAAAAAACAGGGTAATATGGACCCTTAAGATTTATTTAGCTGTTCAAAATAGTCCTATTTTGGATGAATCTAAGAAAAATTAAGGAGCCAGTGTTTAAAGATGTACCGCACACATAAACTCGGAGAATTAACCTCTCAAGATCTTAAAAAAAAGGTGACCCTCTCTGGGTGGGTACACAAACGCAGGGATCATGGTGGCCTTATTTTTATCGACTTGAGAGACAAAACCGGTCTAACTCAGGTAGTCTTTGATCCAGAAATCTCCCAAAACGCTCACCTTTTAGCAGAACAGGTCAGAAACGAATGGGTTTTGAGAATCGATGGGGTCTGCAGAGCAAGAGCAAAAGGAATGGAAAATCCCGACCTCAAAACCGGCGCGATTGAGGTTGAGGGGCACCACTTAACCATCCTATCCAAGGCTAAAAATCCCCCGTTTGCGATTAACGAAGACGAAATTCGTGTGAATGAAGAGATGCGTCTTGAGTACCGATATCTTGATATTCGTCGCGGCTCGATTCTAGAAAACCTTCACACCCGTCATAGAGCAATAAAAATTTTAAGGGACCTTCTCGATAAAGAGGGTTTTTGCGAAGTCGAGACACCGATTCTTGGAAAATCTACCCCTGAAGGGGCAAGAGACTACCTGGTTCCCTCCAGAGTCCACCCTGAACATTTTTATGCCCTTCCCCAATCTCCCCAACAATATAAGCAACTGCTTATGATTGCAGGCTTGGATCGCTATTTTCAAATCGCCCGCTGCTTTAGAGACGAAGACCTCCGCGCAGATAGACAGCCCGAATTCACCCAGCTGGACATCGAAATGAGTTTTGTAGAGCAAGAGGATGTCCTAAATTTGGTGGAGAAAATTCTTCAGCAGGTCTTTTCTGAAATTCTAGAAAAAGATTTTTATACCCCCTTTGAACGAATGAGCTATCATCATGCGATGGAATACTACGGCTGTGATCGCCCCGATATCCGATTCGACCTTAAATTGCACAGAGTCCACCACGCTCTGGGTAACTCTCAGTTTAATATTTTCTTACAGGCGATAGAGCGAAATGAGATCATCAAAGCGATTGTTGTACCTCAAGGGGAAAAAATCACTCGTAAAGATCTAGATGATTACACACAATTTGTCCAAAAATTTGGGCTGGGCGGTCTTCCTATGGCCCGATTCCAAGGGGGAAAGCTGGAGACGGGAATAGCAAAATTTTTGACAGAAGAAAATCAACATAAACTAAAAACTCAACTCCACCTTCAAGAGGGAAACCTTGTTCTCTTTGGAGTAGGCTCAGAAGATTGCGTGAACCAGGCGATGGATCACTTGCGTCGCGACCTAGCAAAAAAACTACAACTTGTCCAAAATGGGGACTATAAATTTCTCTGGGTTGTCGATTTCCCTCTATTTGTACCAGACTCTGACGGATCCATTACCTCTGCGCACCACCCATTTACCGCACCCCTTGAAGACGATATCCTGCTTCTAAAGAGCGAACCGCTTAAAGTGCGGGCTAAGGCTTACGATATTGTCCTCAACGGATATGAACTGGGGGGAGGTTCGATCCGCATCCATGACAAAGACATGCAAAAACAAATTTTTACACTGTTGAATTTAGATGAAGAGGCGATTGAAAAGAAATTCGGTTTCTTTATTGATGCCCTCAGTTATGGGACACCCCCACATGGAGGATTGGCTATAGGCGTAGATCGTCTGGCTATGCTCCTTTTGAAAACAGAGAATATCCGCGATGTAATCGCTTTTCCCAAAACACAAAAAGCTTCGGATCTCATGAACGGCTGCCCTTCACCGGTCTCTACTAGTCAACTGGAGGAGTTGCACATTTGTGTTGAGGATAAATCCTATAAAAAATAAAGTACCTTACAGACGAATTGGAGAACATATGAAAAAGTGGTTGGCAACCCTAAGCATTGGCTGCGCCCTACAAATGCTCCCTTTGCACAGTAGCGAAAGTGCGAAATTGCAAAAAGAGGAAACTGTTGACGCTGCTAAAGAAATCGATCATCTTCTTATTTCTGAAGCACTTGGTCATCTTATTTCAAAAAATTTAGCTAATCTAGGCCCCGATTTCAATATTGATCACGTTATCAAAGGGCTGAAGGATGCGATGGCAGGTAAACCTACACCTCTCAGTGAAGAGTCTACGGTTGAAGCGATTCATAAAATTCAGGAAAAGTCTTTTCAAAGACTTGCAAACGATAACCTCAAAGAGGCTCAAGACTTTCTTGAACTCAATTCAAAAAAAGAGAACGTAGTGACAATCGAATCAGGAAAAATTCAATATGTTACTCTACAAAAAGGGGATGGCCCTGCAGTGGAAGCTACCTCTAATCCTTTGATCAAATACCAGGGCAAATTCCTTAATGGACAAGTGTTTGGTGAATCAGAGGCTGGAGAGACTATTTCTTTGGCTGATACTTTCCCCGGTTTTTCTAAAGCACTCGTAGGGATGAAAGAGGGTGAAAAAAGAACCATCTTTATCCATCCCGACTTGGGCTACGGAACAAGCGGCATGCTCCCCCCAAATTCCCTACTCACTTTTGAGATAGAAGTGGTAAAGTCTCATGTTCCTGAAGAGAAGAATGAGATCACCCAGGGAATTGCAGACACCGATTTGCTCGAATTAAAAGACGCTATGGAAGTAGCTAAGTAATTTTTTTCTTCTCCTAAGAATGAAAAACCCTCTTCCTTAATCGTGAAGAGGGTGTTTCCTGCTCTAAGAAAATTCAATAAAATGATTCTACTTGAGTTTATCAAGAATTGTCGATTTTGCATGGACTCCCACAAGAGTTTCTGCAACCTCACCATTCTTAAAAAATACGAGAGTAGGAATACTCCGTATACCAAATCGTGCGGCTAGGTCTTGCCCGTGATCTACATTAACCTTAAAAATTTGACCTGGGCGCTCAGCAAGAAGTTCTTCGATTACGGGAGCTTGTTGCCGGCAAGGTCCACACCATGGTGCCCAAAAATCCACAAGTACGGTCCCTTTTGCCTTAAGAACCTTCTCGTCAAAATTTTCTTGAGTTATATCATATTCTGCACTCATACGTTTCCTTAAAATGTTTTTCTAAATTTTTGAGTCTTTCACGTAATTGGTTCGTAAGCTTCGCTCTAGCCTCTTTCCCCTCACCCGTCTCATGACCACTGATGTGCAGAGGTTTGGAAACAAGAACTGTAATTTTTTTAAAAAAGGAGGGGAACCACTTACCTTTTGGCCATACAGTATAAGCCCCCCCGATGTAAATAGGAAGAACCTCTTTAAGTTTGCAATGCAAAATAATCGAGGATAGCCCCTCCTTAAAAGGAAGAATTTTCCCATCTATAGAGCGCATACCCTCAGGAAATATTACAAGGGGACACCCCTTGTGTATTGATTTACTACAAAGACGAAAAAAATCTCTCGGCATATTTTGATCGTCGACAAGAATCAGCGGAAAAAACGAGGTAAAGAATCGAAGAATAAAATTCTTTCGCACCACTCTTTCACTTGCAACAAAAACTGCATTAGGTCCCAGCAGGGAAAGAAGAATCAATCCATCATAGAAAGAGCTATGATTAGCATAGACCAATCCACTTAAAAATTTTTTCGCGAATTCCTCTCCCAGCACTCTATACCCATAGAATAGCGAAAAAAACCTCCTCAGAAGTGCACAGATGCAGGTGCGCACCAGGCTAGGCTGTACAGAGAACTTTTTTTTTATCTCTAAGAACATCTCCTCGCAGACCTCTTCAGTTGTATAGGAGGTGGTATCAATAAAAAAGGCGTCATCAGGGCGTACAAGTGGATCTATCTTACGTTTGGAATCCTGTTCATCTCTTAGACGAAGCTGCTCAAGAACTTTATCAAAACTAGTGTCGATACCCATACATTTTTGCTCGAGCTCTCTCCTTTTAGCCCTCGATTCTAAAGAAGCTGTCAAAAAAAACTTCACATCGGCACGCGGAAAAACTTTGGATCCCAAATCTCTTCCATCCGCAATAAAATCCCCTTGTTTCGATATCTCTTGGAGATTGTGATTCACAAAATTTCTCACAGCTTTTTGCTTGGCGATGAAAGAGGCTTTCATCGCGACAAGCTCTTTTCTCAGAAAAGGGGTAACCTCCAGATCATTGAAATAGTAGCGGGCAAAACTCCCCTCATACACAAGTTTAAGCCTAGCCGATTGTAAAAAAGAGCTCAAAAAAGTCTCATCCTCCGAGGCTACACTTTTTTCAATTAAAAAAGCTGCAATCGAGCGGTAAAATGCTCCCGAATCCAAATAGTTTATACCTAGTTTTTGGGCAATTTTTTTAGCCAAAGTGGATTTTCCGGAGGCGCTTGGGCCATCAATTGTGATTATGAAATGAGCCATCAAAACCTAAAATAGGCGAAAAGTATAGGTGTTGTAAACAACAACGAATCAATCAGATCCAAAACACCGCCCAATCCCGGTATCTGATTACTATCTTTAACATGAGCATCTCTTTTTAATACCGATTCAGCTAAATCACCAAGCTCAGCCGCAACCCCTAAGATCAAGCCCAAAAATAGTGCTTCGTTTGTGGAGATTTTGACGTAGGAGGCAAATGAAACACTCACTATTAAAGCACCCAACAGTCCAACAACGGTTTTTGAGGGGCTGATTGTGGGAGCAAGTTTTCTTTTCCCAAAAAGGCGACCCATAAAGTAGCCTCCAACATCTACAACTTTAGTCACGGCAACGAGGTAAATGACTAAAGCCATATCCCCCTTTGACCCTATCCCCTCTGGATACAATATCGAAAGGATCATTCCAATAGGGACGAGTATATACAGCATCGCAAAAGAACCACTAGCTACTCTGTAGATAGCGCCATCTATAAACAAAAAATTATAAACAAAAAAACCCAAAAAAAGCAGAATAAGCCAAATCCAGGAGGGAAATAGAAAAAAGGCGACAGGCCAAAACACACCTATAGAGGCCAAAAGATATTTCGAGGGTGGATCGCCCTTATGTTTGACTAAAGCGACATATTCAATCATAGCAGCCATGGTAATCGTAGCCACAAAAAGAACGGTCAGAAATTGTACAGGCCAATAGTCGGCGCCAAAAAAACTTATTACAAGCATCAGTATGATGCCTGAAGACATCATTAAACGTTTAGACAAGTCGTGAAACATACTGGGCATCGCCACCTCTCCTTCGACTTCTTTGTTGATAATCTATGAGGGCCTCCTCGAAGTCATCCACCGTAAATTCAGGCCACATTTTTTTTGAAAAAAATAGTTCTGAATAGGCGATCTGCCAAATCAAAAAATTGCTTATCCTCATTTCCCCACCTGTACGTATGACAAGATCAGGATCGGGCATCTCAGGAAGATCTAGATATTGATAAAAGCTTTCTTCAGTGAAAAGATTAAAATCCCCTTTATGATGGTTTTTTGCTTTTGCTAACGCACGCAAAATTTCGTCCCTGCCGCCATAATCCAATGCAATATTCAGAACCATTGCGACCCCTTTTGAGGTTTTAGCCACCGCATCTTCCACCGACTTTTTTAAAAACGAGGGGAGGCGGTCTAGCCTTCCTAAAATATGGATTCGTATACCTTGTTCCATGAGCAAACTGATATGATGACTTAAGAAATCATTCATAAAAGAAAAGAGAGCACCCACCTCTTGGGGATCTCTAACCCAGTTTTCTGTAGAAAAAAAGTACATGCTAAGCATAGGCAGCTTATTTTGAATCGCAAATGTGATCGTCTCTTTGACTCTATCTGCGCCCAGCTTGTACCCCTCAATTACAGGAAGTCCACGAGAAGCAGCCCACCTTCTATTTCCATCCAAAATGAGTGCGACGTGGTTTAAAATTGTCAATTTTTGACCTCTTAAAAGCCTCAACTGTAGCAGATTCTATACAAAAAACTCAACTCAATTTCTGTGTATTACGTCGACAAAAAAACGAGCAATTTTTTAGAAAAAAAATTTACTGAACATACCCTTCAATAGGAAATTTTAAAATGAAAAAATTTTTGAAGTAAGATTTGCGACAGAGTCATTTACGCTTGTACCCGATAATAGGTCTAAGATAAGCTTCTAAGATCGAGAATGAGCAAAGCCTCATTTAAGGGTAGACAGAATCTTGTTTTAGATGTATTCTAAGCTTTAAATTTCATGAAATGGTCTTGTTTTCTATGGAGAAACAGAAACGCTGGCACTCTTGGTTGATCGCAACCGTTAGTCTTTTAACTGTCTACAATATCTTACCGACAATCCTTTTTTACTCAAATCCTCTCTCAGACAAAATCGGCGCAAAAAAAGCGATCGAAATCCAAAACTCCATTTCTGACAGAGTCAATAGACTCGAGTCTGATTCCATCGATTGGATCTACTCTTTCGGCCAACTTATTGGTGTGAAAATCAAATCAGTGGAAATAGACCCTGTTTTTAGCGACAAGCTTGAGATCACATTTAACCAATCAGAAGACGCGAAAAAATTTAGGCAAATTTTTCCACGAGCAGGAAGCCTTATCCCCTTTTATCCTGCCCAGCTCACACTAGGAGCTGAGAGCTTTGACCCCCTAAAAGTGGAAATTCAACGCAAAATCCCATTGCATCTTGGTCAACAACAAAGACAAGAGATGTTCCGATTTGTCGAAAAATTTGATGAGAATCAAGAGCCAACTGCAGAATGGCGACAAATTGCCCTTGATCGCGTTTACCAACTAGCTAACTGTATGGCAGGGGTTTCCGAGGCTGCAGAGCTGGTAACCGTTTCTACAGCCAACAGCCAAGATCCTGGAGCAGAAGAGCCGCTTTTACAATACGTCAGTACCCTTTTAGACTACAAATCAGCTTTTGGTGAAAATGCAGCTGCCACAAAACGCTTTATCTCTTCACTCACCCAAGCGCCAATGGCAGACAAATCGACCCTTGGATACGCTTTGATGGAGTCACTCTCCCAGCTTAAAGACAAGTGTCAAAAAGAGCGAGTCGGGCTACAAGAGTCTTTTTCAGACGAAGTGTCTCAAGAGTCCATCGCCGATACTGCGAAAGATAAAATTCAGCAACTGCTCCATAAAGAGCATCAACTGCGTGACGCCCTCTACATTGTGAAAAACCACCTTCGGGATTTTCATCAGGGAGCAGCTCCCCTAACCTATGACGCCGTGGAGGCCTCCTTTGCCAAACATGGGCAGATTCTTTTAAACAAAAATAACCCACTTTTTTCTAGCATTCAGCTCGATCTGGAAAAAGAGCAGATTGTATTGATTCCTCATGCCGACGTTCTAGATATTTTGAATAAATCTAACGACACGAAAAAAGAGGCGATTCGATCCCTGCTTTACAAAGAACTTGCACGCGTTTCTCAGGAGACTCAAGAGGAATTCAAACCTCTTGGAACAAACTTTGTGTCGATGCTCTCAACTTTATCCTCCACAAAATCTTTGCTTGTTTTCCAGGCAAAACCTATTTTACAAAAAGCAATAGATAAGGCAGTGTTTCGTCTCAACGCTTTTGAGCCGCAGACAGTCGATCTTAAGCGGGAAAATTATCCTGTTATCCATTTTCACGAGTACAGCCTACAACCCGCAGAACAAAAGACTTTTGAGATTGTAGCGTATGCCCCCGGGCTTGAGGGAAAATTCCCCATTGGTGGATTTAAAGCAGACTCGTGCTACCTTATCTTCAAAGATTTTACCAAGATCTATAACAAATACGCGGCCCTGAAAAATGAAACCGCTCGTGCTTTTAACGAAGATCTTAAACAACTAATGACCCTTTTGCAACAGCAAGGTTTCCAGGCCTATCCTGGAGCTGCTTTGCACCTTAACCGAGAGTTCCAAAACGACCTCGTTTTTGAATTACCTC
>CAYFOX010000003.1:25081-30096 GCA_964344875.1 uncultured bacterium
CAGGTTATAGAGCCCCTGATTGTGGCTAGCCGCGAGGCTTTCCAGCTCAAAGGCTCAAAAACATTCGCCTTTTTAGAGCTTTCTGATGTGAGACAACGTATTTTGACTCAAAATCAGATTGAATCTAAAGAGCAAGAGGATCTATTGCGTGCCAACGATCTGTACAACGCGAGCCAAATTGATCCGACCCAACGCACCTTTTTTGACGCCCCAAAACCAACCCGCTCCGCGCTTTGGAACAATTTAGTTATATCGGTAAAAAAATATTTCAGAGGCGATGACAGAAAAGTATTGAAGTGGGGCCTTGATCTATCTGGTGGAAAAACAGTAGAAATTCAGCTCAAAGATCCCTCCGGAAAAACGGTGACTAATGAATTTGACCTCAAACAGGGTGTCAACGAGCTTTTCAACCGTGTGAACAAGATGGGTGTTTCTGAGGTCTCGATCCGAATCGAGGGCTCCAACATCATCCTTGATTTTCCTGGTTCACAAGATATCTCAGCTTCCGATCTCATTCGTTCTTCCTCAATGACATTCCATGTTGTTAACGAGAAGTTTTCTGTGATGAACCCCTCGCTTAGAGACGCTTCAAACCGTTTCTTACAGGACGTGTGGAGTGAAGCAATTGTCAAAGGAAAAAAAGAGGCTGACGAGATTCACCGGATTGCCTACAGCCATCTTTATGGAGAAAACGCAAGCGCATCAAACCCTAGCCCAAAAACCGAGTCTGCAAGGGCTCTTTTCGAGGCGGGACTTGAGCTTGCTCCTTTGGAACATGGAAGCTACAATACCTTCGATAGTACGCTCAGTAAAATTGCCCTTTTAAAAGGAGATGGGCCAACCGCATGGGGTGGACAATCCCATCCGTTATTAATCGTTTTCAATAACTACGCGCTTGAGGGTTCTTCACTTGACGGAGTGCGAGCCTCATACGATCCCAAAAATGGAAACTTTCTTTCGTTTGAGGTAAAAAACTCCAAGAAGAGCTACAAAGGAGAGGTCGAATCACCTCAAACCTTACTCTCAAATTGGACAAAAGTTTTTTGCCAAGACAAAGTCTTGGGCACCGAGCTGGAGCAATATTCCCACGCCAAGGGCTGGAGAATGGCGGTGATTCTGAACGGTAATGTAATTTCTTCTCCGAGTTTGAATGCCGAGATCAAAGATAAAGCAATGATTACCGGAAACTTTACTCAACGAGAGGTGAACAAACTCGAGTCAGACTTAAGAGCCGGTTCCTTGACCTATACACCCCACATCTTATCAGAAAACAACGTAAGCCCAGAGTTAGGGATCAAAGAGCGCACTCAGGGGATTGTCGCAGCTGTAGCAGCGCTTGTCCTTGTAGTCGTTGTAATGTGCTCTTACTACCGCTTTTTTGGACTAGTCGCTTCTCTAGCTGTCCTTTTCAACCTTCTGATTCTATGGGCAGTTCTCCAAAATATCGGAGCATCTTTAACACTTGCTGGGATCGCAGCGATAGTTTTAACGATAGGGATGTCGGTCGATGCGAACGTTCTTGTGTTTGAAAGGATCCGCGAAGAATACAAGGAGCATAACAACCTCCTAGTTGCGGTACATAATGGATTTACACGGGCTTTTTCTGCGATTGTGGATTCCAATGTGACAACTGTGATAGCAGCTCTTATTTTGATGAATTTTGACGCAGGTCCGGTTAAAGGGTTTGCGCTCACTCTAATCATAGGTGTAGTCTCCTCGATGTTTACAGCCTATTTCACAACTAGAGCTTTCCTCTATCGATGGGTGAACAAAAATGCCGAAAGACCTCTAAAAATAGGGAAATGGATCGAAAGTTCAAAAATACCGTTTTTGAAACTTTCGCTTCCAGTATCAGCCTTGAGTCTTGCAATCACACTTTTTGGGGGCTACTCGCTCTACAAAAACCAGGCAAACATTTACGGAATGGACTTTACGGGCGGTTATTCGATGATGATCGAGGTAGCCTCGCATAAAAATGGGGGTGCAAAACTTGCCGTGGAGCAAGCGCTCAAAAAAGCCTCCATTCATGCTCAAGAGGTTCAAGTTCGAGAACTCTCCGATCCCAACACCTTGAGGATTTTTTTAGCGAAATCTTTGGATGAACAATCTAGACCTTTCTACGGTATGCCATTGACTCAAGATGTGTCTCAGCTCGACTATTTCTATCAGATGAATCCCCGCTTGAACACCATCGTGGAATCTCTACAAAATGGGGGTGTCAAAATTTCGGATGCCTCGCTTAAGGAGGTCCATTTCACCTTCAAAAGCGTCAGCGGACAAATGTCCGATGCGATGCGAAAAAATGCATCGGTAGGTTTACTGATCGCACTATTAGCTATCCTTGTGTACATCACTCTACGCTTTGAGTTTAAATATGCGATCAGCGCAACTTTAGGTCTTTTGTATGATATTATCGTAACCTTATCGATTCTTGCAGTCCTCCACCAAATGGGTTTACCCATACAAATCGATCTCAACGCCGTAGCTGCCCTAATGACTATAGCAGGGTATTCGCTCAACGATACGATCATTGTATTCGATAGGATTCGTGAGGATCAAAGATTGCAAGGCAGAGTTGGCTTTAAAGACCTTGTCAATCGCTCCTTGAACATTACTCTTTCACGGACACTACTTACCTCCTCAACCACCCTTCTCGTTTTAGTATGCATGGTAATTTTTGGTGGAAGCAGTATTTTTGGATTTTCTCTGTTGATGTCTATTGGAGTTGTTGTAGGAACCTTTTCTTCTTTCTTCATTTCTAGCTTGCTTTTGGTCCTTTTTGATGCCTATGAAAGCAAAAAAGAAAAGAGTTTGGAGGAACAAAACTCTTGATACCCCTCATCCCTAAAAAACAAGAGATCGCGTGGCTTTTCCCTAAAGAAAACCCACCTCTTGTACAGAGAATCAATCGCGAATTCAATATCAATCCTGTCACTGCACAGATTCTTGTTAGTCGCGGGTTCAGCTCTATGGTGGAGATCCATCATTACCTGTACGCCAAACTTCCCGATCTCTATTCCCCTTCGCTCATGCCCCAAATCGACCAGGCTGTCGACAGACTCTATCGTGCAATCCAGGACAAGGAATCGATTCTAGTATTTGGGGATAATGATGTAGATGGAATCACAGGAACCGTTCTTCTGACCGACTTTTTCCGACGCCTTGGTGTTACAGCTTTTTACAGCGTGCCTAATCGCAACCAGATCAAAGAGAGCCTAATGAGCGATGCGATTGAGACTGCTTTGGAAAAGGGTTGTAAGCTGATTATTACTGTCGATTGTGGTCTTACCTCCACTGACGAGGTGGAGAGAGCCGATCGCTACGGGATTGATGTGATCGTGACAGACCATCACGAACCTGGATCGCAGAATCTTCGCTGTGTTGCTACTCTTAATCCTAAGCTACACCACAGTACCTATCCCAATAGAGATCTTACCGGTGTAGGGGTTGCTTTCAAGCTTGCCCATGCCTTGCTCAGCTTTTTGTCCGTAAAAGGGACCATAGATCCTGAGGAGATTGATCTTAAAGACATGCTCGATATCGTTGCTATTGGAACAGTGGCTGATATGGGCTCATTGAGGGGAGAAAATAGGATTCTCGTACGCTACGGGCTCAATCAAATCCCAAAGACAGGACGGATCGGTCTACTAAAACTTCTCAACCTCTCCGAGTTAAATGCCGAGACTATCACAACGGGAGATATCGCTTCCAAGCTTGCCCCAAGACTCAACAGTTTAGGGAGAATCTCTGATCCCATGAAGGGGGTGGAGCTCCTTTTAACACGTGACTTCAACGTTGCAAACCACCTGGTCGATTTTATTGATAAAAAAAATCAGGAGAGGCAAAAAATCGAGAGGCGCGATTCATTAGAAATCGAAAAAATGATCGAGCAACACCCCGACTTATTAGAAGGAAAAGCGATTGTCTTATTTTCGAAAACCTGTCATCCAGGGATCATTGCGATCATAGCGGCTAGAATGTCGAAGCTTTACAACAGGCCAACAGCGGTGATCACAGAGGATAAAGGGGTTCTTAAAGCAAGTGTGAGAACCATACCCGAATTTCCGATTTTACCTGTATTACGCGATAATGAATCGATTTTAATGAATTACGGCGGGCATGATTATGCTGCCGGATTTACCATCTCACCCGAAAAATTTCCCCTTTTCAAGGAACGTTTTATTCACGCAGCGGAACGGTCACTTTCCGATAAAGATCTTTTCCCTAAGCTTTTGATCGATGCAAAAGTCTCTTTTAAAGATCTTACCTTCGATTTCTTGGAATCTTTGTCCCTTTTAGAGCCGTTTGGTGTCGATAATCCTGCCCCTACCCTTTATTGTGAGGCAGACCAGATTTTTCCCCCTAAGGTGATTGGAAAAGTTCACTTGAAGTTTTATTTAGAAGAAAATGGGCGGCAGCTTGAAGGAATCGGGTTTAATCTAGCTTCACGGCGGACCGAGTTGATCAAAAAGAAAGGCTCGCGGTTGATCGTGGCTTTCACACCTACCATCAATTCGTACCAGGAAAAAACCAGCATTCAATTGCAGATAAAAGATTTCCAAGTACTCCCGCGAGCCTAGATTCTCTAATGTACGTTAGAGGCTAGTTTTAGCCAACAAGCGCTTCAGAAGAGACTGTTGCCAAGAATTTTTCTTTGTAAAGATTTACATCTTCTACGCTGATAACCCATGCAGCACCTTTTCTGTGAGCTTTAAGCATCCCAACGCGTGTAGCGTAATAGATCTTTTGCGCCGGCACTTGCAACATTTTAGCTACTTGACCAACAGAGAAATAGCCTTTGTTGTTATCAAAAAGCAATTCACCGTTGAAAGTAGATTTCAATCTAGAGTATTTTTGGTTTCTATAGTCTTCCAGATCCTTGAGGCTGATTGTCCAACGTGTCGAGTGCTTATAAGCCTTAAGCTTTTTTTGCTTAATCGCTACATAAATCGCTTGTCTTGTTACATTGTTAATACGAGCCGCCTCAGTAATAGAAACAAAACCTGGCGGTGTAT
>CAYFOX010000004.1:0-1081 GCA_964344875.1 uncultured bacterium
ATATATGCGATAAACAAATGGATCTAAACTTTAAAAATACGTCATGGCACTAGCAACCTCCTACACCCCGTATAATGAACCTTACCAGCTGTTGGATCCGATCCATCAGCTCGAGGAGGAGACCGTTTTTTGTGAGCGTTTTGAAAAACTATCGAGCTTTCACCTCGTCTTTCATTTCTCCTGCCTAACTCTTTTGAGTTTACAAACTTTCGCATTTGTTTATCTTCTTGTGATGAACGCCCGTTCACCTTATGTTGCGGCTCTGCTTTTTTCCGGTATTTTGACTCTTTTTTCCTACTTAATCCTCCTTTTTTACTACCAAGCAAAAAAACCGCAGGATTTTCAGGATCTAAGACGCTTTTTTATCCAGGCCTGTCGTAAAGAGATTGCTGAAAGTCGACCCAATCAAGAAGAGCACCTCTTTTTAGCAAAAGCTGCAGAAAGTTTAACTAGCAAGCTGGCCAAAAACCAGTTCTATCTAAACGATTTGGGAACACTCTCCTCTCTAATACGTCTAGTGCGTTTCAAGGATGTGGAAAAGATGCAGGAGCTTTTGATGTATGCCGCCATTCAAGAGCACATTGAAAAAATCAAAAAAGATCCTCTGAATTCCCAAACGCATCTGTCTCTAGCTAAGTCCTACCTCAACATGTACAGGCTCTACCAGTCACCGCTCAACGAGCCCCTGAGCCGATTTTGGATTGTCAAAAAAATCATCCAAACTGAAAAGAGGCAAAAAAGGGTAGATGCCTCTCTGTTGCTTGCGATGGAGGAGCTCAAAATTGGATTAGCGACTCAAAATGATGAGCCCTGGGCTCTTTTGGAGCTTGCAAATTGTTATGAAGCTCTTCAAGATAAGCAACAAGAGCTTAGCACACTAAAACAACTTCAAGAGATTCGCCCACTTGACGAGTCTTTGCTTTTGCGTATAGGAAAAATCTACTTTTTCCTTGGGATGACCTCACATGGTCTCGAAATTTTTTCCACATTGAAAAACATCAACGTCCACCTTTCGTTTGAACTCATCGATTCTTACAACGCCTACCTTAAAAAGATCTAGCCTATCCCCTTTCCCTTTTTT
>CAYFOX010000004.1:1091-1609 GCA_964344875.1 uncultured bacterium
ATTAGAAATCAAGTAAGTATAGCTATAACGGGATGCAGAATGAAACGAGGGCTCTTTTTGGGTGCGGTTGTGTCACATTTAGCCTTGTTCTCACAAGGAATTTCTACAGATTCTCTCGACAAAGAAGAAGCATTCATGGTCAGAAGAATCACAGAGTTCTGGAAAGACCAGGATTTTGCCCTTGTAGAGAGACAAATATTTGTTTTTTTAGAAAAATATCCCGATTCGAGCCTTAAAGATTATCTCAAAGGGATTTTGGGGGATATTTATCTTAAAGATCGAAACTTTGAAAAAGCGATTGATACCTACTTGTCCATTCAAGACTCTGACGTCCAAGAAAAAGTTCTAGTGAATGCATTACAAGCGATGTATGAGCTTAGCCGTTACAACGACTTATATAAGACAGGTGGCAAGTATTTAACCCAACCGGAGATTTTTGAAGATCGCAAAGAGGAGTTTCTTTTCCTTGTTGCCGAAGGGTTTTTTCGTAGCTCGCTGGATCAAGAGGAGGCTAGTGC
>CAYFOX010000004.1:1636-28286 GCA_964344875.1 uncultured bacterium
GGGGATCCTGCTCAATTTGCCTTGGCTGAAATCTACAAAAAGACAAATGAGCCCCAAAAATCGGCAGAACTTTTTAAAAAACTTGCCTCCAAGTATAAGGATAAAAAAGAGGAGCTCCTCTTTCATGCAGGTCTTGCCGAATCTTCTTACAACCCTAAGGGAGCAATCGATACATTCAGCGAAGTGGTCGAAATGCGTGGAAGCAGACTTTTTACCAGCGCGTTTAATCGTCTTGTGCTGATGTTTCAGTTAGAGGCTTATGAAGCAGTCATCGATTCCATTGATGTTGTTTTAGTCAACGCAGATCAACAAAGTTTGCCTGTTGTCCTCTACATGTACTCACGCTCTCTATTTGGGGCTAAAATGTACGATAAAGCGCTTGAAATCCTCGATAAGCTTGAGGCAAGAAACGCTTTAGACGAGTCCCAAAAGAAAAATCTCTACTTGATAGAGCTTGGATCCAGCCAGCAGCTCAAAGCGCTTGAGCGATACGAAAAGGCGCTTAAAAAGTTTGAGTCGAACTTCCCTAAAGATAAAGAGATCCCTAAAGCGATTTTTATCCACGCCCTTCTTTTGAAAGAGCAGCTAAAAACAAAAGAGGCGCAATGTCAGTTGGAAAAAATCCTTAAACAATTCAGTGATTTTGAGAGTGCTGATTCCCTTTTACTCGAGTATGGGCTAGTAACTTACGACAACGAGCAGTATGAGCTTTCTCGTACGAGCTTGAAAAGCTTTATCGATACCTTCCCCTCTTCGGATCAGATCCATTTGGCCTGGCGTTATTACCTGTCGGGAACACTTCAACTTTACGATCTGATTCAAAGGGAAGAGCACACTGTAGAAGAATTCTCAAAAATTCAATTCTTTAGTGATTTAAGTTGGGTCTTGTCTAATGCCAAAGGGCTGTCAGATAAAGAGATTCAAGAGAGCCGATTCTTACAAGCTAAAGTGGGTTTTGATTTAGGTTATACACAGGAATCGATGCAAAAGCTTGTCACCTATATTCAAGACTATTCCAAGCATAGCTCTATCTCGGATGCCCACCTTCTTGTAGCCCTATGCTACGACCGTATGCGCACTAACTATGAGAGCTTTATTGAACATGCCGATAAATCGATCCAGTTAGCGCAGAAACATGATCATCTTAGCTCGATGCACATCCAAATCTTCAATGCCTTACTACGTTATAAAGAATCTTTGGAATCTCTCCCTAATTTAACACAATTACAATCTAAACGTCTTAAAGAGATCCAAGAAAAAGCTTCCCAACACCTGTACGCGGCCTTCATTCGTGAGGATCTGGATATCCGCAAAGAGAACCTTTTATGGTTATCGAATATTTTTTACGACCAATCGCCATTGCACTTAAGCGTTTATGAGAGGGTAGAAGGGGCTGAATCTCCCCTTCCTGACAACCTATCCAAGGCCAAAAAAATTCTACAGAGAATTTTGGTGTCCGGGAAAGAGACCTTTATCAATCAGATCCAGAGTGCTCCAACTCTTGAGTGGGATATGATGCGCCTTATACGTATTGCCCATAAAGAGGGGAACTTGCGCCTAAAACAATCCTATCTGGAAATCCTTACAGAGGCCTATAGAAAGTGTGCCCATACATGGAGCCAAAGACAAGAGGCCCTTATCGAACTTTCCAAAATTTATGAGGTGCAAGGAAATAGAAAAATGGCTCTGGAAACCCTAACCGAGGCTGTAGCTGTCTCGGGATCCAACAGAACAATGGGTTCAGAATATGCACGCATCCATAAAATACGCTTAGAGTGTGAGGATTTTGAGAATTTTAATCAGGCACAAATTGAGGAAAAGATCAACTACCTAAAAGGATTACAAATCCAAAAAGATGTGGGATCCGAACCTCTGCACCTTGAAGCAAGCCTTGTTTATGCTGAAGCAAGAACCTATCTATCTGACGAGCTTGAAAAAGACCTCAAACACCTCTTCTTTTTGAACAGAGTAAAAGAGGATTACAACAACACCAAAGATCCCCAAATAGCCGCTTACAAATCGAGTTTGAATCAGAATCCAAAGCTTAAAGGGCTTTATGATGAGTATATGCAGGTGTTGGATGCAGAGATGCTCCTTGCGAAATTCCGTCTAGAATCGGCAAATGGGGATTCCAGGGATGCTAATGTCTACAAGCTCGAGGGGTTAAAACTCCTCTCAAAATTGAAAAAAGAGCCCTTAGTCTCCCACTATGTGAAAGTTAAAGTAGATAATCTCCAGAATCTTTTTGAATAATTAGGGCAAAGGTTAAAAACTGTGCATAAAGCAAAAAAACCGTTTTTCACACTCTTTTGGTTCAGCTCAGCCGTACTAGCCGCCTCGACAGATGTGTCAACCCTTTATTTAGAAAGATCAGGGATTGAGCCCGTTTTTGAGCCGACAAAATTTTCCAATACCAAATTTGAAAAAACCTCCAGAACCTATCCTTTAGATAAACCCGATAAAAAAAGAGAGGAGGCTCCACGAGCAGATTGGAAAGTAACCCTCCATTCAGACATCTTTTTTGAAGATACACACCTAGTCTCCAAGAAAAAAGACCCCTTTTTCTCCTCAAAAAAATTCATCTCTTTCCAACTTCAAAATTCGGGGTGCGTTGTCCTTAATCCTCATTTTCTTTTCATCGACAAACTCTCCTCACCATCCCGTTTTTGTAAGCTCGACACTCGTATTGTATCTCAAGCCGATATCCCCATAGAAAAAGAGACTGTTTTCATTTATGAGAACTTCTCCCCTATTCAGGAAGAGGAATTAGACGACCTCTTTATATTGGAATCAGACCAAAAATCAGAAAACCCTTCCTTGAAAAAAATCCGTCTTTCTTTTTCCAATTTTGAGAAAAAAAATAGGTTGATCGAAGAATCAAACACCCTTTGTCATGCTGTCATCAAAGAGAAAAGCTTACCCCTCTCTTTACTTCCTGTTCCACTAGCCAAAGAAACGATTTGGGAGTCCGCAAAAGAGGTCTATCACCAAAAAGGTTTTGTTCTTGAGGAGGAGTTTAACCAAAAACACAAAAAAATTTCGTTTAGAATCGCTAAAAATTTTAAAGTTCATTTTTGTATTGAATTGCACCCAAAAGATCTTAATAATGACACCTTAACTCTTTTGGACGAATATTACAGCTACTTAGATGCGAGTGTCGATTCCGTAGAGCCGATCTACATAGGAGACAAAGAGCACTACCCTTATTATGCTTTCATCGAACAGGAAAATTCCTCCCAAGAGATCTCCTCTCTAGAGCCGATTGCGGATGGTTCCTTCAATGCCTCCTTAATAGTAGAAGATACCAAGCCAAAGACCAGTCAGACCGAAGATCTTGATCCGATAACTCCCCGTCTAGTTTCTGAAAGCTCACCTATTCATCTCCCTAAGTCCCCTTTAAATTCCGTTAATGGGATCTATAGTACCTCACCTTCACTACCGGGCAGCAACAAACCCTCGATCGAGTCCTCTTTAGATTCACAACAGTTTCCCCTTTTCGAAATTCCCCGTATTTTGCTCTCCATGATTGCTAAAAATACCGCCTCCATCGAAAATTCCCTTTTTCCTCTAATCGACAAAAAGGAAAAGATCTTTTTCTCAAGGTATCTTGAACCAAGCGAAAAAACTTTTTTTCAATGGGCAAATTTTAAGTCTCCATTTCCTTTGAACCCTATTACCGAACCAATTCATCTTTTTTGCGAGTACGTAGCAGATCTTTTTCACCCTTTTGAGGAGAGGTTGAACCGCCTGTTTGACTATTTTGCCAAAAAATACCCTCTCGAAAAAAGTCAGTCCTGCACTTTTTCAACACAATCTTCCCCAATCGATATCCATGCCATCCCCAATATAGTAAAAAAATCTAGACTATCTTCGACACCGCTCCGTTCTCTACCTTTGCCTGAAGCTGTAAGAAATTTTTGTCATGATTTAATAACCCAACCACTAGTCATTCTTCCCTCAAAGCCTAAAGTGCAAGATGAAAATGAGGTTTCGAACGATACCCTTGAAGTAGCCAATAAGCTTGAGTGTAAAAAACCTGTGATATCCTCAAAGTTTGTGGTTTTTCATCACCCGCTTGGTCTCTCAAATGCAGATCTGAATAGCAACGAAAACAAGTTGCTTTTACCACAAAAAACTACAGGACTGGAGACAGAAATTGCTACAGGCATACCTTTTTATAAGGAACCACCTCCCCAAGAGTCGCAACAAGAGATCCCAGCCCCTTATTTACCTCATAAAATAGCCGAAGAAAAAAATCACCTTAAAGGGCTCCACTCTTCAGGGGTATTTTTGTCTCATGTCAATATTTTGCACCCGGGATTTATCAAAATATCTACACAAAAAGAGGCCCTGCTTGAGCTATTTGACGCCAAGACCGAAACTCTTGTAGCAGAGAAAGACCGTCTTGATATTCTCCCCGGCCAGAAATTTCGCACCTCGATCAGTCTTGAACACAAAAAAATGGTTTCGTTTGAGCCTATAGCTAACGATTTTGAAGAAAAAATCTGTATTGAGAAGATTGAAATAGCCATACTGGACTCCCCACAGAGAAAAATCCTCAAAAATTTCCCACAAACTGAGATCTCTTTAAAAGAGATCCCTTCAACTTCTAAATCTTTAGCAATGATCACCGGAGCGAGAATGCTTAATGAGCAAACAAGAAAGTTCTTTGCCTCTGTAGATTTTTTTCAAGATCTCCCCTATATGTCTGAGGATGCGACAGAGCAGTTTTTCACAAAAGCCTCAAGCGCCGCTCTCTCCTCAAAAGAGGGTTATGGGGTGGAGATTGAACTAGAACTTTATGAAACAGTCCGCCCCTCGATTCTAGACCAGGAGATTGTTTTTGTCCTTGACGGCTCAAAAAATACTCCGGTTGAACATTTTGCTATCTACAAACAGGCGATCCTAAGGAGCTTAAAAAGCTTAAATACCGATACACGATTCAACATTCTTGTGGTCGCAAAAACGGTGGAAAAGCTCTTCGATTCCTCCGTAAGTGTCAGTCTTGATAAGCAAGTACTAGCAAAAAGATTTTTAGAAAAGATCGAATCCTATCAGGGGTCTGAGGCAGGTCAGCTTCTTAAAACCTGTGCAAGCCTTGTCCCCCCTGAAGATGACAACACCCTTACATCTGTTGTCCTAATGGCCGACTCGGTGAAACCGCAAAAACAGCTTGTTTATCTGCAGGAGACAAAAAAAATTGTCGAAAAAAATCGGGGGAATTTCCAACTTTTAACCTTCTCACTTACCTCGAAAGATCACCAAGATCTCAAATTTATCTCGATGATCGGTAGCGGAAAAAACCACATAATCACCTCTGCATCCTCTTTTGTTAGAAAATTTTCCTCAATGATCCGCAAAATCAAATACCCTTATCTTGCAAATCTGTCTATAACACCCTTATGTGAAGGAGTAGAAATTCTCCCCCATAATCAACTCATGGGACCCATTTTCTTGAATCAACCTCTAAAATTCTATGCAGTCTCGGAAAAAAATACCCCGTTCCTTTTAATGATCCAATCTATGTGCAACGGGAAAATTGTGCGTATCCTAAAAGAAATCCAACCCGTTAGTAATGAGAGCATTCGCTCCAAAATGAAGGCCGAAATTCAGCTAAAAAGGGCGGCTGACGCTTTCACAGATTATGTTAAAAAGGGGGGCCGTATGAATCTAGAGGAAACCAATAAACGTCTAGAGCTTTTTGATATCCAGCTCTAACTTTTCTTTATTTATTTTCTCTTTTTCGATTTTTTTAGATAACAACAGGGAAAAAGGGTAGAATTTTCTGACCATCATGAGCGCTTATGTACATTCTTGCCGGAACTAAAAAGGGGATGCGTCTTAAGGTCCCACAAGAGGGGACAAGACCCACAACGAATAAAATAAAAAAGTCGCTGTTTGATTCGGTACAGTATCTGATTGAAGGGGCAGAAGTGCTGGATTTATTTGCTGGGAGCGGTAGTTTAGGACTAGAGGCCCTATCCAGAGGTGCCCGAACTGCTACGTTTGTAGAAAAAAATGCGAGCGCTATCGACTGTATCAAAAAAAATGTGGAAATACTTGGTTTTAATCCACAGGTAACGATCATTCCATCTCCTGTAGAACGAGCTTTAAACCATCTCAAGGAGTACGACCTCATTTTTATCGACCCCCCTTACGATATGAACATCAAAACTTTGGTGCAAGATATCCGATCGCATCTCAAAGATGGTGGGCTAATGATAGTAGAACAATCGAAAAGGACGAAATTTCTAGACGATTTGCTTTTTAATAAGAAAAAAGAGTACGGAGATACGGTAAATTACTTTTTTCAAAAAAACGATCCAAAGATCTAGGAAAGAGCTTTCTGTGACGCCTCTATGGGTTGTGGTCTCAACATCACCAAACTTCCAAGTATTGATAGCAACATCCCATAAAAAATTGCCTGATTCGGTCCAAATACATCGGTGAGCCATCCACCAATCAAAGGCATCGCTAAACCTCGCAAACCTACCATAAAAACATTCACCATCGTATAACGACTGCTCTCCCCTTCCTGAGAAAAATAGGGACCCGAAAGGTTCCACACTAAATGGCTTCCGGCCTGTGCTATACCATATAAAAAATAAGCACTAAAAAGGATTACTTCTCCCGATTGCAGAAAAAAAAGGGAGCCTAGAAAGAAAGTGACAAAGATAAAGACCACACCCGACAAAAGTTCGTATCGGCACTTTTTCATAAAAAAGCCCCAAATGGGTGTAGTTAGAATCATCCCTATCTCTTTCACTGCACAATTGGAAGTAAATAGAGTAGTAAATTTAAACCCTTGATTCGTCAATAAAACAGCGATAGCGGGCATAGCCAGCATCAGCCCCCCTCCGCAGAGGAAATATCCCAACTGAAAACGGACAAACTGCGGATTATTCAAGAGTATATTCCAGCCTGCACGAATCGGTTCAAAAAAAGAAAATCTTTTTTTTTCCCTTTCTTCGGTCTCATTTAAAGGCAAAATCTCAAGCCTTCTTTGAAAGATGAGACTCCCTAATCCCACCAAAGCGTACGCGGGAAATAAATAAATCCACCCCGATGCAAGATTTTCGACAATCCATCCTGTAAAAAAAGCAAGAGCTATCCCCTCCACATAGGCTGCTGTAGTGGCAAATGAAAAGCTTGTCTCACGACTTTTTTTATCCAAGTTACGCCGAATGATCTCTATGAGGGCTGGAGCCTCTGCTCTATAAAAAAGGGTGAAAATCGCAGAGGCAAAAATGAGATAACCCAGAGTTGGAAAAAGGGGGATGAAAAGAAAAGGGATAAGAGAAAGAGCATGAGCACACATAAGGTTTAAACGTAAAGATTTTGGATCCTCATGTATGAATGTGCCCCAATAAAAAGATAAAAAACTGATCAGTGGGCGCAACGTCATCAGCACCGATATTTGCATAGCAGTGGCCTGAAGATAGTTACATAAAATGAGCCCTAAAACCGAATGGATCGATAGGAAGGGC
This sequence comes from uncultured bacterium, assembly GCA_964344875.1. Classification (GTDB taxonomy): domain Bacteria; phylum Chlamydiota; class Chlamydiia; order Chlamydiales; family RGXB01; genus RGXB01. The sequence continues at coordinate 9,124 of CAYFOX010000004.1, forward strand.
TCCAGAAGTAAGCAGTGGTAGAGAAGGGTCTTTTTAGTTTGTTGAGCGACCCCCTCTTTATAGAGCGTGCTCAGTTACTTTCCCCTTTTCATCTACTGTTTTTTTGAGTACCAACACATCGTTTTCAAATCGTTGCTCCAAACGGAGCTTCCCTTCACCGGTGTATTTGTTGAAAAAGCCTGATTTTTTTCCCCGGTCGTATTCTCCTTCAAAGATTTTGATCCCCTCTTCAGAGTAACTGACGCTAACCCCATCAAGAACCCCATCCTTGTAAAAACAACGGTTATATAGAGTGCCTGTTGGGTAAAACTCCTCATGCGTCCCTTCAAGTTGATCGCATTTGTAATAAGACTTCTTTGCGATAATTCCTGACGGGAAGTATTGGACTAGCCGCCCCTCTTTTTTATCATCCGCATACTCTACAGTCATCAAAACTTTCCCATTTTCCCCGTAAAGAGCGCTTAATCCCTCTTTTTTCCCCGCTTTATAGGTAGTCATGGCTACAAGATCTCCGTAGATATTGTATTCGCGCAGCTCTCCGTCGACCTTGGAATTTTTAAAGTTACCCTCCACTGCACGCATTTTTATACCGTCTGGGGCATCTTTATGGTAAACAAGATAAGGTCCCTCTTTTTTATTTTCCACATAGTGCAAAACGGTTTCTCTCCCCTCAGCATCTACAGAAAGATAGGGGCCGTGCAGTTTGCCGTTTTCATACCATGCCTCCTCTATTTTTCGCCCTTCAGCATCAAATAGGACCTTGAGCCCCTGCAAAACTCCCGCATCATAGTTGATAACACTGGCCATGATTCCATTTGGATGATAGGTTCTCTGCTCCCCATGGTAGACCCCTTCGGAGTCAAAACGGACAAGTCTATGCACTAAAGGTTCTGCATTTAGGTCGACTTTTTCAAAAAACTCTTTATGCTCGCCGATTGGTTTGCCATCTAAGAATTCTCTTTGAAACTTCAAAGAGCCATCCTGGTAGAAACCTTTGAAAATCCCCTCGTTTTTCCCCTCTTTGTAAAAACCGATCACCGAGGGTTTGCCGTTTGGATAAAACTCTTTATACTCTCCCACCAGGTTGTCCTCAGAGTAGACTACATCCATAAGCACTTGGCCATTATCTGCATACTGCTTACAACTGCCACTCTTTTTTCCCTCAATATAGGTGATGTCCTGTTTTAACTTGCCCCCCTCAAACCAACAGAGCCAGCGCCCATGAGGCACATCCGATTTAAATTCAATGTCGGCAATCTTCTCCCCTTTCTCATTGAATTCGACATGACGCCCCTCTTTTTTTCCCTCGTTGAAAAATCCCTGGGTATGGAGTTTGCCGTTTTCAAAAAAGGTCTTGAGCTCTGCGTCAGGTTTGCCGTTTTTGTAAGATCCAACAACACGCAAATTCCCATTAGGGTACCAAGACTCATAGGGTCCATCAAACATATTTTGGGAACGGCGGAATTTCCCGATGAGCTGCCCTTTATCGGTATATTCATGGATAAAGCCCACAATGATTCCGCTATCATCGTAATCGGCAACAAAAGCTATTTGCCCATTTTCATGCTTGAGATAGTGGTGCCCATACGGTACACCCTCTTTGAACTGCGCCTCTCCAATCACCTGTCCATCCGACGAACGGGTAGTGATTTGCCCATCAATTTTCCCCTCTTTGAAAAAAATCCTTTGTCGCTCTTTGCCATTCGTGTGGTACTGAATGTGGAAATTGATTGGGACCCCTTTTTTAAACTCCTGGATCTCTTTGATCCCTTTTTTTTCATGATAGATCACTACCGCAGGATTAGAGGCATCATTTTCTAAAAGATCCTCCGCGTAGTGCAAAACTGCAGCAATCACCCCATTTTCATACCAAGAGGTCTCTTTTCCCTCTTTTTTTCCATTTTTCCATTGTATGGTCTTAGCTTTACGACCCGATGGGTAGTACTGGATCGTTTCCCCCTCCCTTTTTCCCATAACAAATGTCGATTCGTCTAATTTGGAACCATCCTCGAAATATTGGATAAAAGGCCCCTCCTCCAAACCATTTTTATACTCCCCCTCAAGTCTTACGGAGCCGTTTGGAAATAAAACGCGCATTTTCCCATGTGCTTTGCCATTCTCATAATGGACTATCGAGTGAAGGTGCCCCTCTCTATCAACTTGGACTTTGACTCCATGATAAACCGGTTTATGGTCAATCTCAGTCAAATCGACCTCTTCACAGATCTGCCCATTTTCGTAGTAACTAATCTCTTTAACGGCGACATCATCCTCAAAAAAACGGATTTTTGCGATCTGACCGCTTGGATGGGTAGCAAGAATAGTGTTTGTCCATTCGGGATGTCGAGGTTTAAGTAAAATCTGCTCTTGACGTGGCTTTTGGGACTGCCCCAAAGTTTTGGGGAGCAAAGCGTGCATAGCACCCGTAGAGAGCGCTAAGTGCAATATGAAAGCCCAAGAAAATTTGTCCATAACGCCTCGAATCTTTGGTAAAATTGATCCGTTATTGTAATGAAGTGTCTGTTTTTGGTGCAATAGCTGTTAAACCCTGTCCGGTTCTAATAGCCCCTCATAAGTAATTTGAAAAAGCTCTTGATGAATGATTTTTTCAGACCTGTAACGAAATACTGCATCCCCCTCTACTTTGACGCGAAAAAAAAAGATCCCTTCATGAATCTGTTTTAAAACTCTCAAAGGTCGATGAAATCTCCCCTCAAACCCGTAAAAAGGGATTCTTGTTATAGAGATATTTTGGGCATCTAAAATTTGGGTGAAGGCCCAATTTTCCCAAAAAGGATTTTCAGAGGCTACCTCCATAAGGGATGTTTTGTTTTTGAGGAGCAATCGTGCAAGATCTATCGATAAAATAGTGCACTCTCCCATGGAAAAAGGGGGATTTTTCTCTTGGTGTGGATAGGGTTCTAAGTCCTTAGCAACTATTTTTTGTAAAGGGAGCTTACTAAGAAATTCTAAGAGGTCGGGAAAAACTAAAAAAGAGGAATGGCTGGGGTAGATAACATAGTCATACGCATCAAGATACCTGCTAAAAACCTCTAATGCATCCAGCAATTTACAAAAGGATGTATGCATTTTTTTTTGACTATTTTTTTTTAACCAAAGAACATCTTTTTCTAAGGAATTCCACGTTGAATTTGGATGAGATTTTACAAACCAGCACGCAAAATTATCGGGATATTTATGCATATAGCGACGCCAGGAGGTGGTATACGCTTTATCCACAAGATCCTGTTCTAAAACATCGATGAGCACAAGATTTTTTTTAGTCCGTAAGCACTCATTGGCACACAGGGGTAAAAAAAGTCCTAATAAAAGCAATCCTGGGCGTATCATAAAGCAGACTCGTCTAGAATTTGCGGCTTACCGTCTTTTGCAAAAAGGACTTTCTTCTCTTTTATTTTTGCAGCTATCACAAGCTTTTTGCCACGAAAAAACCCTGGCTTTAACCCCTCAATATTTTCCAAATCGACATACGTTTGCCCATTTTTTTGGATAAAATTGACCACAAATGGGGTCGATTCCAGTTTAGCGTACTCTGAAAATAAGGAAAAAATCAAACTCTGCTCTTCTTTAGCACAGGCTTCTCTATAGAGCCTCCAGTAGCCAAACCCTTTCATAGAAACAATCCCCATCAAGGTACCAAGCAAAACCATCACAACCAACATCTCAAAAAGAGAAAAAGCTTTCCGTCTTTTGGGATTCATTCCTTAAAATCAGCCTATTTTTGCCGGGGGAAACATCCAGGAGTATTTTTCTTTTAGGTCTTCATCAGAAATGTTTTTTTGTTTTTGGACGTAGGATAAAAATTTTTCGGACCGGACAAAAACCTCGTCATCTTGAGACACCTCAATACGGTAAGGTACCCCCCAGCCATCTTTCAGCATCGATTTGGGATCTTTGAACATTTTTGCATTTTTAAGAACAAGCTCAGGCTCTTTCTGAATAGATTCTGGATCGACCCCCATAGCGATCTGCATGGAAAAGATCTCCTGAATTTGTTGGGAAGCTTGTTCCGTTTTAAAAGCTTTCCCCTCCTCGAGGCTTCCCTTCATATTGAACATAAATAGACCCGAAATTAGCCCCAAAATCAGCATAACAATCATGATCTCGATCAGCGTAAGCGCTTTTTTTCCCTTCTTTTTCATGATGCCTCCATAAAAGATCTGATATCCGTCATTGGTAAAAGGGTACCTATCATAATCAATCCAACAATTAATCCGATAAAAATGATTAAAAAAGGTTGCAGAACTCCCACTATTTTTCTGAGAGAGGACTCTACATTCTGCTCATAAAGTTCTCCCGCTTGAAATAATACAGTTTTCAATTCTCCACTTTTTTCGGCCGTCTCCAACATGCGACAGAAAAGTGGAAGAATCAAAGGGGACTCCCTGAACGAGACCGAAATGGTATTTCCCTGATGGATGAGGAAAAGTGCTTTATCGATTGTTTGAACAAAAAAACGATTTTCCATGACCCCCTTACACAGCTCTAAGGCCTCTACTAATGGGACATTTGCTGATATAAGTGCATAAAGAGCACGACAAAAACGTGCCATAAGGAGCTCTTTAAGAAAAGTCGATAAAACAGGGATTTTTAGCACCATTTGCCCTAAAAAAATAGAGACTCTCTCTATTTGTAAAAAAAAGCGCGCTAAAAAAGGGGTCACAAAAAATAAGGCCGCAAAAAACAACCCATTTTCGGTGAAAATCTCTGAGGATTTTAAAATTGCTCGAGTCAAAAGAGGGAGATTTTTTTCCGAAAAGAGCTCTTTGAGGGAGGGGACAAGAAAAGTTAGAAGGACAACCAAAATGAGTAATGCCAAAGTGAGCAAAAAAGCGGGATAGCTTACTGCAGAGAGGACTTGCTTTTTAAGGGCCTCTTTTTTTTTCAGCATTTGCGTGATTTCTTTCACCGTTACAGCTATTTGGCCGGAGGTCTCTGCCATGCGGATCATCCCCACGATCACCGGGTCGAACGCCTGATTGGTTTCTTGCATCGATAAGGAAAAACTTTTACCCCTTTTGAGGGATTCTTTTAACCCTAAAAAAAGGGGGTACTGTTTCGTCCCCTCAAATTTTTGTTGTATGAGATCCAAGGCATCAAAAAGGACGATCCCTGCTTGTAGAAGTTGGTACAAGTCCTGAAAAAAAAGGATTTTATCCTGAAGACTAAGCACCTCTTTTTTAGGACCTTTTTGGGGAAAAATTTCTGTGAACCAAATCTCCTCTTTGATCAAGAGCTCTTTTGCTCCCTCAAGGGAGTCTGCCCAAATCTCTTTTTTTAATAGAGCGCCGGCAGCGTTCATTCCTTTATAGATAAATATAGGCATACTACACTGCCCCTTTACCTGTTACCCGCACGATCTCCTCGACTGTTGTGATCCCATTTAAAACTAATTGGATCCCCTGTTCGCGTAAAGAAATGAATCCCTGTTTTTTTGCAAACATGGCCCTTTTCACAGGGTCCTGCTCCTCATGGTACAAAGAACGCATCGATGGTGTCATAACAAGTAGCTCATAAATCCCCATCCGCCCCTTGTAACCAAGCTCAAAACAGTCGGGGCATCCAGAGGCGCGGAAGAGAAGCGGCTTACTCCCCTCAAGACCAAGATCTTTACACTCTTCATCACTAGGTACATAGCGCTCTTTACACAAGGGGCAAATCACGCGCACTAGACGCTGGGCTAGTACCCCAATAAGAGAAGAAGAGATCAAGAAGGGTTCTATACCCATATCAATAAGTCGTGTTGGGGCACTTAATGCATCATTTGTGTGCAAAGTGGACAAAACCAAATGCCCTGTCAAAGAGGCCTGAATCGCAATCTCTGCAGTCTCTTTATCCCGAATCTCTCCCACCATAATCACATCAGGATCCTGTCTTAAAATATGTCTAAGACCGGTGCTAAAGGAGAGATTGATTTTAGAGTTTACCCCGATCTGCGCCATGTGGGGCAACTTGTATTCCACAGGATCTTCAATCGTCATGATGTTGATTTGGGAAGAATCCAACTCTTTCAAAGCGCTATATAAAGTTGTTGTTTTCCCACTCCCTGTAGGACCGGTGACAAGAAGTATTCCCTGGGTTTTGGTTAAAAGGGTTCTGAGCTTTTCTAACAGCTCATTTTCCAATCCAATTGCATCTAACCCTAAATGGATATTTTTCTTATCTAATATCCTTAAAACAACCCTCTCTCCAAAAACTACCGGAACAGTCGACACGCGAAAATCGATCTGCCTCTCCCCTAAAGCGAGCTTCATTCTTCCGTCTTGAGGTAATCTGGACTCTGCTATGTCCAGTTTAGCCAAAACTTTTAAGCGTGTGATCAGCTCATTTTGCTGGGAACGAAAAACTGTTTTTTTTTCGTGTAAAACACCGTCGATACGATAGCGCACAAGAAGAAAATTTTCCTGTGGCTCGAAATGGATATCGGACGCTTTTTGGCTGATGGCCTCTAGTAGGATACGATCACACAAATGGATCACCCCGTTTTCTAGGCGCTCTTCCAAAAGATCGTAATTTTCGACCGATACCTCTTGCTCTGCTTGAGAGCTATCCAACATCTTTGGACTATTTTTATGATAGCACAGTTCAATCGCCTGCTCGATCTCTTCCAGAGATTTTTGAACAGGATCAATCCGTTTTTTTGTTTTGAATCGAAGATCCTCTAGCGCCTCAAAGCAGAAGGGATCGTGAACCGCTACCTCGATTTTTTCCCCATTTTCAAAAAAGGGGATGCACCTGTGTTTTTTTGCAAAAGCATAGGGAACTATCTGTCTCCCCTCAATCAGGAATCTAGATTGCAGCCAATGTGCCTTTTTTTCTGGCTCAAGCTCAGTAGCGGCAAGAGGGGTCTTTGTAGTCATGGGTATTACCGGTCAAAAGCTTCATGCTTTGGGCAAAAAGCTTCCTTTTTTGTTTCATTTTTGCCTCTTTGCGACACTCAAGAAACGGAGGCAAATCTCCGGGCCTGCGGCAAAGCTCCTCTTGTCTGATCGCCTCTAAATCCGCATGGGTACTTTTTATGACTCGAGGGGTGATGAAAATATACATATCGGTTAGTTGATCGGTCATTTGGGAGGCACCAAAAACTTTAGCTAAACCGGGAATCTCTCCCAAAAAAGGGAGCTTTTCCGTTTTATCCGAGGAATCTTTACGCTTCAGGCCACCCATGATAATCGTCTCTCCATCCAAAACCCGCACCTGGTTGATCACATGACGGCGGTTGACATCGGGTTTAAAAGCAATATCATTTTTTATGGTATCAAACGTGACATCCGCATCAATAGTGATGTAGTTGCGTCTTTGGTCGTCATCAGGCTCCGGTTCATGAACAGTAGGAGTCATGACAAGAGTCACACCATACTGTGCCCGGGAGTAAGAGTCTTGGTATGAGATCGATCCGCCTGTATTATTTACCGCGGCAGCTCCGTTGTTGATCGAAATCTCTTCAACGATAGCGATTGTTGCCGGTGTTTGGTTTATAGTGGTTACCGTGGGAGAAGAGTGAATCCGAATATCCTCTTGATTCATCAAAAAATTGTACGTTAGATCAAATGCAGGAAAGGCTTTGGATCGTGGGCGGCTAAAGAAAAATTCGAGTATCCCCCTGTTAGGTTGTGCAGGCTGATTCAAGAAATCAAGACCCCCTGCAACCTGGCTTAGGGCATTTGTGCCGATCCTCAAAAGGTTGAGCCCCGAATTTGTCTGCATATTTGTCCGCTTTTCGCACAAGATCACCTCAAAATGGACCATTTTTTTGGGTACATCGAGCATTTTCAAAAGATCTTTGATTCGATCCAAAGTATCTTTGCGCACAACCATCATGATCCCCCCGGCTTTTCCGTAAGGGATGAAGTTCTTCAACTTTACAGTTTTCACCGGTCCTTGGGGATCAGGGGTCTGGACTTTTGGAGGATTTACAAGCCCTCTAACAGCAGGATCAATCGTGTTGTAAGCACCCGGGGATGGTTCATTAAGGAGAACCTCTCTTGAGGCTTGTTGCTCCTTTGTCTCTTTTTTATCAGCAGACTCCAAACCAAACTTCATTAAAGAGGCGTATACCTGCTCTAAAATCTCCGAGATATCATTCGGATCGCTATGTCGGCAAACGTACCAGAAAACGGTCATTTCGGAGGGGTCGATTAACTGATCTTCGGTTTGTTTCACGATCTCCATGGCCCTTTCGACAAGTTTTTTTGGCCCAACAAGGACAATCCCCGACTCTTGTACAAGAGGCAGAACAGACAACTCGGTCGGATTTTTCCCCATCATACTCATATTCTCGGCAAGGCCGCCAAAAAAGGCCTTGAGGATATTTTTCATTTCATCAGGAGAGAGCTTTTGCAACGACATGACTCTAGTGATACGTTCCGCCTCATCATCAAAGGCTCCGTCATACATCTCTACAAGGCGCACTATATCCTCTTTTGTCCCGACAAGAGCAATTTTAGCCCCAATCTGGTACACAAATGTCCGTTTTGTATCCCGAAAACGATCGAAAAAAAAGAAGGTGTTTTTGATATTTTCTACAGGTGCTTCAAAAAGATGCATCACCCGGCTTGAGGGGGGAACAAGGGCCAGATGCTCTTTTTTGTAGGTGATGCGATTGCAGGTGATGAGATCTTGTTTTAAAAGAAAAAGCTGTCGGGCAAAGGGGTTAATTTCAATCACCCCAACTCCGTTGTATTGCAAAATAAGATCGATCATCTCCTGCCAGGAATCTCTTGGTATAGCAATCGCCGATTGCATCGAAATTTTTATTGTGGAGACCTCCTGAGGTAGGATGTAGAGGAAATCTTTAGATCCGTATTCGCTAATGAGTTGACCGATTGTGGTCTCCTCCTGGTCAAAGAGAGCAAATTCCTCTTTTTTGGGTGCAAAAAGGTACGAAAATCGACTCTTCCAATCTTTTTGTTTCTCCTCAAGAGCTTGTTTCTTTTCGTTGATACGCCCTAATAGATCTTGATACTCGTCCAGCTGCGCGTGTGCGGAAACCAAAGAACTGGCCTGTAAATAGAGTTCATCGATCTCCTTTCTTAAAACAGTCAGATCACTTTGCACTTGGGGAAGGATCTGTTTTTTTTCTTCCGCTAAAGATGGCCTCTCTTTTGCACACAGAGAGCTAATTGTTAAATATACCCCTAAAGCACAGAGGGCTAAACATCTCATCAGAAATCCTCTAGTTCGTCGTCGAAATCATCCAGCATCGGGTCAACCGCGGGGGGAAAATGGCGCATGCCCTCTTTAGACTCCCCTTTTTTTTCGATTTTAGCAAGAGCCTTGGAAGGGGTTGGTGCCGTTGCGGATAATTTGGTATCTAATGTAACTCTTACAGTCTCTTTTTGTATATGAAGACCATCAAAAACCTCAAATTGGGCAACCCATTTGCCCCCCTCTTTTTTCATCGAGGAAAAATGTAAGAGCCCGGCATTAAACCTACCGTCAATCGCCTCCTCAAGCTTTGCTTTTTGGGCTCTTATCCAGTCACCGTTTTCCTCAATCAACCAGTCTCCCACATACATCGCCATCCTGCTTGCTTTTTTCACCCAAATCGCCTCATATCCAAAAGGCTTCGCCCCCTCTAATAAAGTCTGCACTTTAGGGGCAAGCCTCTCTGGCCTTTCAAGGGGTATTCTTAAGGGCTCTTTTTGGAACCCTTTTTGATCCCACATGACAAGCTCAATAAAGGTATCCTCTACGCAGTGTAATTTAGACAAAAAGCAATCGCCCCTTTGCCCTTTATCTACAGCAAAAAAAAGACGCCCTTCTTTAAAATATAAAAGATCATTTTCCAAAAGAACATACAGCCTTTGTTGGATGGGATCAAAAAGGCGCAAAGTCTCTTTCCTCTCCCTTTTTAGGTACTCTGCCAAGGCGTCTTTCCCCAAAAATTTCAGGCGTCTGAGATGCTCTTTGAAAATACGTAATTTTCCTGTTTCTCCCCCCCCTTTTTTTTCCTCCAAAGCATGAGCAAAAATCTGTTTTTTTTGGCCGATCCACGAGATGCTTAGCTCGATCCCATCATACAAGGCCTGGTATACCCCTGTGTTTTCGTCGGCAAAGCAGAGTTGCCCCTGACTGTCGTATCCAAGATAAAAGGGGGTTTTTAAAAAAACTGTTTTTTCCTCGTTTTTCCCCCTAATTCTTAAAAGAGCCTCATCCGAGTCTCTATCAGGACGTGTATTGACCCCTAAAAGTTCCAATTTCTCGGAAAAGGGGGGACATAGCTCATTAAGCTCTGAATAAGAGGTTTTGCACCAGTTGGGGTCCCAATCGGGAAAAACAAATTGCCGTTCCGATTTATGCCCCTCATGGGGATGCGCAGAGGGGGAATCAGGAAGCTTTGTTAGATAAAGTCCATAGCCAAAAGGGATTAGTGGTGCCAAAATGGCTGCTGTGGCGATTGTGCTCACCCATCTTTGATAAAACGGAATCCATCGGGAAAAATAGGACCACATGTGTTAAGTATAAAGAAACTAGGGTTTAACATCCATTTATTGAAAAATATTCATAAATGTTTATTGTGAAGAAATAAACAAGGAAATCCATTTCATGGCAAATAATGATTCAAATAAATCTAAGAGAGAGGGTGTTTCTGTTGAGGAAATGCAATCTTTTTTGAAAAATTACGGAGCTGAAATCAGTCTCTGTCTTATTTTTATCTTCTCAGCTATAGGCGCGCGTTACCTTTTTGGTATGGAAACGTGGTGTATCATTCTCTTAGGTATTGGCGGTGTGCTTGGCTGTTTGCTACCCAAACCAATTAGACAAGGGGTGCAGTCTGCGATGAAATTTAGCGTCGGCTCCAGCAACAACTACGGTCAGCTCATTATAGCTGGTGTAGCTGCAGTGGTTTCGCTATTCGCATCGCCTTTAGCTTTCTTGATCTTTGGTCTAGTCGCTGGTGAAACACTCATCATGGCGAGAAAAGGGCAATAATCTATCGCATTCTTCCCTGTTCATCCTCCACCTATTGGTTTTTTAAGACCAATAGTGGGGGGGTGCGTTGAGTTATCTTTTCAAGAATAGAGTGTGTCTACTGAGATGTCCCCTATCTTGTAAAAGTCGAGAACCTCACCAACCTCCTTTGGATGGGCAACTTTCAGCTCCTCTAGGGCTGCCCAGGTCTTTTGATGGCTAACATTTTTAAGTGTCGATTCCAAAGCAAGAATTCTTAAAAGATTCAAACATTTCAAAGTGGGTGTTTGCAAATCTTCATGCTGCTTGAGGGATAAATCCAGCGCCTCTTTAAATCTTTTCAAAGAGATCAGCCTAGTTGCCTGAGAAAATTGCGACGAAGCTTTTTTGGTTAGTTGCTCTACGATCACTGCATCGTCAAGAAAAAACCTCCCCATTTCCCGCATCAGGTCTCGATGTTTGAGTAAAAAACGGCTCGCCTGCTTCTTTTCTTTGCTTGAGACCATCTCTTGTTCTTGCATATCCATCAGCGTCGAAAAAACCTCTACCCCCTCTGCCCCGTTTTTGGAACTTAGGGTAGCAAAAACACTTAAAAAGACTGCTACTGCAACCGCAACTGAGGCATAAACCCAGTATCGCTCAAGCCAGTTTTTTTTAACCCCGGTAGCATCCGTGCGTAAAACCTCGATCATGGTAGGTGATTTCCTTACTAAAACAGTCCCTGCATTCTACTGAAACAGATTCCCCCTTTTCAAGAAAAAACAACAAACGGGGATTTACTCACAAAATAAGAGGGTTGAAAAGAAATTTTTAATTTTTCAAGATGGAAAAAATCCCTTATTTAGGACTTTTATGAACTTTTCTTTGATAAAAGCCGCTATTGTGGCTGGTATTGTTGTTTTTTTTGCAAACCATTTTATGTGGCAAGCCACACCATTTAGAGAGTCTAGCTATTTCAAAAGTGATTGCGCTGTAAGAAAATGTCTCAACGAAAACACAAGAGAGAGCGGAATCTATTCAATTAGACCAGATGGGAGCGAGGCTACTCCGGTACGAGTGGTGGCTTTTGTGGACAAAACGGTCCATCATAAGGAATGGGTGATTCGTTTAATCTCGATCTTGGAAAAAATCGTAGTGGCAGGACTTATCGGAGGAATCATGCTCGTATTGAGGGCCAATAACATTCCCGGCAGGATTGAAACAATCTTGATGATTAGCTTGATTATCACGATTGGTGGTTTTGGATCGATGCTCTTGTGGTGCTCAGTCCCCTTTTCTATAAGTGCTTTCGTCCTGTTTACGACATTTTTAAGCTGGACAATAGGTGGTCTTGTTGTGGCAAGAATGCTGAAGATCTAAATAAAACATAAGAGTGAGCTTTGATTAAGCTTTCGCTCTTTCAAGTCTTCATAAAAGAGGCCAACTGATGTAAAATTTGTCTGTGACCAGACGAAAACGGCCTCTTTAAACACTCCTCAAGGGTAAAAAACTCTAAATCTTCTTTAAAGGCATCGAGTTTTTTTCTATTCGCAATCAGATAAAATCGATAAAAGGTAGCGGTTGAGGTCACCATTTTAAAAGGCCCTTTTTTACAAATGGCAAGAAATTCTTTTTCACTAATCTCTGACTCTTCAAAAAGATAAAGATCTCTAAAAAGCCCCTTTTCTCCCCTTTTACGTATACCAAAAAGATTTTGGCACTCGTATAGATGCACCACTTTATACACCTTTTGAGCCTCTTTTCTTTTTTTCGGGCGTGGGAAATTGTCAACAACTCCCTCCCTATTTGCAAGGCACCCTTGCGCTAAAGGGCATACAGCACAATCGGCCTTTTTTTTGCAAATGGTGGCCCCAAGTTCGATAAGCGCCTCTGCTATTTCAAATGGGCGATACGAGCTTAACTCCTCTTCTCCCCTTCTTTTACAATCTTTGATATCCGTCGAGGCATAATACCTGGATAAAACCCTATCAACATTCGCATCTACTGCTATCACCTTTTTTTGGAAGGCAAAACTTAATAGGGCATCTGCTGTATAGGGGCCAATCCCCTTGATGGCAGTCAACGAATGAAAGTCCTCTGGAAATCTTTCAGAAAGAGTCTCCGCAGCTTTGTGGATATTTCTCGCTCTTGAGTAGTATCCCAAACCTTCCCAAGCCTTAAGCACCTTCTCTAGAGGGGCTTTTTTCAAATCCTCTAAAGTTGGAAAAAGTTTCATCCATCGATTGAAATAATCAATAACAACATCTGCTCTGGTTTGTTGGAGCATCACCTCCGAAATCCAAACTCTGTAAGGGGTGTTCTCTATTCTCCACGGAAACTCTCTCTTGGTTTCTAGGAACCATTTTCGTAAAGATTCTTGATCGGTTTTAAAAGACATGCTAGGTAAAAAGACTATGGCATCAATGGGTTTAATCTACGGCAGCCGTTTTGAGGATATCGACCATATGGCTCCTTTGATGGAGATCTTAGGTCTTCCCTTATTTGTTACGGATGAAAAAATCTTGGAAAGCATAAGGACTTTTTATCCTGCTGTCAATGTGCAAATCTCTACTCCTCCTCAACTAGGCAAAGCCCTCCTGAAACAGGGAAATACCCTGATATCCTGCCTACTCACCACTAAAGTTAGACGCCTGTTTGGCCTTGAAGAGTTAATGGAAAAAAGGGCTTTACATACCGTTTTTGTTCCTCATGGATATGCCCAAGAGGATCTTTCCAAGGGAATTCTGGGAGAAAAACACATCCTTGTGCTGGGAAAAAAAATGGTGGATTTGCTCTATTCACTCACCACTATGTATAATTTTAAGACTCTTGTCAGCATCGGAAATTATCGCTATCTCTACTTCAAGAAACACCAGTCATTTATGGAAGAAAAAATCGAACGCCACTTTTCTTTTGCTAAAGAAGAGAAAGCTCTTTTTTTTCCTACGAACCTGGAGGATCCCACACACATCACTTTTTTAAGGGATCACCTTAAGAAGGGCTGGAAACTATTTGTTAAGTACCATGCAAAAAATTTTAATGATCTTTTTGATAGAGCAATCCATAGAGAGGAAAAATTAGACACCCCTTATGTCTATCCCTATTTAGAAAAAGGGTCACTTTTTGTCGTAGAGGACTCTAATGCGGTTTACGATGCCCTTTTCTTTAACACTCCCACCTTTTTTTTCAAAGATCATCCAGAACTTGATACTCTCGGAATCCGATTTACAGAGAATTTGGACGAGAGTTTGAAAAAAGTAGAAAAACTGCAAATGAAGAAAAAAGAGATTCTCCCGTATGCATTTGATCATTATAATTCTTTAGATGAGATCAAAATTAGAGTCATTGCTCTTTTAAAGGACATCAACGAAGGTGACGACACCAACTATAACGAGTTTATGTAAAGGGATTCTAGCCTCCTTCCCTCATCATCTGGATCATTTAGCCCCAATCTCTTTTTATGAAAAGATTCCCCTTTTAGTACGAAACAATGAGACAGAAGAGGCTCTCCTCGATTTTTACCCTTGGGTTCCCTACTATCGTTTAGAAAAGTTCCCAAAAATTCATGAACTCGACACTTTTATCAGCACCTCGACAAGCGAAACACCTTTGAGAGAGTTGCATCATGCGCTACATGGCAAAAAACCCAAAATGGTCCGTTTTCACCATGGTTTTTCCGATAAATTTCAAGATTTCTCTCTTTATGATTCGGTGTTGTCTTATAAAGATTTTCCCAACTATCGACTCCGTTTCTATCATGAGTTCAAAAAAGAAATTTTTGAAAAAGCAAAACCTTTTTTACCGGTTCCTGAAACAGCTAAACCCCTTCTCGTAGCTTTAACCTGGGATTCACCCGACATCGAAGAAAAATTAGTACAGCTTTGCCAGCACCCCTTGAAAGAGCGGTTTGTCTTTAGACTACACCCCATTTTAGCCGAAAGGGAACTCCTGCACATCCGATTACAGGCCAAATATTCTATCCACCTTCTCTCCCATACTTGCCCCTATATTTACCCTTTTTTGGAGCTGCATAGCGGGATTCTCACCGATAGGTCAAGCATCGGTTACGACACCCTCTATTTTCGTAAGCCCCTTTTTGTGTTGGATGACGTTCCCTTAAAAAAATTCTCATTTGACACTCTGGAGAATTGGCTGCATGCCTGTGATCAAAGTCGTGAATCACCAAACTTTCAACACGAGTACACTAAAATATTCGGCGCCTATCCCCATTGAGGGGGTAAAATTTGCACGTTATCCAGATACTGTAATTCATGAACCGAAGGACTTGCAGAGAGTCCGTACGCATATCCACCCTCTTTAAGAGGATCGATTTTTGTGACCACGCCCACATGTAGCCCTCTGGGAAATACCCCATCTAATCCCGTGGTGACTAGGAGATCTCCCACCCGAATCAGGTGCTCTGTTCTCAAATCAAAAGGGCCACCCTCGCTATCTGCAAAATCATAATTGAACCCGTAGCCACTTAACGTATCATAAGCCACCCTCCAACCCGGATTTGCTACCCCCTGAATCACCCCTTTGGCTAAAAGCGCGCCCCGTAGCGGTCTTACCTTTTCCAATAAAACTTGAATCCAATCCTTAGTGAGCTCTCTGTGCTCCTGGTTTTTAAAAATCTCCTCTTCTTTTTCTAGAAGATTCTTAAGCTCCATGAGCCTCTCCTCAAGATAGATCCCCTTCTTTCCTCGGTCCACGCGTACAGCTATTTGTAATTTCGGGTCTGTAATTAGCCTCACCAGGCTCTTTTTTTCAAGCACCTCCTCGACAACCCCTACCACCCCTTTACCCAAAACAACAGGGCTTTTTTTTGCGATCACAGTAGCCCCCAATCGTTTGTTATCCGCCTCTCCCCTGTCTACCCAGATAAAAGAACCAAAAGAGATATTTTCCCTAAAGATCACTTTCGCCTGAATCGCATCCCAATCTTTTTGGTCGTAATTAAGCTGGTTGCGTATCGCATCCAACTCATCCTTCAAAAGGAGATTTTCCAAACTCAGCAGCTCAAGAGTACTATCCCCCCCCGCATGTGAAGAGCTAAAAAACTTTTGCACACTCGACCTTAAACGGATTTCCCTTACAAAGGGGATTTGTAAAATCAAAAACAGGATCAAGAATAAAAATAAAAGAGTAGAACCTAGTTTTTTATCCATGACTGAGCCTCGAGAAAACCTGTTTCAGCCGCCCGATGTTTGCCCGATTCACCCCTAAAACGTTCAATCTCGAGTCGTCGAGCAAATATATGCTCTCTTTCCTCAACTCTAATACCGCCTCTTTAGAGATTCCCAAATAAGAGAAAAACCCTTTCGCCTCTTGGAACTCTTTTTTATGCTGAATCCAGCCCCCAAATTCTTTCAGTATTAGCTCTCTCATGGCACAGCTTCTTAGCCGGTGCTCCTCGAGCTCATCAAGCCAAAGTTTTTTTCTTTTTAAATCTGTTAATACTGTTTTGACAACCAGTGCACCATGCGCCGGTGGACTAGAATAATTGCGACGTATGATCTGTTTTATAGTGCTTTGCATCCCCTCATGAGTATGACTCCGATTGACAATCATCAGCGCCCCAACCCTTTCCCTATATAGATCCATAGTTTTTGAATAGGAGAAGGCAACGCACATCTCGATCCCGCTTTTAAAAAAGGTGTTGACTGCATACCGGTCTTTATCGATTCCATCCCCAAGCCCTAGATAAGCGATATCAAAGAGAGGTAAAAGCCCCTTTTTGAGACAACAATCTAAAATTAAATCCCATTCACTGTGGGTAAAATCGATCCCCGTGGGATTATGGCAACAGCCATGAAGCAAAAGAATGGATCCTTTCTCCAAACGGTGTAAAAAATCAAAAAACTCGCCCTTTTTGGCCGTGTGTGTAGTCCGATCATAGTAGGGATAGGTTCTCACCTCAAGACCTGCTGCTTTAAACACCCCGTGGTGGTTAGCCCATGTGGGGTCCGAGACATAGATGGGATGATTCCACTCCAATCTAAGATAATCGGCAAGCACCCTTAGAGCACCAGTCCCCCCTAAAGTCTGTGCTGCTGTAACCAGAGGAGCATTTTCTAAGAAAAGGAGTTTTTTTGTCTCCTCAAGAAAGTCGTGATCCCCCTCGATAGGAAGGTAAGTTTTGGAGACCTCATTCTCGATTAAAAATTCTTCAGCCTCTTTTACCGCTTTTAAAACGGGACACTTCCCCTTTTCATCAAGATAGATACCGATTCCCAAATTTATTTTTTCAGAGTTAGGATCTTTGGCCCACATTCTGCCTATCTCAAGCACCGGATCGACAGGTTGTGATCCCACATGTTCAAAAAAAAGATGCGTCATAGAGCCCCTGAATCAAAAAAAGTTTTTTAAACTATTATCTAAAAGTTCACGAATAGAGACAACTAGAAAAGTTGTTTATTGGCATGTATTCTTGGAAGTAAAGAAGAGATGAAATGGAGTATAGCGGACTCGAACCGCTGACCCCAACGCTGCCAGCGTTGTGCTCTACCAACTGAGCTAATACCCCGTCAGACTTATTCCTTCCCCTCAACAGCCTCAAGGAAAGCTTGTAGCTGCTTGGATCGGGTGGGATGACGCATTTTTCTCAAAGCTTTGGCCTCAATTTGGCGCACCCTTTCACGAGTTACCTTAAATTGCACACCTACCTCTTCAAGAGTTTTCGGTTTTCCGTCAAGTAAACCGAAACGTTCGATTAATACTGTACGCTCTCTGTCAGTTAAAGTCGAGAGAACTTCGTTCATTTTATCTTTTAGGATCGAATATCCTGTTGCATCCGCAGGGGACTCGGTTGCGGTATCCTCAAGAAAGTCTCCAAACTGACTCTCTCCACTATCACCGACTTCTGCTTGCAAGGAGATCGGATGTTGAGCGATTCGATAAATCTCACGCACTCTATCAGGAGTTAACCCAAGCTCTTTTGCAAGCTCCTCAGGAGTTGGCTCCTTGCCAGTCTCCATCATCAGCTTTTTTGCCCCTCTTAACACACGGTTGATCGTCTCGATCATGTGCACAGGGATACGGATGGTGCGGGCCTGATCGGCAATCGCACGGGTAACAGCTTGGCGGATCCACCAGGTGGCATAGGTAGAAAATTTATACCCGCGGCGGTATTCAAATTTTTCTACTGCCTTCATTAAGCCCATGTTCCCCTCTTGGATCAAATCCAAGAAAGAAAGGCCACGGTTTGTGTATTTTTTCGCAATCGAGATCACAAGGCGCAGGTTGGACTCCACCATCTCCCTTTTGGCTTCCTGGCTCTTATCCATCCAGCGCTGCAACATACGGACATCTTTTTTATATTCGTCCAATGTCCTTCCGGCAGCAAGCTCTCTTAAAAAGAGACGACGCCTGGCCGAAAAAAGTTTTTGCGCTGCAAAGCGGTTTTTTTCTGCTCTGGGGATTAGATCTTTGATCTCTTTTTCCAAGTACAAAAGCCTGTCATAGCTTGAGAGGATTACTTCGCCGAAATCTTCAATTACCGAATATTTCAGGTGCATGCGTCGCAAGTAGGCTTGTGTTCTTATGCGGCTTTTTTCTATCGCCTCAAGGACTTTGATCCTTTCAGCCTTATTATTCTCCACCTCTTTCATTTTCAAAAGCTGCGGCTCTAAAAAAGCATCCTCTTTAGAAAGAAGCTCCTCTAGTTTAGGCAATAGTTGCATGAATTTGGCGCGGTCTTCCACCTCTTTTTCGGCAACAATTTTATCAAAGCGTTCTTTGCCGGAGATGAGGTAACGGATGATTGAGCAGGTCTCTCTTTCAGAGTAACGGAAGCGCATGATGATCCTTTCGATCTGCATTTGCGCTTTTTCGATCCTTTTGGAAATTTCGACCTCTTCTTCGCGAGTAAGAAGGGGGACAGAACCCATCTCTTTGAGATACATCCGAACGGGATCATCTGCAGCTGCATCAGAGCGTTTTGGCAAGAGTTCTAATTCCTTAGCCTCTTTTTTACGCTCTTTTTGCTTCTCAATCTCTGCTTGATTGTAGATCTGGATATCCATCCCACTCAAGAAAATCAATACTTGATCGATCTCTTCCGCCGTATCAAACGTCATCGGAAGGATATCATTGATCTCTTCGTAGGTGATGAATCCCTGTTCCTTAGCAACAGCGACCAGCTCCTCGATTTTTTGCTGATATTGAGGATCCGTGTGTTGGTTGTCGGATGGTTTGCTCATATTCATGATATTGTTATATGAATAGCACTTAATGTCAAGTTTTGAACA
>CAYFOX010000005.1:0-2501 GCA_964344875.1 uncultured bacterium
GGGTAAACATAGGGTTATTATAAGAGTTGTTTTATAATTTTATCTATAAAAAATTGCATAAAAATATGTGGAAGAGGAGCTGCTAAACGGCATTGAAACCCTTTTCGAGACAGATTCCCTCTAAAATGGAGGTGATCTCTTCTTTGCTATCAGCAAAAATATCCACGCTATTGGAGCAGGTATGTAAAAAGCAGGAGGTTTCGGGGTGGATCTCATTTTTCGCTTTAGGGCGAAGTGAAATTTTAAGTTTTTCCTTAGGGTTCACTGCAGGGGAGCCTGTTAAGGCATGTACAAAATTGGCACATTTTTCACCGGAAGCGTTTAAAAACCACTCTTTGACGTGCTCTTTGATTTTTTTACTTTCAAGATCATCTAGAGAAAAAGGATCATCAAAACCCTCAATATCAAGATCTATAAAACTTGAGAAATTTTCGGAATTCAGCGGTTTTCCTTCTATTTGGAGGGCTATAACATAAGGGGACTCTATCCGGATACTGTAATGAGTTTCTAAATCCATTCCCTCCATAAGAGTTTTGACAGCCCTTAGGCGGTTAAGGTAAATGTTTTTTAGCTCTTGATGTAAAAAGGTGGGGACCTCTTCGTTGGGATCGAGAGAGTAGAGCTCGCTGAGCTTTTCTAGATCGGCTTTTTTAGGTCTTTTTTTGTTTAAAACTCTTTTCCCCTCTAAAATTCTGTCTACTTGTTGATAAAAGGCCAAAGATTCGTGCTCCGTTGACATCTTTTGGATACGCATGAGAAAATAGGTCTTAAAATGGAAAATTTTTCCAAGTGGGATTTCCATTTTTTTTGCCATCGATAAAAATCTTCCAAAGTCTCTATAAAGGTCTTTTTTTTCTTCGGAGGCATCCTCTCTCAAAAGAGGGTAGCCCTCACTATCAAGTTCGATACCGCACCCCTCAGAGTTTTTTACGATCTCTAAGGCGATTAAAGAAAATAAAGATCTGGATGGACCACCCTGATCTACAGTAGAGGGAATTTTGAATTCCAATTTACCCTCACAATTCTCAGGTTCAGAAGGTAAAAAGATCACCTCGAAATTTTGCGCGAACTGTAATTGGGAGTGGGCGAGAAGATTGAGGTAGTTAGGGTACTCAAGTGCTGAAAGCCCCCCTTTGAAAAAAAAAGTGTTACCGCTTGGATCGATAAACCCTTTAGTACTCTGCAAAATAATAAAAGCGGGGTGGGTTTCTGGGATATTTTTTCTTACAAAACGCACCTGACGAAGATAATCGTTCAATTCTTTTGAAAGTGCGGTTTGCGCCATTTTTTCTTCAGCCGTATGCAGTAAATCTTCCGTATCCAAAGTGTCTAAAAGCCTCAAGAGATCCTCTGCAAGTATTCTTTTGACTACCGGGTCGGTTTCTAAACAAAAAGTTTTATGATAAAATTCGACTAATCCGTAGTACTCAGGCCAAGCTTCGTTAAGATTTTGGATGCATAAAGAAGATTGGAGATCCTCTAAGTGGAAAATCTCCAGGTCGGCCCCTTCAATTAGGGTAAAAATCAAATTTTCAAAACAAATGATTCCCGATTGGAGGTAATAGGTAAATCGATCAAAGGATTCTTGGGTGAAATCTTTCTTGTATAGCTTAAGAATCTTTGGAAAATAGAGGATGAATGGGAGGTATCTCGAATCGATAGTTTGCATCATTGCATAATAGCTTTTGAGCGTCGAATCAGATAGGCTTGAGAGAATTTCCAGCCCCATTTCTTCAAATGGGATGAGCTCCTCTTTAAAAAAGATTTTACGCATTTCAACTGTAGTGCCCTTCAATAACTTTTCTCGTTCACAGCTGTGAAACGTGTTGAAAAAGGGGATCCATCCGGGATCTTGCGCACACTCTTTGCTATATTGAACATAGTAGGGGACAAAGTCTGCCCATTGATGAGGATGGATCTCTTCAAGATACTGGAAAAACTGGAAAAGCCAGTTGCAGTCAGAGCTTGATTCGAGCAAAGGGGTTAAATAACCGGTCATCTGACGCCATTCTTTGGGGTCATAATCCAAAAAAAGGGTGAAGATTTTTTGAAAGGATCTGTACTTTCTCCAGCTCCCAAAGGGGCTTAAAAGCTGGCACAAGTACCGAATATCCTCGGTCTTTAAGGGGGAGAGTTTTTTTTTGGAATCGCTAAGCAGTTTAAAGAGATCTATCCGATTTTCCAAACTAAACTTGTCTAAATAAGGGGAGGACGCCTCTTCAAAGATTTGGATGTACTGCGCATCCAGACTATCCTCTTGTAAATTCAGCGGCAGACCCTCCTTATTTAGGAAAGCCTCAAGCTCTTCAAAAGTGGCAAATTTGCTTAAAAGTTCTTCTCCAAATAGAAAGTCCAAGGGATGGGCCTTTTTCTGTTTTTTCCCCCCGCACATTACCAGTTCGGTTGGATTGAGACGCTTAATCTTGGCGTTCGTCTCCTCGTTTTGGAGCGACTCGCTGTGATTTGTATTCCCTTTAGCCTTCTTTTGAGCAACATCGTTT
>CAYFOX010000005.1:2511-4764 GCA_964344875.1 uncultured bacterium
AAATAAATCAAATTGCTGAAAGTCGAGAGGTTTTAGTGCTTGCGATGGCGTTGTCATTTTAAGGTACCTATTTCAAAATTTTGTCTTTGCCTGTTCTTATATGCAAAAACGTGCTAGAAAAATGTCAGTTGATTCATCTGAGTTTATTTAAATTTAAACAGGCGGATAGGATATCAAAGATAAAAGTTATTATCTAATCTATTTTTATCCTTTAGGGTAGGGGAATCTTAAGGGATAAAGATGCCCGCAGAGTGATTAAATCTCGTTCATTTTAAAAGAGACTTCCGGTTATCGCCTATTTCAATGATCTGCTGCATCCTCCTAAATCTGTAAATAGGAGTTTCTACCGCTACATATCCACCATTGTCTGAATTCTCGATCTATTGATATCGATCGAGCGTCGATGTTTCCTTTAGTTTTCTAATGAAAATTAAGGTCAGAATGGTAAAGGAATGGTGAGATGCTTAACAATGTTTCGCTACGAACTTTTCAATGAGCAGCCGAGTCGGGTGATTGAGATTTAGATGCAAAGCCTCCTTTGGATCGACCCACAGAAAACTTTGCGCCTCGTCATTGAGCACAACGTATGGATTATCCGTATGTGCTATATAATTCAAAAATATAAAGTGGCTGTCAGGCACATAAAATTCGTCGGATTGGATGCAATCTTGAACCATGAATAACGAAGTCTCTTTGAGCCTTAGTCCCGTCTCCTCTTGAAGTTCGCGTAAAAGGGCATCGGTTGAGGTTTCATCTTTGTCGATCTTTCCGCCCGGGATAGCAAAGGTATAGTTCCATTTATCGGTTAGAATAAGTAGACACTCTTTTTTTTGATTGAAAACTAGGGCGCCTACAGTAACCACCGGATAGGGTTTCGCTTTTTTTACCTCTCGTTTCTTTTCTAAAGTTTTTAAAAATTCGACTAGGTCTAAGGGGCTGTTCCAAACTATTTTCGGCTTAGCCTGGGCAACTTTTTTAAGTGGCTGGTATCGGCTCAAAATGGCACCGCTCACAACACCGTTTCTGTTTCCCGCCAAAACGTCTATATCCATATCCCCTACATAAAGGGTTTGAGCAGCTATAAAAGGGTGTGTTTTTAAAAACGCTTTCAGCTCCACCTCTTTCTCGATCACACCGCCTTTTAAAATCGGATGGAATCTATCTAAATGCAAAAAATCGACCAGTTTCTTCAAAACAGGTTCCGCAATCGTCGAAAAAATGGAGATAGTTTTTTTCTGCCTCTTTAATTCCTCGAATGCCTCAATGACACCCGGCCGTAGGGAACCTTTAACTGCAAATTCAGGGTAGATTTGAAAATAAAGAGAGTTTATCTCAGAAAAAGGGATTTTTTTATTGTTTCCGGAAGCGATAAAAGATTTTGGTTACTTATAACTTATAATAAAATGTTTCGGCGGGTATTGTGAATTCGTTAAAAAAAACGTCTCTGGATATTTTCTCGCCACCCATACGGAGGATAGTTTCCTGAGTAGCAAAAAAACTTAGCTCAGCATCATCAAACAACGTGCCCGCAAAATCGAAGATAAAGTGTTGAAGATGCTCCATAAGGACTTTTTTACCTCTTTTAAAAATCAGAGTTCAATAAAGTTAAAAACTGCGAGCGGAGCGTAGGATCGGTCTGAAAGCTCCCAAGCATCGTCGTTGTGATCAATTTGTTTTGTTTGTCTTGTCCTCTCATTTGCATACACATATGGCTCGCTTTGATTACAACCGCTACTCCAAAAGGAGAGAGGCATTCATCTATACAATTTGCAATCTGATCGGTGAGCCGCTCTTGGATTTGTAGACGTCTTGTAAAAACTTCAACAACACGAGAAATTTTTGACAATCCGATAATTTTTTTGTTGGGGATGTAGGCAATATGTGCTTTTCCGAAGAAAGGGAGCATATGGTGTTCGCATAAAGAATAGATTTCTACATCTTTGACTAGTATCATTTCAGTACTTTCTTGATGGAAGATCGCATCATTGATCACATCTATCGGGTTTTCCTTGTAGCCCTTTGTTAAAAATTGCAAGCTCTTGGCTACCCTTTTGGGAGTATCAATTAGCCCTTCTCTTTTTAGATCTTCGCCAACTGCCTTCAATATCATCGTGGATGCCTTTTGAATCTCTTCAAAAAAAAAGTCTGGTTCAGAATGTTTCAATTTCTTATCTCCTAAAAGTAAATTTCCTCACTTTTTCTTGCCTTCGCCTTGCAGTACACCAAAGTGTGTCCTAGTAACATCTATTGAGT
>CAYFOX010000005.1:4774-8888 GCA_964344875.1 uncultured bacterium
CAAATAAATCTGATCCACAATTATTTTGGTTCTCTCAAGCTTTAATATATTAGTCTTTTTTACCTCTTTCGCAGATCTTATAATGGAGATAAATCTCATCATCTACTATTTTCGCGCTCTCAAGCTTTGCACTTTTAGTCCTTTCGGGTCTGAAACCCTCCCCGTCCAAAAGAGTTGGCGCCCCCCGTTCCCCTATGAATTTTGGGCAAAGGGTAATGTACATCTCATCGATCAGGCCAGCTTTCAAAAACCGAAAAATGAGGTCTCCACCAGCTTCAATCAAGAGAGTTTTTATTCCCCTTTGCGCGAGGTTTGCTAGAACAAAGGGTAGAAAATCTTCTTTATCGTAAACAATAGACTCGAATCTTTCGCAAGAAAAATTTTTATTGAAAGACGGACTGAATACAAGGGTTTTGATCCGTTTTTCATCAAGATAACTTTGGGAAATTGGGAGGTTGCCCGAACGTGTAAGGATAACGTTCCACATTGGTTCCAGTTCGGTATTTCTTTGTGTGAATAGCGGGCATGGGCTATTTCTGAAGGTGTTGCCACCCATAAGAACCGCGTCAGCTTGCGAGCGTATTCTAGACATTTCCTTGGAGTCAAAGTCGCTACCTAGTTTTAAATGGGAGAGATCTTTTGTCCCGATACGACCATCTAAACTAATAGCTGTATTAGAGATGATTTTCACAATTGGTGTCCTATAGTGTTTCTCGGCGAAATTTTTTTATTCAGCCTGTTAAGGGCAGTCAGAAGGTCATCATTTCAAGCTAGTTAAGTGGGAGACTACCAGTACAAGACCAAAAAGGGAAGAAAAATAGTTTTAAAAAAACAAAGAACTGATCCAAATTAGCCTATACTATTCAAAGTAAAAAAACATGCGATTGCTGATTTAAAAGAACCTTAAGGATTATCAAAAGGGATAAAGATGCCCGCAGAGTGACAAAATCTTATCCATGTCTGGATTAGATGTCGTTGGAGAAACGTACCCTGCGGACATGCACCGATGAAACAGTGGGTTGAGGCAAAAAAGGCTTCTAAATGTATCTAGGAGAGTATTTTTGCTAAAAAAGGGATTTGAAGTCAAATCCCTTCTGGTGCGCTAGAAAAATAAGGGTGTTTGCCGGCATTCTTATTCAGAAATACTTCAAGAAAGGAGTTTTAAAGCAAACTAAATAGGGGGAGGCTAAACAGCGATTCCCTGTAGAATTTCCACCGCTTTTTTTAACGAAATTCTTTCTTTGGGAATCGTCCTTAGAAGGCCCCGTATTGTTAGATAGACCTCTTGGGGAAATTCTCGAAGATGGAATTGTAAAAAATCTCTCACTGTGTCGTCTCTAAGAACTGAAAAATCGTCTAAACAGCCTGTATTTTCTCTCTCTTGAACATATTTTTGTTGCATGTGGGGCTTTGTAAGGTACTCTCTGTATTTTTTTTCAAAGTGGCACCCTTTAAAAAGAAAAAAAAGTGTTTGTCCGAGGTTATACAAATCGGTTGTTTCGGCCCCAAAAAGGTTGTCTTCAAGCTCTTTAGGGGTCATTGAGGAGGTATATTCGAATTCGGGAGGGATCGAATTTTTACTTGGGAGGGGAGCTTTTTCCAAGGGATCTGTAGTGGTGGCAAGAAAATTGGTCAAATAGGCTTCAAAAAGCCCGTTCTGCCCCTCTTTCACGACAATATTCCAGGGGTGGATACTCTGGTGAAAGAGCTTGCAATCCGTGTGCAATCGGAGAATTTTTTTTCCTAACTGTTTTGCAATACAGATCTTTTGTTCCATCGACAACGGTTTTGTTTTGATGATTTGGGCTAAGGGTGTTGTTTCCCCCATTTTGAGGTGAAAACAGGACCTTTCGGGGAGAGTAAGGATTTCTACGGGTAATGCTATCCCCATAAGAGCCGCTTTTTCATGAAACGCGAATTTGGGGCTAAGGGGGTTGTGTTGCATAGAGTTCGGATGTTCAAGGGTGACAAGAACCCCTTTTTCCCCACTCTCCTCTTCTCCCACGCGGGTTTTAAAAAAAAGGGCGAGATCCAATCGAACTACCGGTTTTTGGTTTACAAAACAGCAAACCTCTTTCATCGAAACATCCTTAAAAAGGGGAGCAAAAAAATCGCCTGTCTCAAAGGAGTTTATAGAGCAGGCTTTTATGGTGTCCAGCAATCCCTTGGAAGGGGTTTGAAATTCCTCTATGGTTGAGGGGGTGCTTAGGGCCGGTTGAAGGGGTGTTGTCATATTTTCTGTACGTTTAGCGGATTGAATTTTTTTGTAGCCTCTTTCGTTTGGATTGCAACAGACTCATGAAAGAGGGAAAAAAAGTGGGGATCCTCTTTGAGATCAGGGAATTTTCGAAAAAAGGAATGCCAAAATCTTTTGATCAGGTCCAAATCGTCGGAATCGGAAAAAATGCCCCAAAAAAAGGCCTCGGGAGAGTAGGCTGCCCACCCCTTGGCATTCATCATGGGAAACGATTTTAGCGCTTCCAGAAGGGTGAGAATAAACTCTTTTTTTGAGGGATTTTTGGGGAAGTTTTCGATCTTTAGAAGGGCATACTCAAAAAAGATTCTTTTGCTCAAAGAATTAGCAATAGGGTGGCTTGACGAAAACACCATGTCTAAATAGTTCCAGGTCAAACCGGCCTCAATAGAATCTATGGAGGCTAGAGAAGGGCAGCATAACTCTAAAGGATTTTTCCATTTTGTGATGAGAGGATGTTCTATAACGGGTGTGTAGAGGATTTTAAATAGTTGCTCTATAGTGGAAAAGGTGGCAACAAAGGAAAAAACATCCTCTTCAACCGCTTCCAAAAATAGGGCAAAAGCCTCTTGAGCTAGGGGAACCTCCATCGCTTTGGCTTCGGTAAGTTCTTTGAGCTCCGCGTCAATCGCCTCTTTTATGGGATGCTCTTTTGCAAAAAGCTCAAAGACTTGAGACAGGGAAGCGGGATAGGAACCGAGAAATCTTACCCAAAATTTGAGAGAGGTTTCATAGGCTGGCGATATTTCGTCAAAGGGTGGATCAAGAATATCTTGAACCCGAGTTGCACAATCGGCGTAGATTTCCTCAAATTCGGTTAATAGAACGAGAAGGTGAGATTGCGCTTCGCTATAAATTGGGGCATTGAGTTTAGTTTCAATCCATATTTTTATTTCGTCGATGGAAAACGGATGGTTAGAGGAATTTTTTTTTGAGATGAAAAAGGGGATAAAACCCAAGTCAACGACCTGGGCCAAGTCATAATCGAGCTCATTCAATCCTGATAAGTCGCGCAGACGGTTTTTTATCTCAAGGCGGAAATAAAGGGGGAGAAAGAGTTTTGAAAACCGTTGGTTAAAATCCTCTTTACAGTCAAAACCCTCTTCAAAAATCTTTAAAAGTTTACTCTTTTTTTTTCTTTCTTGTAGCTCTTTTTGGAATGTACAGCTCTGAAATCTCCCCCAGTCTTTGTCAAAGCACTTCTCGCAATCCAAATCACCAGGAAGTTCTTTGGAGAGATGGTCAATTTCGTCCAAAGTTGTAAATGAGACGGGGGACTGGTTACGAAGAAAAAAGCGGGTGTTTTCCAAAAGATCTGTTTCGGATGGGAAAATTACCCTTTTTTTTTGAGGCTCGATTTGTAAAGGGGAGAATAAACTAGCCTCAGCGCAAGGGAGACAGTGGGAGTCTAATCGAGACTTTTTAGATGGGGGGGCGAAAGCATCTATTGAGGAAAATAGGGGGCTATCTAAAGGGACTAAAGAAATCAAAATAAAACCCGTTTTAGTTATTTTTCGGTGCTATTTTATAGTAGGGCGTTAGTAAAAATCCAGAAAAAATTAATTTTAAAAATCAAAAAACAGCTACTTAGTTTGATTATTTACAAAAGAGATTCCTATTTAATTAGTTAAGAAAAAGGGAAAACTCCAAGGGGTGGTGTTACTTATCATTCGCTTTTTTTTTCATCCTTCTTCTAAACTGCTGAATTTATGTCTTTTGCATGCTCATTTGTTTTAGATAGGGCTCAACCTATGAGCCCCTCGACACTAGAGGAAAAGTCCCCCCTTGGGACTAAAATCGGGGGTAAGGTTCAGGAAATTTTTTTACAAAAAGGGGCAAACAGCACCCCCTCGATTGAGG
>CAYFOX010000005.1:8898-11108 GCA_964344875.1 uncultured bacterium
TCTTGGAGCTTATCTTATGTTCTGTCGAGGTTCCGAAAAAAGCGGTTTTGATAGGGGCGAATACCGCGTTTCAAGACAACCATTTGGATGGATTCAAAATTTTAGCTCCCTATATTAAATCTGATCCCATTTTTTTAAAAAGGCTGCTTCTGGCAGAGGTAAAGCGGGGCAAATCGGCATTCATTCAAGTGATCTTGGAAAAAAACCACACTTCGATAGACCATCTTGAGGAGGTATTTCAACTCGCAGCTCAATGCAAAAACTACCAAGCGCTCCAAATTCTTTCTCTTTATGAGCTCGATTCCGGTGTTGTTTTGAAAGAATTACTCGAAGCAATAGAGCAAAATGAGGAAAAACTGGCTACAACCCTTTTTTTGTACCGTATGACTGCAAAAGAGATAGAGATCGCTTTTTTAAAAGCCGGTGCGCTTAGTCGTCAGTCATTGATGGAGTTTTTTTTAAAAAAGGGGGCCTCTTTTGAGGCTAAAGGGAAAGCTCTTTTACAAGCTGTTATGATGGGGGATACAGAGCAAATACGCTTTCTTATTCACAAAAAGATTTCAGGGGACTATCTCGATAGAGGTTTGGAGAGTGCCGCTCAGATAGGAGATTTGGAAGCTTTAAGGATTATCCAAGAGGGACTCCCTTCTCCGGTGGGGTATGTGATTGCGTTAAGAAGCGCAATTGTGGAGGATCAGTTTTTGATTGTAAGAGAGCTCGTTGAGGTTCATTTTTTTTCCCTTAATCAATTGATTGTGGCCCAAGATCTCGCTTTTGAATGCCAGCATGGGGAGATTTTCGATTTTTTTGAGCAGGTGATTTCTTGCCGTTTTGCATCAACAGAATGGGAAGTGGATTTAGAGATCTTAAAAACAGAGCCAAAGCTTGTCCTGGAGGATTGGTCGAGAATTTTTCCAAAACCGCTTACAATCCGTTTTAAGGGTCAACAGGGTTTTGGAGAGGGTTTAACCCGACAATTTTATGCACAGCTTGCGTTTTATATGACAAGACAGATGCTTTGTGAAAAGGGGCTTTTCCATTCCTCCATAGAGGGGAATGTGGTGGGGCAAGCGGCGGATTTCTTCTCTTTTATGCTGGAAAGAGAGTTGAAAACCGGAAAAATTTTTCCCAAGATGTTCGTTAAAATTCTCAATATTTGCCTCAACAGCTCCCGATTTTCCGGAGAGGGGTTGGAAAAAATTTATACTCTTCTTTGGAAAGAAAAGAAGGATCTAAGGGACAAGCTTCTCTTTTTTTTAAAGAAGCCTGAGTCAAAATCCCTTACAGAGGAGGTATCTGTGCTCCTTGAAAAAGAGGGACAAATTTTGGGTTTTCTGGAGCTTTCCAAAGCAGAGCAGCTTCAACTAGTGGGAAACTTTCTTATACAAAAGCATGGGTACTGGTTGGGAGTCGATTATCTCTATTCATTAAAAAGCTCTTGGTTCAATGACAAGATTTTGGAGATCCTGGTTCGAGATATGGCTAAAGCGATTTTTGAGGAGGACCTTCAAGATAAAAAGGCTATTATTCGATTTGCCTCAGATCAAGAAAAGGAGGCAAGAAATCTTGCTCTAACTCAACTCGAAAAAGGGAAAGAATTTCTTATGGGTTCATCTAGATCTTTTTGTGAAATGATTGAAAAACAATCTTTGGATCCCCTTGAAGGAATTCCATTAGAAAGTATCTCTACATGCAAATTTGCCTATCAGGGGACAGATACGGCTGTGTTGGAAAAAGTGGAGCTTATCAAGGATCTTTTGCAAAAAAAAATAGACGAGCAGGACGCTTTTTTTGTACAAAAATTTCTTTTTTTTGTCACTGGGTCGCCCGCTTTAAAACCCCATATGGTCATAGGTGTAGTTGAGATAGAAAACGAGAAGTTTGTTCAGGCGCAGACTTGCTTTAATCTACTCAAGATCCCTAGAGGATATGAGCAATTTCCCCTAGAGCAAAAGAGCTGGCAAGAGCGGTTCTTGAGCAAGTTTTTGGCATCTATTGAGGAGACGGGATATCAGTTAGAGGAGCAATAAAAAAGGGGATTGCTGCTTAACTTTTTTTGTGTATAAGAACTTTATGCAGCTTAGAGCTTTTTTATTGTTAGGGGAGGAAAATCGGCAGCTTGTGCAGCCTTTGATTTTCAATTTTCTTCTCAACATTGCGGGCTTTGGTCTTTTTTTACCCGCTGTTCCCCTTTTTTTTTCGAATAACTC
>CAYFOX010000005.1:11118-17374 GCA_964344875.1 uncultured bacterium
CTTTAGTGTTGGGAAATTTCTCCTATTGGACTGCCATGGCGCTATTTTTGTCCATTTTTGGTCTTGGACAACTTGTAGGACTTTTTATCATCCAAAAATTTGAGACTACATGGGGAAATAGAGCCCTTATTTTGGCCACCACCGTGGTTTCTTTTTTAGGCTATATGATGCTTCTAGGGGGTTTTTTTAGCTTTCAACCAAATGTTCTCTTTTTGGGCCGATTTTTGACGGGTGTAGGGGCAAGCAACACAAAACTCTGTTTGCGTCTCGCATTAGATCAGCATCCTGAAAAAAGTCACCCCCACTTCATGCCGTTTCTCATGGGGCTAGGAGCCGTCATTTTTTTAGCAAGCCCATGGGTGGGGAGTAAATTAGCAAACCCCGATTGGCTTGGTTGGTGTACACCCCCTGCCGCTTTTGTTGCGCTTACTACCATCAATCTCTTTTTTTTATCTCTATATCTCCCTTTAAGGAAAGGGACCCAGAAAAGAGCTTCAAAGCTGAGTGTAGTTTTCAAAGAGCTAATGACTTTCTTAGTTTTATTTCGCTGCTTCAACTTTTTTTGGCTCTCTTTTCTTTTTTTGGGTGGTTGGATTGGACTTTTAGTCTCATTCGGGGTTTGGATCGTACAAAAGTGGCAGCTCGATTCTTCCTCAGTTACCGATGTATATGCCTATTTCACCATCTCCTGGCTTTTAGGAATTTTGGGTTTTTACCCCGAGCTAAAAGGGAAAATTTCCCCTCAAGGATTAGCTAAAAGTGGTCTGTGGATCGTTGTGGTGAGTGTTTTGGCTCTGTATTTAGTTCCTCACCTCTACTGGTATTGGCTCATTATCCCTTTAATAAGCATTTCAGCCTCCTTTGTATGGTCACATATGTCAGAAACGGCAGATTTTGGGATTTTTAAAGAGATTGAAGGACGAATTTTAGAGATTTTTCTAGGTTTTTTTTCGGCAGGATTGATTTTATTCCCTCTTGTCACGGTATGGCTTATGACTATTGAAGTTATGTACTCTCTTATTTTCGCCAATAGTTTGTTTGTGGGATCTCTTTTGGTTGCTACAAAAGTCTACCGAAAATAATCCCCCCTCCCAATTAAAGGGGGGAGGGTTTTATAGGTTTTTTGATTTTGTATTTTTAGAAATAGTAACCAATACCAATATCGCCTAAGTTGATGTACATATTACCAAAACGAACTCTCCAGTTGGAGGTGGTTGTGGTGGCCGAATAGTTTGTACTTCCAAAATCTAAATTGGTTGGAGTGAGATAGAGGAATCGGTACTCGGCAAAAATTTTGAAATTCTCATTGATATCGTACATCAATCCCACTTTTGCCTGAGCGGCAAAACTCCAGCCGGTAGCTGTGGTGTTTGAACTAAAATTGTTTGAGGGTTGAGTTGGAAGAACTAAAAAGGAGGAGGCATCATGCGCCGTTAAAACAGCAGCTCCTACCGCACCCCCTAAATAGGGATGAAATTGAACATCCTCGTTTTCGTAAAAATGTAGGACGCCGCTTGCTAGAAGGGTCCCTGCATTTATAGGAAATGTATTCTGAAATCTGTTTGCAAGAGCTGTTTGAGATCCTAAAACGGGTTTTGTTGAGGTGCCTATGTAGTATCCTTCAAACTCGGCTGCAGGTTTCATCAACCAGGAATCCGGGTTTTTTTCATCTTGAAAAGAGTGCCATAGATAGCCAACTTGTAAACCTACAAACCCCGCTCCCGTGGTGCGCCCACCAGATGTCGCTGTAACTGCTGTTGTTCCCCCTGATGCAGCAGGAAAAAAAACGGTACCTGTTTGTCTAAAATTGCTGATACCAAAACCCCCACCACCACCGAAGACACCGGCGTAAAAATGGCCACAATCTTCAGCTGATTCGTTATCTGTTGCTTTACTGTTATTCGTAGTGTGTTTTGCACCAAATAAAGGGATGCAACACAAAATCATAGAGGGGAGTAATCTTTGAAACATATTTTAAAGTTTCCTTCTGTTTGGATTCTATAGAGAATAGTTTGGCAAAAAATGAATTTCAAAAAAAGAAATGTTATTTGGATGGATCCCTTTTTTTCATCCCGATGGGAAGTAGAAACACCAAAAAAAGAAAAAGCCAGCCCATTAAAAAAAAGATGTCATTGAATGTCATCATGGCCGATTGCTGATCTACCAACCCGTTTGTTGCTAAGAGGTTTGCCGTATTATCGTAGGCGAGTTTAGGCAAATTTTTGACGAAGTTTTGAAAAGCGGGGGAGTAGGGTGTGATGTTTTCACAAATTCTTTCATGATGGAAGGCTTGACGGCGAATCCATAAAGTAGTGAATATAGAGGTTCCAATTCCTGTGCAGAGAGTCCGAATAAAATGAAAAAATCCGGTTGCGCTAGGCAGCCTTTTTTCATCTACATCTTGTACGCTCAAAGCCGTGATAGGCGCAATAAAAAAAATCAGACCAAAACCCATGATGAGACGGGAAAACATCACATGCCAGACATCGACATTGGTCGCAAAATAGGCTGTGTAAAAACTCGATAGCGAGAAAAAAAATAGACTGAGTCCCAGCGTAAAGAGTTTGCCAAAACGGTCGATCGATTTTACACCAAGCGCGCCTAGAAAAAAGGGTGGAATACCCAACGGTGCAATAGCCAACCCGGCCCACACAGAATTATAATTCATGCTGCTTTGGAGCCATAAAGGGACGATTACAATCGCTCCAAAGTAGCTCGAATACATAAAAATGATAAATAGGATCGATAAGGTGTAGCTTTTATAACGAAATAGGGAGAAATCGACTAGGGGATTGGTCTTAAAATATTCCCATATAAAAAAGTACAAAAAACACAAAAAAGAGAGGATAGAGAGGGTCAAGATCAGGTTTGAATGAAGCCAGTCAAATTGCTCCCCTTTATCTAGAATAAACTGGAAACTGGAGGCGGCAATCGCCAATAAAAAAAATCCTACTTTATCTATTGGGAGGATTTTTTTAGGGGTCTCAAATTTTTTTAGATAGGCCATGATGATTAAAATACAAAGAATCCCTGTAGGGATATTGATGTAAAAGATCCACTCCCAAGAGTAGTTGAAAGTGATCCATCCACCTAAAATAGGTCCAACAACTGGACCACAAACGATCACGGTGCTCCAAACCCCTAAAACCCTATTTTTGTGTTCAGGTGGGTTAGTGGATATAAGAAGACTTTGGCTTAAGGGCACTAATGGACCTGCAAGAAGACCCTGAAAAAAGCGGGAAAGGACAAGCATAGGCAAAGAATACGAAAGTCCGCAAAGAGCTGAAAGGATCACAAATCCAAATATAGATAAAGTGATTAAGCGCACCGCCCCTATACGGTCTGTTAGCCAACCCGTTAGGGGTAAAGCGATCGCATTTCCTACGGAAAATGAGGTGATCACGTAGGTTCCTTGGTCGACAGCAACTCCCAGGTCCCCCGAGATATATGGGATGGATACGTTTGCGATAGAGAGGTCTAAAACAATAAGAAAAGTAGCTAGAGATAGAGCGAAGATGGAGAGGAATCGTGCAAACCCAGTTAAATAGGTTGGCAGGGTTGGTGCAGTAATTGGTATGGTCATTTTGATTCCAATTCTTTTGCCTCTAATGAGAGATTGGTCTCGATAGTTTGACGAATCAGCTCTAAAGCTCCCTCCTCCTCATTCGCATAAATATCTGTGGCAAAGCGGATAGTGTCCATTTCTCTGGGTTGCGGAGTCATAGAGCCCTCATCTTGGGTTGTGTCTACAGTCGCCGTCATAGATAAACCCACTCTTAGAGGAAACTCCTCAAGCATAGTTCTAGATAAATCAATACGTACCGGTACTCTTTGGACAATTTTGATCCAGTTTCCTGTCGCATTTTGTGGAGGAAGAACAGAAAAAGCGCTGCCGGTACCCCCTCCGACGCCTGCAACTACTCCCGAGTATTCCACCGAATGGCCGTAGATATCTGAGTGGATTTTTACCGGTTGTCCCACACGCACACGGCTCAGCTGGGTCTCTTTAAAATTTGCTTCAATCCACATCTGATCAAGAGGAACCACCGATAAAAGGGGCTGAGTCACCTCGACCCATTTACCGACTTGTACCGTTCTTTGGGCCACTACCCCGGTTACCGGGGCATAAAGGGTGCATCTTTTAAGGTTGATGTAGGCTTGAAGCACTTTCTGGATTAGGCTAACCACTTTAGGGTGGGTCTCAATAGTAGTGTTGTCTGTTTGGGCTTCAAGCCCTAAAAGGGTGTTTTCTAAAGCTAAAACATGCGCCTCTTGGTTTTCCATGTCATACTTACTATGCATGAAATCCTCCTGGGAAACCGCATTTGAGGGTATAAGGGCTTTACGCCGTTCAAAATCTTCGATTTTTTTATTCAAAAGGGCTTTTTGCGCCATGATATCGGCTTTTGTGGTTTCTACGGAAAAGAAAAGTTTAGCCACTTCTCGCACCTGATTTCCTAGATCATTCACCAGTGCGTTAAGAGCGATTTGGTGGTCAGTAGGGTCTATTTGTACTAAAGGGGTCCCTTTGGTAACAAAATCGGCGTCTTGTGCGTAAATGGTGGTGATGATTCCCGGAACCTGTGCTGTAACCATCACGGTATTTCCTGCAACGTAGGCATCGTCGGTAAATTTGTAGAAACGGGCATAAAAAAACCAGTAAAGCCCAAAAATTAGCGCTAAAACAGAAAGCCCAATTGAAAGCCCAAGGAAAATTCTATTTCTAGTTGCTTGGACCTGAGGAGGTGTTTCTTGCGGAGGTAACGTCATAAAATCCTTCCTATGGTGCACAATCGGGGAGTTTAGGTGTCATAAATCCCCCACCAAGGGATTTTATGAGGCGCACCATACTTGTTAATCGATAATTTTCTATTTGAGCGTTTTCAGCCTGTTGTTGCAAGGTCTCGATACGGCTTGAATAAAGATTAAGGAGGTCATCCAAACCCCTCTCACAACGTTGGGAGGTGAGCTGTTGTTTTTCTTGCTTGTTGAGAATTTTTTTCTTTTGGATGTTTTGCTGATCAAAAAGCGCTTTTAATTGATAGAGCTCGGAGCTCACCTCTTTCACAGCGTTTAGTAGTCCATTATTGTAGGCATAAACGGCTTCATTAAATTTGGCAGTTTTCTCATCCAAATTCCCCTGAAGTCTTCCACCGGTAAAAAGTGGGAGACTAACCGCAGGAATCAAAGCGCCGGTCAAGCTATCGCCAGAAAAAAGGGTGTTGAACTGTAGGCTTTCAAATCCTCCGTTTGCTCCCAAAGAGATGTTTGGATAGAACTCTGTTTGCGCCACGCCGATCTCTTTGCTTTTTGCCTCCACATCCCAGATCAGAGCGATCAAATCGGGGCGCCTTCCTAAAAGCTCCAACCCCACATTTTCGGGAACCTCTAGAGTTTTTTCCAAACACAAAGGGGCGTATTGAACACTTATCAGACTATCAGGACCTTCACCAACAAGGTTTTTTAAAACGACCAGATCTATTTCTATGTTCTTCTTGACGTCTACAAGCTCTTGTTGGATATGGAGAATCTTTTCTTGAATGTTCAAATCGGAGAAAAGGCTATCTAAACCTATTGTATTTCTATTTTCAATAAGAGTCTCGCTTGCCAGTAAATCATCGAGAATGTTGTTTTTTAACCTAAAAATTGTCTGGTGGGTCTGATATTCGAAATAGCTAAAAGCTACCATGGTGCTTAATATGAGCTCTGCTTGTATCGATTCAGCAAGCTCCGTCATGGCTTTTCCCAGCGCCGCTTGATAGCGCATCTTATTTTTCCCCCAAAAGTCAAATTCGTAAGAAAAATTAAGTTTAAGGTCGATGATGTTTGCACTCTGAGGAGGGGATAGGCTAGGAGGCAAGGGGTAGAAACCAAGGACAAATCCGTTTTTTCCAAAGTAGGTCCAGTCTTCTGTGTAATGACCCGAGAGGTTAGGGTAAAGCCTTGAACGAACCACCTTTGCATATTGATTGGAGCTGATCCATTTTGCCTGCGCTTTTTTTAGTGAGGGGTTTTGCCGAATCGCTTTCTCAATAAGGGTACTAAGTTGGCTATCCTCAAAAAAATCCCACCACTGTCTTTCAGGCCATCCTCCCTTGCAAAATTGCATAGAGGTGAATGCCTCGTCGAGCGGTGCGTGCAAAGATATAGGCAAAGAGATATCTACCTTTTCTACGTCGCGATTGCAAGATAAAAGTACCCCCATCATGATAAGAAAATTTAATGAATTTTTCAAAGATAATCCCATTATTAAACT
>CAYFOX010000005.1:17421-21579 GCA_964344875.1 uncultured bacterium
GAGCTTTTTAAACTTCAGGCTTGAGGTGGGGTAAAATGGGTGGCGATTTCCCTAAAATCCTTTAGCTCTTGATCGATCCAATCATCAGCTAAACTAAGCTCAGCTGCCATAATTTTAGCCACATCGTAGGCCGCCTCTAGTGTGCTTTTTGCATCTAAAAAAAGTGCTCTGGTTCTGCGGCATAATACGTCTTCGAGGCGTCTGGCCATTTCTTCTCTTACAGCAAAAAGAATCTCCGCTTTTATGTAGGGGAGTTTTGGGTGGATTTTTTTTGCGTATTCGGGTTGTGCCTTCGCGATTTTTAAAATAGCTTCTTTGTCTGTTCCATAGGGCAAAAGGGGGTCATTTGCATCGAAGGTTTCCAAATAACCATGGAGCTTAAGCTGTTCGGTACGCGAGTGTTTTTTACGAATATTCAGTATTTTCAGGCAGGCATCGATCGCATCTTCCCCCATCTTTCTAAAAGTGGTCCATTTCCCCCCTACGAGAGTAACCAGTCCACTTAATGAGACCTCAATCAGGTGTTCTCTGCTGATCGCTTTTGTCGGCTTATTTTTTTCTCTGATAAGAGGTCTTAGACCGGCAAAGATACTCAAGATATCTTTTCTTGTGGGGGCTTTATTCAGGTATTTTGCGCTCTCTTTTAAAAGAAATTCGATCTCCTCTTCTTGGTAGTGGGGTTCCAGGTCTATAGTTTTTTTAAAAGTATCGGTTGTCCCTAATAGAACTTTATCATGCCAAGGCACAACAAATAGAACACGCCCATCTGCTGTATGAGGAATTAGGACAGCAGTCTCTTGGGACAGAAAATTTTTGGGTAGCACCAGGTGAATCCCCTGGCTGGGGGCCATCATGGTGTGAGCTTCAGGGTCATCTTGGTGGCGGATATGATCCGCAAAAACACCCGTGGCATTCAAGATTACTTTACCACTAAAGGTGATGTTTTCTTTAGTAAAGAAATCTTCCGCTATCAGTCCATGGAGTTGACCGTTTTCTTTTACGAGTTTGACCACTTTCATGTAATTGAGGCAAATAGCCCCAAGATCTACAGCTGTACGAGCCAATGTGATCAATAGCCTTGCGTCATCAAACTGCCCATCTGAATAAACAAGCCCCCCCTTAAGCCCATTTTGTTGGATTTCAGGTGCTGCTTCAATCACCTCTTTTTTTGAGAGGATCTCGGTTTTTTTAAGGCTATAGGAAAAAGAGAGAAAATCATAAATTTTTAAACCGGCTCCATAAAAAGGGAGCTCAAACCAACGATAAACCGGAATCAGAAAACGGCGCTGTGAAACAAGGTGGGGAGCATTTTTTGTTAAAAGGCCTCGCTCTTTCAGAGCCTCTCTAACAAGCTTTATATTCCCTTGTTGGAGATATCTTAGTCCGCCATGAATGAGCTTTGTCGATTTTGAGGAGGTCCCTTTACCAAAGTCAAGCTGTTCTACTAAAAGAACCTTGAGACCTCGAGATGCAGCATCAACAGCGCTTCCCAATCCTGATGCCCCTCCTCCGATTATGATCACATCAAAAGAGGATTCTTTTCGGGCTTTTTTAAGGAGTTCTTCACGATGCATCTTCATTTTCCAGCGTTTTGATTAATTCGATCGCTTTATGAAAGCGATCCTTGAGTTCTTGTAGTTTAAGATGTTTATTTGGGAGGAAAGTTTGGTCTTTTTTATAGAGGCTTTCTAAATCTTTCAAAGAGGAATACACCCGGCTTCCTAAACCTGCCATGAGAGCAGCTCCTAGCGCGGTCATCTCACTTGAGGGGGGGCGTTCAATTTCGATTTGGAGCAAGTCTGATTGAAATTGGAGCATCAGGTCACTTTTTGAAACGCCTCCATCAACACGCATTGTTTTCAGAGGGATCTCTGTGTCTTGCTGCATCGCTTCGATCACATCGTATACCAGAAATGCGATTCCCTGCAGTGTTGCAAGGGCGATATGCGCTGCCTTGGTGCCTCTTGTGATGCCAAAAATAGCCCCTTTTGCCTTGGGATCCCAGTGGGGGGCTCCAAGACCTGTTAATGCGGGGATGAATAGGACCCCATCAGTGGACAAAACTTTGGCGGCAAGCTCTTCGATGTCGCGCGAATTTTGGATAATTCCTAAGCCATCGCGCACCCACTGAACGGCAGCCCCTCCAATAAATACGCTCCCTTCAAGCGCATATGTCACCGCATCACCAATTTGCCAAGCAACGGTCGTGAGCATTTTATGTTTTGAGTACTCTATCTTATCTCCCAGATTCATCAGGATAAAACAACCTGTGCCGTAAGTGGTTTTTGCCATCCCTTTTGTGAAGCACTCCTGACCAAATAGGGCGGCTTGCTGATCTCCAAGAACACCGGTTATCGGTACTGGATAGGGCAGAATTTGGGGGCAAACTGATCCAAAATGGGAGTTGGAGGGATACACATGGGGTAAAATCGACAAAGGAATCGAAAAAAGATCGGCTAATTCTTGAGTAAAGGCATGTTTTTTTAAATCAAAAAGCATGGTTCTACTTGCATTTGACGGATCGGTGGCGTGCACCGTTTTTCCTGTCAATTGGTAAATGAGCCATGTGTCCACTGTTCCAAAAGCAAGCTCTCCGTTCAACGCTTTTTCTTTGGCTTTGGGAACATTCTCTAAAATCCACTGGATTTTTGTAGCGCTAAAGTAGGGATCAATCTGGAGGCCAGTAGCAGTTTGGATCGCGTCGCTTTTACCCCCCTTTTTGAGTTTTTCACATAAATCGATCGTACGCCGGTCTTGCCATACAATGGCGTTGTATATCGGATTACCCGTCTTTTTATCCCAAATGATGGTGGTTTCCCGCTGATTGGTGATGCCAATAGCAGCGATCTCATCTGGACGAATACGCGCTTTAGCTATTACCTCCATCATCGTGGCATATTGTGAGGTCCAAATCTCGAGGGGATCTTGCTCAACTAATCCGGGTTTGGGAAAATACTGTTGAAAAGCTTTTTGGGCGGTGGCTATACAGTTTCCTTTCAAGTCATAAAGTACCGATCTGGAACTGGTAGTGCCCTGATCGAGTGCAAGAATAAAGTTTTTCATAACGCCTTTGATACGGAAGCCTTGTAATTAAAATACTGGGGTTAAAATTAGAAATCTCTTAATTTTAGGCAATTGTCAAACAAATTTTTAGGGTGGAGTATGCCGATTTTCTTGGCAGAATTTTTTGGTACATTTCTTTTAATCCTTTTAGGAAATGGGGTAACAGCTAATGCTATTCTTCCCGAGACAAAAGGGGAGAACGGGGGCTGGATTGTGATCACAGCCGGATGGGCTTTTGCTGTGGTTTTCGGAATTACCCTTATCGGCTCCATCAGCGGGGCCCATATGAATCCAGCGATTACTTTGGCTTTTCTTTTAGCTAACAAAATCCCCTTGGGCAACGTCCCCTATTATTTAGCGGGGGAGTTTTCAGGGGCTTTTTTTGGATCTATGCTTGTGTTTTTGCTTTATAAAAACCACTTTGTTTCCCCTCTTAAAGACCCAAAATTCAAGTTGATGTCTTTTTGCACGTCACCTCAATATCCGACTAAATGGATCAATTTTTTGACCGAAGCTGTGGGTACTTTCGTTTTAGTGATAACGGTTTTTGCCATCATCGATCCGATGAATCAGCTTGCTAGCGGATTGCACGGTCTATTGATAGGGTTGGCCGTATTTTCGATCGGCCTTTCTTTAGGGGGCACTACCGGTTATGCAATCAACCCTGCAAGAGATCTAGCCCCCAGGTTGGTGCATCAAATAATACAGTATCCGGGGAAAGTCTCATCGGAGTGGTCTTATGCATGGATTCCGTTCTTTGGCCCTCTTGTTGGGGCAGCTTTGGGCAAGTGGATCTATTTTTCTTTCATTGAAACCCTATTGGGAGTGTAGCGAGGCATATAAATGGGGATTTTTTTAAAGGAGTGGATTAGATCCATGAGCGAATTTTCGCCAGGAGTTCCTCGAAGGGTGCTATAGTGGCCACTACTCTAGGTCGATTTAGCTGTAAAATGTCTCTTTGAGAAAGTTTCTGCATAGCATAAGAGTGGCGGGTTTGGGTGAAATCTATGGCTGGTATCATATTTGGTTTGCCGATGCTGAAGCGGTTCATACCACAAAAACCGATCCAGACAGGACTAGGGAGCGGTCTAGAAA
>CAYFOX010000005.1:21589-24312 GCA_964344875.1 uncultured bacterium
GTCTAGAAAGGCTATTTTCAGCGATCTGTTTCACTTTTAAAAGGTTTAAGTCTCGAATTTGTTGTTCGTTCTCTAAAATAAAAAGGGGTTGTTTGAGCTTTTTGTAGACGAGTCGACCTAATCGTATGCGATAGTTCTCGAGAATCCGATCGATAACTTGTGCTGGTACAAGCGGGTTTAGTGAGCAGGTGGCATCTTGCATAAGGCGAAAATGGGCCCCATGGACTAATGGGATAGACTCCTTAACTAAAACAGCTAGTGTAGGGGAGTCTTGAAATTTTGCAAGGGCCTCCTCAAAAAGGAGAAGAGGGTGAGATTCGATAGATTTTTGCTCCAGCCACATGAGTTTTTTCGTTAGATCCTCCTCTCTCCAAAGAGTCATCAATACTCTCGAAAAATCCCCATCTTCTAAATCTTTTTGGGTTCTTTCATCAAAAAGGTCCGATTGGTTTTTTGATGAAAAGGGGAAAGAGTCCAAATCTTTCGTAGGAGTTTCCAAGAGATGCAGCACGTTTTTTTCCAACCGGAAATCTAATCCTGACATAGTCTACCCAAGAGGAAAATACAAAAAACGTTCGGTTGCAGAGGTCTGATCGATTGGATAGTCAATCCTCATCATAAGAGGATTTTTTTTTCTTTTTTTGAGGATGTTGGGGTCTGTCCCTATCGATATCTTTAAAAATTTTTTCCTGGGTGACAGAGGGCAAATCCCGAATAAATGCTTCGATGCGCTGTAGTTTGCAAATTTTTATTTTTTCTTCTCTAGTGAGAATGGGGCTTTCTACAATTTTTAAGACCGACTGTAAGTTTATGTCGGCCGTCGTCGAGATCTCTTTGATGAGATGCATTTTAGCACAAGGTTTAAGATTCAACCAAAGCAAGCAACTATTGAAAAGGAAGTACCCTTCTCGGTCTGGCTCAGTGATAAGAAGAAACTGATCCTCTTTGGAGAGGTCATTCAGGAGGATACTAAAGAAAAAGGAGGCAACATTCGACCATAAAAAATTTCCCGATTGGATTAAACTGACAAGTTTTTGAGAAAAACCCCCTTTATGCTTGAGTAGGGCGAAGCGTAAAAGTCTATCATGGTCTACAGGATGTAAACGTTTTAAAACAGTTTCCAGGTGAATTTTTAAAAGGGAAATCACATTAGCGTATATTTGAGAACCGATTTTTGAGGAGGGATTTAACAGGATAGGTAAAGCCTCCTGGAATTGGTTCAACCCCTGTTTTGTCTCAAAAAGGATCAGTTCCAGACCCTCTTTAGAAAAAGGGATTGAATCCTGTAAGAAAATATTTTCCTGTTGCCTTGTGAGAAGCCAATATCCAATATACCCCATTTCCTGATCAAAAATCTCCGATAACCGGTCCTGGGTAGATCTGTCAAATTGGGGTCTTGTTTTTGTCCAGAGTCTCAAATTGTTGAGGATTTGTCCCCGGGTAAATCCTAACGCCTCCAAATTCTTTAGAATTTTTGGTCTAAAATTGGGGTGGATATGTAAAAGATCGTAAAACGTAGATCCCACGGAAAACAGAACTTTGTGTAAAATCTCTGGCTGTTGGATAAATAGGAAAAAAGTAAGCAGGTTTTTATCCGATACCTCCATTTTGTGGAGCATATAATGAGGAAAAACATCTAAAGGCTCCTCAATTCTTTCTTGAAGCTTTTCGGGGCAACAATCGATAAGATGCTTCACAAAAAAAGAGCCCAATAAAGCAGACATCTGGACAAATTCTGGCGTGAATCCTTCAGTTTGAGAAAACTGGCGTAAGATTTCTTTTGGGTCCTCGCTTTTTCTGAACAACGACCAGAAATAAAGAATAGGGTGGGGCAGGCCATTTTCATAAAGGTCTTGAGTCAAGTGTTCAAATTTCTCAACGTCTTGCTGCAGTTCTAATAAAAAACACCCTAAGGGGTCAGGCTGCAGAGTTTTAGGTGGTAGTAAAGGCTCGTTAAAAGATTGCAAGTAACAAGGGGAAGAAAAAGATTCAGGGGGAAATGTGGTGGAAAGAAAGTGTTCATCAAGATCTAGCAATGGTTCTAAACTATCTAGCTGAAGAGGGGGTATCACGAGGGTGTCCTTGGGGCAATAAGGCCAAAAATTGTAAATATAGCATACAATTAAAAGCAAGATGTCTAAGGTTCCCTAATAAAAAAATCGGGGGTGAGCAAAGAGGTTTCTCACCCCCAGAGGGATTATCCTCTAATTTTTTCCGCTAAATCGTGTAGAGCTTTTACAATATGAGTGTCAATTTTTGTCGCACTATTATCAACAAAATTTTTCAGACTACTTTCTATTTTTGTAATAGCTCCAGAAACCTTACTGTCGACCTCTGCTTGAATTTCAGATGCAATTTTTTGAGTAGTTGTCGGATCGATCCCTAGGATTTTACAAACATCGGTCACAGATGTTTGGATTGCCTGGTCAATATCTGTACCGATCAAGTTACCGATTTTCCCAATTTCAGCTTCAACGGAGCCACCTGCTTGTTCAATCGCAGCTTTAACTTTATCAGCTAAACCTTGCGCATTTTTTTCTATGTAATCAGCGATTTGCTCACGAACATTCTTAATCGCTTTTTCTGCGTCTTGTTCTACTGTTGAAGCGATTTCTTTAAGTTTTTGTTCTAACCAGTTGATGATTGGTGAGCTTCCTGGTGAGCTTCCTGTTTTACATGTGTGCATCTTTATGTCCCCATTTTAAAAAGATTAATATTATCTG
>CAYFOX010000005.1:24322-25581 GCA_964344875.1 uncultured bacterium
ATTTTATTTAATAAATACAAGCGGATTACTTAACCCACTCATTAGGAATGGGAAAAATCTTTTTCAAATTGGGAGAGATAAGGGACGCTTTGAAAGCCTTCGAATAGATTAAACTTGTTTTAGGCCCTTATCCACCTGTTTTTTTGTGAGGTAGGTCCACCCGAAAATTGAGGCTATTGCCAAAATGATTTTCAGTTTTGGATCCATATTTTTAAAAATAGGTAGGCTATTTCCCTTCTTAAGACCCTCATTTAGAAGGAACATCCTGATCTCTGCGTGCACGAGACTTGAAAAGGTGGCAAAAACACGAGATGTAAAGGAGAGGTCATACCCCTTCTTACCCAAGCGGCTAAAATTTTTCAGCAGCTGATAGGCAATAATACCATGAAACAAAAGCCAAATTCTTTTTTCTAAAACCACCTCTTTTTGAGCGATGATAGAAATTGAAGAACCTAAAATCCCCGAGAAAAGATCTCGATAAAGAACCTCATTTGTGAAACTGGTGGCATATCTAACTGGAGCGAGAAAATCCATAAATTTTTTCCTTAAGATTTTTTGTGGTTTTTTTTCTTACACTTGGAATTTTTGGTCTCTTTTAGAGCTTTAAGCCTCGTTGAACTTGGTATCATTGATTAAAGCGATGAGAGCAAAATTAAGCTGCTCGGTGGTATAGGTGTAAAGATACAGCTTTTTTGTGCAAGTGGAGGATTTGTAGAGGGGGCGTACCTCACCCTTGGGGTGTCTTAGCCCCTCTTGAGGTAAGATGTAGACTTGGATTTCGTCTCCTTGAGACAAAAATTTCGATCCTGT
The DNA here is from genome assembly GCA_964344875.1 of uncultured bacterium. Taxonomy (GTDB): domain Bacteria; phylum Chlamydiota; class Chlamydiia; order Chlamydiales; family RGXB01; genus RGXB01. The sequence continues at coordinate 25,133 of CAYFOX010000005.1, forward strand.
GATTGCAGAGACAAATCCCTCTAACTGGTCTTTGCTGAACCCTTGGATTTTTTCTATGAAAAACTCTTGTAACTCGTTATTAAGGTGGATCTCATCGTCAGTTTCCAACTCACCGCGAAAATAGATTTTTTTTAACAAACTGGCAGCACTAATCGATTCACCCTGAATACATCTTCGGATCTTTTCAGGAGATTGTTTACGCACTTCAAACATAAAATTAGATCCTAAACCTCGACGAATCTCATGGATCGCGAGGCATCGATCTTGATGCACTTCCTTGAGAAACTCCTCCTGGATCTCTTCAGCGGGTAAATCCTCATCTATAAGAAGCTCATTTTTAAGCTGCTTTTTCTCAACAGTGGAAAGACAAGTCTTGTTTACTAGTCGCGGTCCATAGATAGCAATATCCAGTTTCATCAGGTTTTCTCTAGTGAGAGCCCTACCGAATT
>CAYFOX010000006.1:0-4479 GCA_964344875.1 uncultured bacterium
ATTTGATTCTCTTTATGATAAAGGATATCTTCAAAATTCATTCTAATACCTTTTTAAGTAAACGAGCTAAATGACACGGCTGTTCTAAGTGCACAAGGTGTCCACTCTCATCAAGATTATGCAGAAATATAGGCTGAAGAGACTCTTTAAAGCAATCTTGCATTTCAAAAAAAAGGGGATCTCTTTTTCCATATATTAGATGAATAGGTTGAACAAAAGGGGCATTGAATGGTTTTTGTTTTAAAATACTCAAATTTTGAAACTGCTCCAGAAGTGCGGTTGTCCCTATAGCAATTTTTGCCTCTATAGATTTTTTAGAGGGGATGAATCCCCCGAAAAGGGGCAAAGAGTACCACCATTCAAAAAACCTGTCTGGAGGTAGTTTAGAGAGCTTTTCTACAACTTTTTTCTCAAATTCCAGTCTTGATATGGTATCAAATGACTCTAGTTTCACTCGAGACGATAAACAGATGACTTTTTGAAATAATTGCGGGGTATTTCTTGCAAGTTCCAGGGCAATTCTTCCACCCATCGAATATCCGATCACCGGCACAGCCCCTAGGGAAAATGTTTCGAGAAAATGGAAAATCTTCTCTTGAACTTTTTCCATACTCCCATCCGGTAATAGAACACAAATAGGGCTACACCACGATTTCATCTCTTGAATCAGAGGATCAAAATCGAATGTTGTAGAGGCAAACCCACCCAAAATAAGGACAGGGTTTCTTATGGATACATGAGCTGGTTTTGTTCTTGGAGATTCCATTCGATAAGGGTCTTTAATCGTTCAATGTGGGTTAGGTCATCTTGCTGGTTGGTTTTTACCTCCAAAAGAATCGGCTTCTTTTTTTCGATCAGGCTTTCTATACACACCTCTTCATCCAAAAAATGGTATTCCAAATGGAACATCTCGGCGACTTTTTTATACTCTATTTCATGGGGAATCAAGAAAAGCTCATCTTTTTCCTCAAGATCTTTTACTCCATCAAGATAGTTGAAAATTTGCCCACCGCCATTATTGAAGACGATGATTAGTAGAGGAACAGGATGTTTTTTTAAAAAAAATAGGGAGTTAAGATCATGCCAAAAAGTCATATCCCCTAAAAGCGCCACAGTTGTGCGCTCTTTTTTTAAGGCTACACCGATTGCAGTAGCAATATTCCCCTCAATCCCGGAGTGGCCCCGATTGGCAAAGATATCCCCACGGAAAGTTTCGGGATAAAAAACGCGGTCTACATGCCTGATGGGCATACTATTTCCAACAAATAGATTAAAATAGACAGAGGATTTAGATAAAAGCCTTATGAGAGCAATTTCAGAGATAAGGGGTTGTTCAAAAAGGGCTTTATCTATAGTTTCCCGTGAAAGATCAGACAATTCCAAAAGATTTTTGATATAACTTGAAGAGACTCTTGCCGGAGTGTATTGTATAAGGTCATGTATGAATTGGGCCGGCTCCATCAAAATGCGGTGAGTGATCGCGTGTTCAGGGTCGCTACGCTCGGTATGGGGGCTTACGTAAACAACCTGGTCTATACTGTTTAGCCAGGGATCGATACTTTTTGAAACAAATCTATCCCCAAATTTTATGGCGATATCTGGTTTGATCTGTGAAAGGATGTTTTCGTAGTTTTGTAGAACGTAACGGTTAGAGCTCGTTTTTCTACAGTTTGATAACGGATCCAAAATCATGGGCCAGCCAAGGTGCTTGGCCAGTTCAAAGAGTTGTTTAGACTCTAAACCAGAGCATTCGCCTACTACAATCACCCCTTTTTCAAAACAAAGAATCCTTTTTTGGATCTCCTGGGCCTCTTTCTCGTTTAATGTTCTTTTGATCGTGCTGAAAATTGTTTTAGGCTTAAGAAAAGGGCGTTCTTTTACTGCAGCATGTATGAGTGGAGTTCTGAATTGACAATTCAGGTGAACAGGCCCCCCGTTTTCTGCTGTAGCAGTGAAAACAGCATGAGCTACCATCGATTTAGTAAAACTCTCAGGGATCTCCGGTGAGGGCGGAGGAAACTGGAAATGCAAGCGCACAAAAGGGTCATAGAAATCATACTGTTCAATTGTCTGATTGGCCATTGATTGCTGGAGTTCAGGGGGGCGATCAGCTGTAAGTAAAATTAGGGGCAGGCGAGTGTGAAAAGCCTCAATCACGGCGGGTAAGAGGTGAGCTAAAGCACTTCCCGAGGTAACAATAAGCGCCACAGGCTCTTTGAATGCTTTACAAAGACCTAGTGCTATATATCCAAGCCCCCTTTCATCGAAATGGGAATGAAAAACAGCCAAAGGATTTCTTTTGGCAGCAAGCGCTAGCGCTGAGGATCTAGATCCAGGAGCTATACAAAAATGACGCACATTTTGTGCGACTAGTTCTTCGATGATATTTTCCGAAAAAAGGGTATTCCAGTACGCGGTATTCATAATTTACCATAAGTAGGGCGAAATTTTGTGATTGAGCTCGTTCCATTCTTGATCAATTGTTGAACCCTCAACGAGTCCGCTACCGGCAAAAAGATAGAGGTGGTTATTTTTCAGAAGAATCGAGCGTATGGCAACGGAAACAAGAGTTGTGCCGTTTATCATAAGTGCAAAAGGGGCAGCGTAAAGTCCGCGATCAAAAGGTTCTACATGATAGAGCTTTTCTAAAGCACTTACCTGAGGATACCCGCTTACTGCACTGGTGGGGTGTAATAACTCTATGAGCTCTTGATCACTAACACCCTCCTTGAGAGTCCCCTCCATAGAGGTTTTTAAATGGTAAAGGTGGTGGGAGGTCAAAATACTAGGGTGCTCATCTATCTTTACCTCTTTACAGACTTTCAGGAGTTTTTCTTTAAGATCAGCTACTACAAACTGATGCTCTTTGAGATCTTTTTGGGATTCGTAAAGCAGGGTCGGGTTGAGGTCTATCGGAAGAGTACCTGCAATGGCAGCGGTGAAAATTTTATCCTCTTTTCTTTCATAAAGCCGTTCAGGCGTCGCCCCCATAAAAGCAACCCCTTTTTCGGGCATAAAAAAGAAAATATCTTGGGAGCGAAAGATCGAGAGGTGATTGTTGATTAGATGTTTTGCTTCAAGAGGAGAGGCGAATTTCAATACTGTTTTTCGTGCAAGAACAATTTTTTCTACACCCTCAAACCCATTTTCTACTGTTTTTGTGTAAGCCTCTTTGTCGGGAAAATCTTTTCTCTCTATTGCCTTCTCAAGGGGCTCTATGACCGGATATATCCTGGACTCTAACCTGTAGGAGTTAGGTTGTACCCACATCTTATCAGGAAAGGTATTCCATAGATCGCTTTTGCGCTTGAAGGGGAAGAAATCCCTAAAACCGATAAGAGGGTATACTTCGCTTGAGGGTGCATCAAAGCTTGCTTTGATGCCATAACCTCCAAAAATGAACTGGGGAGTAGCGAAAAGAAATTTAGGATACACATCCTCTTCGAAAAGCCAATCGATCACTGTTTTATTCCCGTGTAAATGGTAACGATCCCGAAAAAAGTGGATTTATAACTCGCCTCATGAAAAGAGGCCTGTCTGAGGATCTTTACAAACTCCTCCCGTTGCGCAAAAGTCTCGATAGTTTGGTGCAAATAATTGTAGGCCTGCAGGTTTGAGGTAATAAAAGCACCAATTTGGGGGAGAATGTAACGGATGTAAAATAAGAACAGTCCTCGTAAGGGTTTGAGTAAAGGGGTCGAAAATTCTAAAATGTGCAGTGATCCCCCTTTTTTGAGGATACGGTGGATTTCAGTGAGCCCTTTAAGAGGATCTTTAAAATTGCGTATCCCAAAACTTAGAGTAGCAATATCAAAAGTGTTATCTGGAAAAGAGGTGTTTTCTGCGTTTTCTATTTTCAAATCGACAAGACCGCCTAACCCCTTTTTGAGGACTTTTTTTAAACCCACTTTGAGCATCTCTTTGGATACATCAATACCTGTAGCTTTATGGATGTTTGGACGATACTCTAAACAGCTCAAAAGCTGGTCACAGGTTCCGGTTGCGATATCGATGAGTTTAAGGGGGCGATCTTGGGGAATGTAATGGACCAAGGCTCTGCGAAACCAGGGGTCTACGCCAAAAGAAATACATCGATTGGCAAAATCATATAGTTTGCCTATAGAGTCAAACATCGATGCAACATTATCTCTGGATGGAATATTTTTTTTAGTTTCCATATTGGGTTTTTTACCATAAAGATTTTATATACACAACCAAAAACCCTCTGAGAGAAGGTTATAGAGCCTTAAGGGTGCCTAAAACGATCTTTTGAAAAACCAAAATATAACTTAACAATAAACACAAAACTATGTTAATAAAATATTGAATATAACATAGCGGGCAATTTTTATGATGACTACAGCTATCACATCACTCGCTCAGGGGGGGTTAACCGAGGGAGGCGAAAGCTCTCCAACGGTTAGAGAAGTTTCGTCGGCAAATGAGGCCGAAAATGTGGATTTAGAAGCAGGGCAAATG
>CAYFOX010000006.1:4489-10638 GCA_964344875.1 uncultured bacterium
AGCTACAGTCGACACAAGGCAAAATCGCAAACAGTATTTCAAGGATCGGGCCACAACGATGATTACTATCTATCAGGGAACCTCCGGGGTGGCTGCTGTTGCGGGTGTAGTTGCTCTAGTTGCAGGAGTTTTATTGAAGGACCCTTACGTGGCGACTATGGGGATATGCCTGATCTTTTTGGGATCCGGAGGATGTATACTTGCCGGAAAATATCGGGATCTTAAATCTCACAATCAGATTTTTGAGGACATGTTAGAGGAGAATAGTCGCTTAAAAGGGCAAGTCCATTTTTTTGAAGACCAAAACAAAAATCTTGAACAATCGAATAACCATCTCAAAGGTCAGGTGGGGGAGTTGAGCAATAAGGTTGTGGCGCTACAACAGACTGTAACTCGATTTGATCAGGAGAATGAGGAGCTTAGAGAATCAAACGCGCAACTTTCTTTGCAAATTGCAGATTTGACGGAAAGACTAAAGGAGCTTTTGCAAAATGTGAGAAGGTTCGATCAAGAAAACGAAGAGCTAAAAACCTCTAATCAATCGTTGAAAGGGCATGTAGCCTCGCTTGAATCTATGAGTGGAAAATTCGAAATCAGTGTGGGGGAAATGGTCAAAAACGAGCAATCGTTCAAACTTTTAAAAGACCAGTATGAAATATTACAACGACAATTTTTGAGTGCACAGGAGAAAGAGATAGCACATGATAAGGAGAGGCAAAAAATCGATGGGTTACGCCAGGATAGAGAAGAGCAGATGCTCTTAAGAGAAGAGGAGGGGATCCGTCAGTTGCAGCTTCTTGCACTTAAAGAAGAGACTTTGTTGAAGCAAGAGGAGGGGATTATCCAAGGGTTGCAATTATTGCAACAAAAAGAGAGCGGTCTGAAGTTGCAGGAGGAGAGAATAGTAAGGTCTTTTACAGAATTTTCTATTGAAAGAAGAGATCTCATACGCTTAAGAGATCTTATTTCGAAGATGAGGGTGCGCTTTCCGCAGGCGGTTGCTGAGGTGGAGGCGGATTTAGTTTCGTTTGTAGATATTCCAAAAGATTTTCTAGCTTAGGGAAGATATTCTCTTTAGGTATAGATTCCATCAAAGTAGAGTTAGTTACCGTATCGTAACAATCTTGATTAAGCTCGACGAAATAGAGCTGCCCTCCCTCTTTAAGGGTATCATCTGCAAACCCTTTTAAAAAGAAGAGGGCTGTCCCATCGATAGTAGCTATCTGATTAAAGCGAAGGGCAATATATTTCTTATGGCGACCTAGCTCATGGAAGGTGAGGTCAAATTTAGCGTAAGCTCCAAAAAAGAGGGCCCCTTGAAATTCAAAAACATCGAGCTCAGGGGGGATTTTCAGAGATTTGATATCGGTTGCCTCCCCTTTTACATTTACTGTGCTTGTAATAGTGCGAAATTCCCCTTCAAGTTTTTTTACTGAAGCGGCGTTAGCCATCCTGTCTACGAATAGAAATGCAGACATTAAAACACCCACCTGGATAGCAGCGATAAGATCTAAAAAAACGGTAATAGCGAAGGTAAAGAGAAAGACCATAAAATCGGCTTTTGTGGACTGGTAAATATGCCGCCAACTTTTCCATTCCGACATGTTATAAGAAACAATCATAAGGACACCGGCAAGGGCTGCCATCGGTATGTAGACCACAAAGTCTTCTAGAAATATAATAATACTAAATAAAAAAAAGACATGGCTCAAACCGGCTAGGGGAGTTTTAGCTCCGGCGCGAACATTCGCAGCTGTTCTGGCGATCGCCCCGGTAACAGGCAATCCCCCAAAAAGAGGGGTAGCTATATTCCCTAATCCTTGCGCGATTAACTCGGTGTTCGAGCGGTGTCGCTCTCCTACCATCCCATCAGCCACAAGAGCACAAAGGAGCGATTCAATAGCCCCTAAAATAGCAATCGTCAAAGCTGCGGGGAATAAAAAAGTGATTGTGTCTAGGTTTAGAGGGAACAAGGGGATAATCTCTAGGGATAATGAAAGTTTCCCGAATTTCCACAGGGAGGTGAAAATAATAGGTGATAGAGGAAACTGTGATGAGAGCTATAAATGCTGCAGGATAGGTTTTTTTGAAATAGTGAATGGTTTGTAGGAGCGTAAATGTGAGAATTACGGTCAAGATAGCGTAAGGATTTACAGAGTCTATATTTTCCCAAAATGCGTACATTTTGTCTATAAAATGGGGAGGGACTGCCCCCATTTCAAGTCCTAAAGAATCTTTTATTTGCCCGGTAAAAATGGTGACAGCGATTCCAGAGGTATATCCCACCACAACAGGTCGGGAAATAAAACGCAGCCAGGAACCTACCCCGCTCACCCCCATCCCGATTAAGATAACTCCCGCAATAAATGTAGCCTGCATCAATCCAATATAACCATACGCGCGCAGTATGTCATAGACAATCACGATAAAAGCGCCTGTAGGGCCGGCAACTTGGACGGAACTTCCGCTGAACAAAGAAACAATAAAACCTCCAATCAAGGAGGTCATAAGCCCTGAAGCGGGGGTAACCCCGCTTGCGATTCCAAAAGCGATTGAGAGTGGTAAGGCTATGATAGCCACAAGTACACCCGCTAAAAGATCTTTTACCAACTTATTCCATGTGTAACCTTCAAAAGAGGTGAATATCATGGGATAAAAACGATCTTTCAGCATCAGCCACTCTTTTAGAGGGCGCTACGCCCTCTTCTTTTTCTTTCGTTTTCTGTTAATTCTTGCTTGCGTAGACGAATTGTTTTAGGGGTAACCTCAATCAGTTCATCCACCTCAATAAAGTCAATCGCTTGCTCAAGATTGAGGATGCGGGCAGGAGTTAATATGATATTTTCATCAGAACCCGATGCGCGAATGTTTGTCAATTGTTTTCCTTTAACAGGATTGACTACCAGATCGTTATCCCGATTGTGCTCCCCAATCACCATCCCCTCATAGATTTCTTGACCTGGCTGAATAAACATCACGCCACGATCTTGAAGACCGAAAATAGAGTAGGCTGTAGCTTGACCAGCAGAGTTGGAGATGAGTACACCGTTATGGCGCCCTTCAATCTCCCCCTTATGAGGCTCATAAGCATGAAATAAAGAGGTAAGGATCCCTTTTCCTTTTGTTTGGGTAAGAAAGTCGCTACGATACCCCATGAGACCTCTCATAGGCATTAAAAATTCCATAGCGCTTATTCCGTGCTCGTTTGTCGATAGATTTTGCATCTCCCCTTTTCTTTTGGAGAGGGTCTCAATCACAGTACCGGAGAATTCTTCGGGGACCTCGATAAACACTTTTTCGAAAGGTTCGTAAATCTCACCTTCTATTTTTTTTAAGACTACAACCGGTTTGGAAATAGAAAATTCATACCCTTCACGGCGCATTGTTTCAATTAAAACAGAAAGATGAAGCTCACCTCGTCCACAAACCTCAATAGCATCATCGCCCGAATCGTTGATCCGATAGGAGATATTGGCTCTTTTCTCCTTCAATAGGCGTTCGCGGATTTTATTCATCGTCACGTGTTTACCATCTCGGCCGACAAGGGGGCTGGAATTGACCATGAATTTTACAGAGATTGTAGGTTCATCTAGGGGGATAGGGGGGAGTCTTTTGGAATTGTTTGGATCGCTTACAGTATCACCGATCATAGCGTTTGTGAGGCCACTAATGCAAATGATGTCCCCGGTGGAACCCTCTTGGAATTCGACTTTTTTGATTCCACGGTAGCCTTCCACTTTTGTGACTTTGTAAAGCTCTGACTTGCCCTGTGCCCCTGACAAAAGAACCTGTTGGCCTGGTTTTACCGATCCGCTAAGGACCCTTCCGGTCACTTGACGGCCCATGTAATCAGAGTAGGAGAGCGTGCTTACCTGCATTAAAAACAGTTCGTTCTCATTACCAGGAGGAGGCTCAACAGCGTTGACAATCATGTCAAAAAGGGGCGTCATGTCTTTTTTCTCTTCGCCCATTTCATTGATCGCGTAACCGCCGATTCCCGAAGCGTAGATGTGTTTGAAATCGAGTTGCTCGTCGTTAGCGCCAAGTTCGACGAAAAGGTCAAAAGTGAGGTTAAGTGCTCTATCGACATTGGCGTTAGGTTTGTCAATTTTGTTGATGACAAGGATAGGTTTAAGCCCCATTTTCAGCGATTTGCTCAAAACGAATCGAGTTTGCGGCATAGGACCCTCTTGTGCGTCAACAAGAAGAAGAACCGATTGTACCATCCCTAAAACTCGCTCTACTTCTCCGCTGAAATCGGCGTGACCCGGGGTGTCGATGATGTTGATAACCGTATCCTTGTAGGGAAGACTGGTGTGTTTGGCAAAAATTGTGATCCCACGCTCTTTTTCAAGGTCGTTAGAATCCATCATTCGCTCGTCGGTAGCCTCATTCTCCCTAAAAAGGTTAGCTTGCTTGAGGAGTTGGTCAATGAGGGTTGTTTTCCCATGGTCGATGTGGGCAATGATCGCGATATTGCGAATGTTTTTGCGTTGGGTCATAGCTATTCAATAAAAAAATTGTTTCGGCTTATCAGTATAGCACAAACGTCTAATAAAAGGTATAGTTTGCAACTTTTGCCTCTAAAGATTTGGGTAGGCTATCTAAATAAATCCGTTCTATATGGTCCACAGCTTCGAGGGTGGGATTCTTACGAACAGACATTTCAATATTTTTTTTATACAGGTGCATATGGGCTAAAATCTGGGCAAATTTTTGTTGAAAAACCTCAAAATTTTCCCATTTGTCCCCGTAATTTTTTTCTAAAACCCAGTCTAAAACACCCTCCTCTTGCTTCATTAGATCCATACCTCCTCTTAAGAAAAGGGGAAGGTGGCAGTGGATAGCCTCCGTCACTATCCCAGGCCCAGGCTTTCCAATAAGGAGGTGGCAAGCCTGCATATATTCCTGCAGGTTATCCACAAATCCTAAAATTCTGGAGTTGGGAGCTGCGTTCTCCTGAAGCTTTTGGTAGAGCTTCTTATTAGTTCCACAAACAAATATCGCCTGTAAATCTTGATTTAGGTTAAAAAAATGCAAGAGGTCTCGCATCTCTTCACTTCCGTATCCCCCAAAAGCGACCAAGGCAGTGGGTTTGGTGATGCTAAGCCCCAGAAAGTCAAAAATTTTGTAACTCTTTGTTTTCTCGGCAGAAAATGCGGAGCGGATGCACATTCCGGATATAGGATAGAGGTACTTGGGATCAAGGTTGTTTTTTAGTTTGGCATGGTTCCTGATTATGTAGTGAGTGCCGTTACCGGGTCTAGTCCACATCACCTCCTGAGCCTCATCAAAATCGCTCATCACAACTACAAAAGGGGCTTTGATATCTCCGTGTTCAAGTGCATTTTTGAGATGTTTATTGATAAAAGAGGCTGTAGAGATCACAAGATCGGGATCCTCTTTTTTTAAAAATTGAATCAGTGGGTGCCTTTCTTTTTGTTGGAGCATTTGCCTTTCAGAGAGATATTCTAATGCTTTTGTGATGGGATTGATGATCCAGTCCCCATATAATCGATTTAAAAGACGACCCACGGGAGAACCAAGATTTTGGGTGTAAATTTTTTCCAGCCCCTTAAAGCGCTCTTTTTCTAAAAAATTTCCCAAAAAATGACTGCTACAAATAAGTTCGATTTGCGCCGATTCGTAACGTTGATTGAGTGCAGATCTTAAAGCATTAGCTGTGGCTATATGACCTCCTCCGGCCTCTGTATAAAAAATTAAAATTTTTTTAGGTTGCTGACCAAATAGACCAGAAGAAAACAACAATAGAAGGGTAATATAGAAAACTTTCATCTCTATATTTCAGCCCATGGAGGAAAACTTATCAAGGGGATTTTTCAAGATGGAGTTAGTAGCGCTAATTGAAAGCGGCGCTTTTGAAGCATAGATTGCGATGATCTTCTTGGTTGCAGTTTTGATTACGATAGACTACAATTCCAATCTATCAATGAGTCATAGGATTAAACGTATTCCATTTGGATATGACGGCCCCTTACCTACGGGCCGAACCTTACAACGTCTTCTACCAAAAATTATGGAGGGGATCGAAGAGACTCAAGAACAGCAACCGAACGTTGTTTTGGAGGCATTTCAACAAATTCTCGGAAACGAACTGTCAAAAATCGCTGTAGCAAAAAGCTTTGTTG
>CAYFOX010000006.1:10648-15942 GCA_964344875.1 uncultured bacterium
AATGTCCCAGACATCGGTTCAATAATATCGTATTTAGGGTGGGTTAGAACAAGATGACAGAAAAAAAAGCATACGACGAAAGTTCGATCACCGTTTTGGAGGGTCTACAAGCGGTACGAGAAAGACCCGGTATGTATATCGGGGATACGAATGCAGGTGGTCTACATCAACTGATCTACGAGGTTGTAGATAACAGTATTGACGAGGCTTTAGCTGGCTATTGCACCAAAATTGTTGTCTGTTTAAACGAGGACGGCAGTGCTTCTATCGAAGATAACGGTAGAGGTATCCCCGTTGGTCGGCATGAAAAAGAGTCGGCTAAACAGGGTAGGGATGTATCTGCAGTCGAGGTCGTGATGACGATCCTCCATGCCGGGGGAAAGTTTGATAAAAATACCTACAAAGTTTCAGGGGGTCTCCACGGTGTGGGTGTATCTTGCGTGAACGCAGTATCTAGCCGCCTTGAGGTAGAGGTGTATCAAAACGGAAAAGTGCATAAAATCTTTTTCGGACGTGGCAAGGTCCTAGAGTCGCTCAAAGTTGTCGGAAACACCTCTAAAAGGGGGACAAAAGTCACATTTTGGCCCGATGAGACAATTTTTTCGGTAACAAACTTTGACTATGACACAATTTTCAGAAGATTACGAGAGCTCGCCTTTTTAAATAAAGGGATAGAGATCCAGTTCATTGACAAAAGAGACCCAGAAAAAGGGGAGACGAACTTTTCGTATACTGGGGGAATCGTCTCTTTCGTGCAATACCTGAACGAGGGAAAAACCCCGCTATTTGCCGAGCCTATCTACATTAAAGGTTCCAAGGAATTGGAAAGCGGCTGGATGGAATTCGAGATTGCGATGCAGTGGAATGAGACCTATACCGAGTCGGTATTTTCCTATGTCAATAACATCGCTACCCGCTTAGGGGGGACGCATCTTACCGGATTTTCTACTGCGCTCACTCGTGTCTTAAACACCTATATTAAGGGCCATGGAATAGCAAAAAGCGAAAAGGCTGGAATCACCGGAGAGGATGTCCGTGAAGGGATGACCGCCGTACTTTCGACAAAAGTGCCGAATCCACAATTTGAGGGTCAAACCAAGCAAAAGCTCTCCAACTCTGATGTGGGATCGGCCATTCAAATGGTTGTCGGCGAGGAGTTGACTACATTTCTAGAAGAGAACCCCTCTATTGCAAAAATCATTGTAGAAAAAGCTACGATTGCGGCGCAAGCTAGGGAAGCGGCAAAAAGGGCTAGGGAACTTACGCAAAGAAAGTCGGCTCTTGACAGCGCAAGACTCCCCGGAAAGCTGACTGACTGTTCGGAAAGCGATCCTAAAAAGTGCGAGATCTACATCGTGGAAGGGGACTCTGCGGGTGGATCGGCCAAAGGGGGTCGAGACCGTCGCTTTCAAGCGATTTTGCCGATTCGGGGAAAAATTCTAAACGTTGAAAAAGCTCGTCTGGCAAAAATCTTACAAAACACCGAGGTGGGATCGATGATTTCAGCTCTTGGTACAGGAGTAGGGGAAGGTTTCAAAATAGAAAAACTGCGCTACCACAAAATCATCATTATGACCGATGCCGACGTGGACGGCTCCCACATCCGCACCCTTCTTTTGACCTTCTTTTATCGCCACATGCCTATGTTGATTGAAAGTGGATATGTGTATATTGCACAACCTCCACTGTATCGTGTAGCGCGTAAAAAAGTGTTCCAGTATATCCGCTCCGAAAAAGAGATGGATGACTACCTTTTTCAGTTGGGTATGAGTGATGTGGACTTAAGAAGACCTTCGCACCATGACCCTATCCCTAAAACCGAGATTAAAGAGCTGGTACAATCTATCATGGATTTGGAATCTTTTATCAACTCTGTTGAGCGCAAAGGGTTGCCCTTTAAAGAGTTTTTAAACAACCGCAATCCCGAGGGGCTCTATCCTAAATATCTAGTTACTGTGGGAGACTCCTCAAAAGTCGCCTACATACGTGAAGAGCTTGAAGAGATGAAGATTCAGGATCTGGAAATGCAGAAAACGCAGTTTGAAACGACGATGGCTTCGATTCCTGAAGAGGAAAGGGCAAAAATGACGCAAAGCTTTTTTGCCAAACCTCTCCATTATGTGGAAATTTTCGATGACAAGCGACTCGATGCGATCATGGAGCACCTCTCAAAACATGAGTTTTCTATCAAGCAATACTCTATTGCTGAAGGTAAAGTGCTTGATGTGATCGATGAGTCAGGCAAAGAGACTCCGCTCTATACTCTTAAGGAGCTTGTCGATTTCTTGCGTGAAAATGGCCGCAAAGGGGTTGAGTTGCAACGTTACAAAGGTCTTGGCGAGATGAACGCGGATCAGCTTTGGGAAACCACTATGGATCCCAAGATTCGCACTCTGGTCAAGGTTACGATGGAAGATGCGATCAGCGCCGATCATATGTTCTCAATGCTGATGGGGGAAGAGGTAGCCCCTCGTCGTGCATTTATTCAAACCCATGCCCTCTCGGTGAAAAATTTGGATGTGTAGAGTATGTCATATACGGAAAACGAACAGATTGTAAATCGTAACGTCGAAGAGGAACTCAAAGAGAGCTACCTCAGATACTCGATGTCGGTTATTATCTCCCGCGCTCTGCCTGATGTTCGGGATGGGCTAAAACCTTCGCAGCGTAGAATTCTTTACGCGATGCGACAATTGAACCTTAGTCCAGGTGGCAAACACAGAAAATGTGCTAAAATTGCCGGTGATACCTCGGGAGATTACCACCCCCATGGTGAATCGGTGATCTATCCGACGCTTGTGCGTATGGCACAAGACTGGGTTATGCGCTATACACTGGTCAATGGTCAAGGAAACTTCGGTTCGATTGACGGTGATCCCCCAGCTGCTATGCGTTATACAGAGGCTAGATTGACCCATGCATCGGTTGCATTGATGGAAGATCTGGATAAAGAGACTGTCGATTTTGTCCCAAACTATGATGAGACAAAAAAAGAACCGACCGTTTTTCCTTCAAAATTTCCCAACCTTATCTGTAACGGCTCCTCCGGAATCGCCGTCGGGATGGCCACAAATATCCCTCCACATAACCTTTTGGAGCTTTCAAGAGCTGTCCAGTTGCTGATTGATGAACCTTCAATCACAATCGATCAGATCATGGAGGTGATGCCTGGACCCGATTTCCCGACAGGCGGAACAATCTGCGGATATAGAGGAATCAAAGAGGCCTATTATACCGGTCGCGGTAAACTCACTTTAAGGGGTGTACTCCGTTCCGAAGAGATGGAGGGGGATCGCTCGAGAATTATTATTGATGAGCTCCCTTACAACGTAAACAAGGCCCTTTTGATTGAGAGGATCGCTGAGCTCATCAATGACAAAACGATGGCAGGGATCTCCGATATTCGGGATGAGTCTGATAAGGATGGGCTGAGAATTGTGCTTGATCTTAAAAGAGGGGAGATTCCTGATGTTACGATCAACCAACTCTACAAGTTTACCGACCTGCAGGTAACTTTCGGTTGCAACATGTTGGCTCTGGATAATGGTTTCCCAAAGACCATGAACATCAAGCAGATGATGCAGGCTTGGGTGGATCACCGTATTGAGGTGGTGCGCCGACGCACTCGCTACGAGCTAAATAAAGCTGAGGCGCGCGCGCATATTCTAGAGGGTTACCTCAAAGCTCTTGATCATCTGGACGAGATTGTCAAGATGATACGCCAATCCCCTGATCGTCATGTGGCACGGGTGGAATTGATCCAAACTTACCATTTCTCAGAGCGCCAAGCCGATGCAATTTTAGAATTGAGATTGTATCAGCTTACAGGTCTTGAGCGGGAAAAGATTGAGAATGAATACAAAGATCTCCTTTTAAAGATCGAGAATTTACGTGCGATATTAGCTGATGAAAAACTTGTGCGTAATATCATCAAAGAGGAATTAGCCGATATTGAACGCAATCATAAAGGGACTAGAGCTACTAAGATTGTTGCCGCCGAGGGTGAGCTGCAAATGGAAGACCTTATCCCGAATGAGACCGTGGTGATCACGATCTCATCTGACGATTACATTAAAAGAATGCCTATCGATACATTCCGTGAGCAAAAACGGGGTGGAAGCGGTGTGATTGGTGCCGATCTCAAGAAAGAGACCGATGCCGTTAAAGATGTCTATATCGTGGATACCCACGATACGTTGTTGGTATTTACAAGTCTGGGGCGCTGTTATTGGCTCAAAGTGTGGCAAGTTCCTGAGGGGAACCGCCGATCGAAAGGGAAACCCCTTATCAATCTTTTAGAGGGACTGACTAAAGATGAAAGGATTGCTGCGATTTTGAATATCAAGTCCTTTGAGGATCCTGGAGCGGTGATTTTTGCGACTAAGCAAGGAACAATCAAGAAGACACTTCTTGATGCTTATAGCTCCCCACGTAAAAAAGGGGTATACGCGATTGCAATCGACGAAGGCGACGAAGTGATAGCTGCAAGACTTGTGCGTCCCGGCGAACAGGTTATGTTGTTTACCAGAGATGGGATGGCGGTCCGCTTTGATGAAGACCGTTGTCGGCCGATGGGTCGTGTGGCTCGCGGAGTTAGGGGAGTAACTCTCAAAGACAAAGAGGATTTTGTAGTCTCTTGTGAAGTGGTGAAATCGACCGATACTCTCCTTCTTGTATGTGAAAACGGTTTTGGAAAACGTTCCGACGTTGAAGAATTCCGCCATACAAATAGAGGAGGCAAAGGGGTTAGAGCCATTATGATCAATAAGCGCAACGGCTATTTGGTTGCAGCTTTGAGAGTCGACGAAAAAGACGGGATCTTGATGATGTCTGAAGGGGGGCAAACCTTAAGGACTTCGATTAAAGATATTCGTGTTATGGGCCGCTCTACCCAAGGTGTTACACTTGTGCATTTAGGTGTGGATGATAAACTAGTTGCCGTTCAAAGAATCAGCGAGGGTGAAGAGAGTGGCGCATAATTCGCTCTTTATCAGCTTTGAGGGGATAGACGGGTGTGGAAAATCGACGCAGCTTTTAAAGGCCAAACGGTTTTTCACCCAAAAGGGCTACGAGGTCGTAGAGACTAAAGAGCCCGGAGGCACTATGATCGGACGCCACTTAAGAGCGCTTCTTTTGGAGGAGGGGGCTAAAATACAGCGCTCTGAGGTGTTAATGTTTATGTTGGATCGCTCAGAGCATGTGAGGCAGGTGATCCAACCGGCTTTAGAAGAGGGAAAAGTGGTGCTTTGTGACCGTTATATTGATTCAACGCTTGCCTATCAGCACGATTTCTC
>CAYFOX010000006.1:15952-24033 GCA_964344875.1 uncultured bacterium
AAAATTTGTTTTAGAGAGCCAAACCGGATGAAGGTGATTCCATCTGATCGCTCGATTGAAGAGGTGACAAAATTGATGGAGGTGCATTTGCGAGGTTTGATTGCATCCAACCATTGAAAAACTCAAAAACCAAAAAGAATTGCTGACGCCTCTTCTCATTGTTTCCTCCCATAATACAGAACTTCTGGAGGAGACAAAGGCTCTTTGTCACACGTTTTTAAAAAGAAAAGCGATCGACCATCCCGATTTACTGGTTTTTCATCCCGAACAGGGCTCAAAAACCTATGCGATGGATACCGTTCGCTCTCTCATACAGGAGGCAAATTTACCCCCATATGAGGAAAAATTTCGTTATTTTGTTTTGGATAGGGTAGAAACAATGCTAACAGTCCACCAAAATGCCCTTTTAAAAGTGCTTGAAGAGCACCCTCCATTTACTAAATTTATTTTACTTGCAAACAGTACAGCGCCGCTATTACCGACTGTCCTTTCAAGATTGAAAAAAATATTTTTACACCAAGAAAATGGGCCTCGATCCCTTTTTCCCGATTTCTCACTCCCTTTTTCTCACCTTCACCAGAATTTGCAAAACTCTTTGGAGAGCACCTCTTTTGTAGATTTTGACAGGGGGGAAAAGGTTTTGCATCAGCTTAGCGAGGATTCCCTGCGCTGGACCCTTGAAGGGCAAAGAGCTGAGGAGCTTCACATCAGGAAAAAAAATATCTTAGAAGCCTTCTATGCCAAGTTTAAGACCCAAGGTGAAAACTAAAGTAAAATCCGCTTGTATTGGGGGAATCGAATCGGTATACTATTTAGAATGTCTCTCAATCAATCCAAATTACGAGAAATCGTCTTTCATTTTTTATTTGCCCGCCCCCAAACTACCGATGAGGTAGATCTGCTAGTAAAATCTTTAATGCACTATCACAAAACGACAAAAAAGAATGTGATGGAGGCCTTTAGCCGGTATGAAAAAATTTTACCAAGTGTAGAGGCTATTGATCGCTCTATTCAAAAATCCTCAAAAGAATATGATGCAGAGAGGATCACTAAAGCGGAGAAGGTGGCGATAGAACTTTGCGCTTACGAGATGCTTTATGATAAGGAGATACCCGAAAAGGTGGCGATTTCCGAGGCGATTCGATTAACTAAGAAGTATGGGAGCAAGGAGGGAGCCGGATATGTCAACGCCATCATGGATACCCTCTATAATAACCGAGAATCAGAGTCTTAAGAGCTTTACAACAATGAAGGTGGGGGGGATAGCCCGCTATTTTGCTGAAGTAAAAAGCATAGACGAGCTCCTTGAGGTATTGCGGTTCAAAAAAAAAGTAAACCTTCCCCTTTTTGTCATGGGAAAAGGGTCGAATCTGATCCTTGGGGATGAACTGCTTGAGGCTATTTTTATCATCAATCGTATCCATTTTGTCATTTTTGAGAGTGATACGCTCGAGGTAGGAGCCGGAGTTCATGTCTCTTATTTAGCTCAAAAAGTCTCAAAATTGGGTTTTGGCGGTTTAGAGTTTTTTTCAGGCATCCCGGGGACTGTCGGAGGTTGTATCGTGATGAATGCCGGAGCGGCTAAAAAAGAGACCAGTTCGGCTTTGAAAGAGGTCACAACACTGGATTATGAGGGGACCAAGAGGACCTACCTAGCTCAGGATCTGGAATTTGGCTATAGAAAAAGCCCATTTTTGGCGAATGAAGAGATCATCGTCTCGGCGAAATTTTGTTTAGAGCAGGACACAGAGTCCGAAAAGAAAAGACAGGCGCTTTTATCTGACAGATTGGAAACTCAACCCTATACGCTACCGACAGCGGGCTGTATGTTTAAAAATCCTGTTGGCGACTCTGCAGGAAGGCTCATTGATTCCTGTGGATTGAAGGGCTTACAAATAGGAGGAGTGCGTGTCTCTTCAAAGCATGCAAATTTTTTTGAAAATGTGCACGATGCAACAGCGAAAAATATCCTTGATCTGGTAGATCAAGTCCGTTATGAAGTGAAAATACAAACAGGAATAGAGTTAGAGTTAGAAGTACTTCCATGTTTTACGACTTGCACACACACACAACAGCATCCGACGGGCAACTGACCCCTTTTGAGCTCATAGATGAGGCCATAAAGAGAGGGGTTCCTGGTATTTGTATCACGGATCACGACACAATCGATGCCTATACGAAAGATGTTTTTGGGTATGCGCAGAAGAAAGGGGTATTTCTTGGTACCGGTATTGAAATATCGACTGTATTCCAAGAGACCTCTATACATATTCTTGGATACGATATTGATATTCATTCCTCGGCTATCAATCGATTTATTGACCATACTCAGGCAAGTCGAGTAGAGCGTAATCGGAAAATGGTTGAGCTCCTTAGGGATCTTGGTTACAAAATCGATTGGGAAGATAGAGAAAATCTAGGCCGACCCCACATCGCCTCGAAGCTGATAGAAAAGGGGTATTTCTCGAATATGAGGGATGCTTTTGATCTATTACTTGGGGAAGGAAAACCTGCTTTTGTGATGGGGGAGTTTCCCTCAACTTTAGAGGGGATTCAACTCATTCATGAGGCAAAAGGGAGAGCTTTTTTAGCCCATCCACACGTGATCAAGCCAAAAAAACTTGTGCGCAAATTACTGGAGCTCCCTTTTGATGGTATGGAGGTAAATTACGGAGCTTTTTCAAGGGATGAAAATATCTATTTCGAAGTATTGGCAAAAAGCAAAAAGCTATTCATAAGTGGCGGAACAGATCACCATGGATTACAAACAATTCCTCAGTTGGGAGAACGTGGAGTCGGCCTTAAAGAGGTCAAAGATATTTTCCCCTCTAAATTCGTACATACCCCTTCCAAAGCCTAGCTTTCACTCTGTCCATGTTATTGGTACAAACGGCAAGGGATCCGTAAGCTTAAAAATCGCCTACGCTTTAGAAAAGGCGGGATATAAAGTCGGTTTATTCACCTCCCCACACTTAGATTGTGTTAGTGAGCGTATTCAGATCAACCGAAAACCCATAGAAAAAAGCCTTATGGTGAAGCTTTTTGAAAGTACGCCTATTCAAGGAGGTTTTTTTTACCAATGTTTTTTTATTGCTTTTAACTACTTTCAACACCATTCTGTCGATTTTGTGGTATGGGAGGCCGGTATTGGGGCAAGGCTTGATCCCATTCGCCTTGTTGATCCTTTTCTTACTGTGATCACCTCTTTAGGTTTTGATCATACCCAGCTACTTGGCCCTACTCTGGAGAAAATTGCCAGAGAAAAAGGGGCGCTTTTCACTAAAGATCTGGTGATCTCTAGGCAGGCATGTACTTCAACAATAGTATCTTTAGCTCTGGAAAGGCAGACAAACATTGCTGTCGCAAAAATCGATGAAAAAGATTATCAAGCCTCTAACACCTTTACAGCGCTGAAAGCGGTAGAATTTTTTCGTAAAAAGGGGATCATTCCTGTCTCTATGGAATTCAAAGAGCTCTATGCCATTTTACCTAAGGGTAGGTTTGAGGAGGTCAAAGAGGGGATTATCCTGGATGTGGCACACAATCCTCAGGGGCTTGAGGCACTGATTTTGAAATGTCGTGAAAAATATGCAAAAGGGGGCACTCTGCTTTTGGGTGGTTATCGTGATAAAGATCTCAGTTTAGTGTTAAAAAAGCATCATGACTATTTTGGAAAGATCCTTGTTTGGGATGGAGGAAAAAAGTATTTTAGGATGTTTCCTAAAGAGGAGTTAAAAAAACAATTAGAAAAACATACAAATAGAAGCATCGAATTTGCCCAAGATTTAGATCAGGAGATGTATCGAAGGGATGAAAAAAGCCCTTTGTTATTGATTACCGGAGGGTTTGCAATCGTAAGAGAGGCTAGGGAGCGACTTAGAGGTCTTCCAGATTTGTAAAGTCTTGCTCCATGAGGTCAATTTCCTCCTGAGTAAGGTAGGGGGTTCTTGCCCCTTTGGTGATCGCCATTTCAGCTAACTCGGCCAAAGCCTGGATGATCGGAATTTTTTGGCTTTGCACCGTTTGGATATCCATAGCTTTTACTAGTTGAACTAAATCACCACCAGCCCTCTCAATCTCTTGGTATAAAACCCACTTTACTTCGCTGCTTAAAAGTTCTAGTCTTTGGATGAATTCCAAAAGGTGCTCTTTAAGGATGAGTTGAAGCATCTCAAAAAGAATCTCAGCTACGTCCGCTCTCTCAATTTCATCAAAATCGGGGAATGGATCGGGCTCCATCTTGTTTGTCGCCCGAGCAATTTCTTGACGCTCTTCGGAGGAGAGGCTCTCGTTTTTTCTTAATTGGATCACGAGTGCATCCGTAGGCAGACCCATCTTGGCAACTTTTTGCATTTTTTGGATGGTTTTTTTCACGACATCCTCTTTTGGGGGAATAGAATTAGACTCATCCATAAAATACCCGAGGGGTAACTTTACCATCATACTTGCTGATCCTAAGCGAGTTCCTGAGTTATCTGCAATCTAATTTCTTGATAAAAATTAGGGAAGCGACTATCATGGTGGCCCACCTTTTGGGGTGCTAGCTCAGTTGGTTAGAGCGTTACGTTGACATCGTAAAGGTCAGTGGTTCGAGTCCACTGCATCCCATCTTCTCACATCATGGTGAGTAATAAATTTTTTTTATAGAATTTAGTATCCAATCCACTCTAGAATCTACACTCCCTTTTGGAACCTCAAGAAGTTCGTAACCAAATTCTAGGTAGACGTTTTGCACGTGCCTTGAGGCGATTATAGACTCTTCAAAGGTCTCTTCCCTTTCGGGGTCTGTTGCAAAAATCTCCCTCCAAGGAGGGAAAAAAAAGACTTTATTATTGTAGACAAGTTTAGTGGCAAGTTCCTCTATTTTTTTAGAAGGGGGAACTTTTCGATAGATGTCGAACGCCAAAATATCTACTATTGCCCGATCAAAAAAAGCAATTTTTTGGGGTTCAAGCAGCGCTTTTTTGTAAAATTCTATGTCTTTTTCCAGAATTCTATCCCGAAAGGCCAAAAGATTTTTTTTGGGATGGGCATCATGTAGTCCGTTATTGGCTCCGCGGATTAAGGAGCGCGCGGATTCGGGGTAGGTCTGATACCCCCTTGTTTTAAGGGCCTGCAATGTCGTAGATTTTCCGACGCCAGGGCCACCTGTAAATATAAAAAAGGGGGGAAAAGGGGTTTGCATATTCATTATTTAGCGCGTAAGGGCTATTTTTTTACATGATAGAATGTCTCTACTGTAAAAAAGGGGTGTTTTCAGCCCGTTAGTACTTATGAAAAGCAAAAAAGTTTGGAGGCTAAAAGCATCTCAAAAGCGCCTTTTTCTGTTAGGCACCAGTCGCTCTCTTCATCCCAAAATGCGCTTAGCTCTTTATGAGCTGATAGCTCATTAAGGGCATGAAAAAGGGCATTTTTCTCTTTTGCATCGAGCTGTTTATACTCTTGTACAAGAGTGCTTAACAGATCCTCTAGTGAAAATTGCGAAAAAAAACTCTTCAAAAGATCCTCCGGGCTATAGTGCAAAATCTTTTTGATCAACACGCCGGTGAAGGGGTCGAATTGTACTGTATGTGATAAGCCAAGAAAACGGGCGATGCGATTTTTCACATAAAGAACATGATGGGGCAGCTCAGAGACTTTATGGAATACTTTGGGTCTCAATAGCTCTTTGATCCAATTATGATTTTCCAACCCTTTTTCAAAATAGGGACAAAGGCATCTTTCAAGAAAATTATCTAAAGGGGCCTCTAAAAATTCCCCTTTATGCCTTTTTTGGAACTGTTGGGGTAAATATCGGTAGGCTTGTGAAATACCAAATTTTTTTCCTTCCGAACAGTTATTTATACAAGCCGAAATTTCCATCAATGCCCGATCAAACGGAGATAGCCCTGAAGAACCAGATCCTTTTTCCAAAGTTTCTAGCCATAGGATGATCTGGAAAAGTTTGACAACATAAGAGGGTACTTGCTGCTGATTTTTTCTCGAGATCGAGAGAGTTGTCTCAAAAAAAGGATCTGAAAGATTTGCCCTAAGCTGTGAAAAGTTTAGACCTGTCAACGTATGGATTTCGTCAAGAAGGGTCTGCTTGTCTTTAGAAGAAACCTGATCTAACTTTGTCGCTAATACCTCCACTTTATCGGTAAAATAGCTAGTAGCTATCGTGTTGGGTAGTTCGGCAGAACTAAGAAAAGTTTGTCGCATTTTTTCAAGCCCCTCTTTAGGGAGGAAAAAAATCTTATCTTTTGATCTAGGGATGGGGATTGGGGGGATAAATGGGGGTGCTTTTGCAAGCTTTTGGTGCTCACTGTAAATTCTATAGGGGTTTAGAACATTTTGCTGGGTGATCTCATTAAGCTGCGTGATTTGAAGCGCTTTTGTGAATAGAGGGCTCTCCTCATCGATGCCCAGGCTTACGTGTTGATCTAAAATGAAATAGGCAACATCATGAACATCTTCGAGATTCTGTTCATGCTCGTTGAGGTAATCCTGAAAAAAAGAGAGGTGTAACTGACTGGATAAAGGGTACTCCGTGATTTTTAAAAGGTAGTCTAGCCCCTCGACAAAACGGAGGCGTACACTATTTAGATAAGAGCTTATCTCCACAAGGGTTTGGGGTTGGCTATGCGCTTTTATCCAGTGAGAAAAAGCTAGCAAATCTGGAGTTTTGTATTGCAAAAGCATTTTCATAAAATACACGGGATCCAAAGCCCCCTCTATATGAAAAAATGGGGTAAGGATAGAGCCTATAGTTTCCAATTTATCCACGGGAGATTTTAGCAAAAGAAGATAAAATTTTCCCTTTTCAGTAGTTTGGATGTGCTCTACGAAAAAAGAGAGGAGGTCGAACTTCTTGAGTGTATTGTTGCAACTGTCATTTAAAATGGCTTGAAGCAGATCCGAGTGATTTGAAGCTTCCACCTCCTTTATAAGACTACAAGTAGTATTGCAAAAACGCTGTCTGTGCTCTTTAGGTAATAAATGCACACCCTGAATAAGTGTGATACGATCTTTTAGATCCATATCGCTATGCATAAGGTGTTTTGCTAAAGTGAGAATTTCCTCATTAACGTCTGTGTTCAACTCCTGCAGTTTATCGATCAGCTCCATTTGCAAAATGGAGCTGTCTTTTCCAGATGTCAATGGTAAAGCCTGCTCTAGGAAAATACGTCTTTTGTTTGGTGGAAAACGCTCCATTCCGGCAATAAAGTGGCATTTGTCTTGAAAGCTTTTGAGCTGCTCTAGAAAGGGTTTGATATCGAGAATAAATGGGATCTGATCGGGAGCAGATATTTTCGAAAGCATTGAAAGAATTTTCGATCTTTGGGCTACATCTTTCACATCTTTGAGAAAAGGGGCTGTGATTTGTGAAATCGTCGCCAGCTGTTCTGTCGGAAAAAGTTGTGCGATTTTGATAATTTTCCAGTGGTGTTTTTTTGGTATTCCATGGGTCAGACGGGAAAAACTTTCCTGAAAATCGTTGTGCAAAGGGGAACACAGATTTTCATACTCCTCCTGAAAAAGGGCTGTATCGGTACTGATAACGCGGGTTTGCTCTGCGTTAGCTCTGATAGAGGGCTCTTGGTCCTTAGGAGGCTGGATAGCCTCAAGAAATCGGATAGGAGAATTGCTCTTAATGATCATACACGCAGTTTAGGATTATTTGTTGTAAAATGCAAAAAGTACTTTTCAATGTCTTTAAAGATTTTAGGTGTGTTTAGTTTTTATCGATCCAACCCAAAAGCGAAATTTTGTAAGAAAACTCTGTCTTATATGCCTTAATGACTATAGAGAATCCATTCCGCAGATAGTAAAGTTTCGTGCACTTGTGGATTCATTTCGTTTTTTCGATCGTCGATAGGAGCAAAAATTGCTGTTATCAGCTGTACAGATAGGAGATAGCTCGATGTTGTTTTCTAAAAGACCTTGAGAAAGAAACTGCTCTTTTGCAATCAATTTTAAATCAAAATGGTGGGGAAAGACTTTTTTGCAGTGATAGATTTCAGGAATCTCGTTTTTATAATTTTCAAAGGCGGCGTACTTGAGTCCTAAGCTTGGTCCTACGAAAACCAAAAGATCCCTAT
>CAYFOX010000006.1:24056-24460 GCA_964344875.1 uncultured bacterium
GAGGTAGATATTTCCGAAAAGGCCTCTCCAGCCTGCGTGCACTGCCGCAAACCTTTTTTCACGCGGATCGAAAATAAGAGTTGCCTGACAGTCGGCATGAGTGAGCGCAATTGCTACTTGAGGAATGTCCACTATAATACTATCTGCAGGGAAGTTTTTAGGCTGATTGAGGTCAGATTTTTCAAGATAATAGACTGTTGAAGAATGGGAAAGATCGAGTTTAATTAGCTGGGAAAAACCCATCTGTTTTGCCCCATTCGCGATGGTTTTTTCTAGATTTTCACGATCAAAAAGGGGTCGATTTTTCTCTAAATTACCTGGGTGAAAAATCTGCGCCTTGAATTCGGGGTAAGGATAAAAAAGGGGAGGTTTGAATGAGGATGTTTCTTTGTCTAATTGCATTC
>CAYFOX010000007.1:0-6561 GCA_964344875.1 uncultured bacterium
GTAATAGAGATGGATCAATCTGAAATTTAGGCTTCTCTAGTCGAAGACCTTTTACAGACGTAAAAGAGTGCTGGAAGACTCAAAGCCGCTAAAATGATAGCTACGGAAAAATTTAAATTGAAAAAATCTTTTGAGGTATCATCTAAAAACAAAATATACCCCGCTACAATATTACCAATTAAAGAACCAACATAACGCAAAAGAAAGTAAATACTATTGGCTGTTGAGCGATGATCCTGGTTGAAAAGCCCCCAACTGGCGGTTGCCGATATAGGCAAAACATAGGCTAGGGCAAATGACGAAATACATAATGCATAAAGATATAAATTGTAAAGGCTCAAAAACCAAGCTACGAAGAAGGCTGTATATCCAATCGCGTAGGGAATTTTAAAGCCCATCTTATCAAAAATCCAACCAGAAATTGGGCTAAATATAGGAAAGGGAATAGATAGCAAAGAATACAAAATGCCCGATTCAATCGGGGTTAGATTTAGGTACACCTGAAATTCCGCAGGAAAAAAACTTATCAGAGCAATAATCCCCTGCCAAAGTAATCCAATAATGCAATGGGACAAAAAAGATTTGTTCAAGTAGTTTTTGTACTCTTTCTTTACAATTTCTTTCTTTTCTTTGTGTAATGGGGGTAGAATTTTAGAAAAGATGAGACCGACTAAAAGCAAGGGTAAGTTAACAAGGAAAATCCCTTTTAAGCCACCAACTGCGACCAATCCACCGATCAAAGGACCTACATAAAATGTTATAGAAATTAAGGCCGAATACGTTCCAATAATCCGACCGCGCATTTCAAAAGGATAAATATCCGCTACATAGGTGCTACCCTGTGTAATACCAAAAGCGGTTGTTATACCTAATAAAAATACGAGAACTAGAAATAACGTTGGTGAGTTGCAATAAGCTGCGAAAATTGAAATAAAAAAAAAGGCTATACTTGTATATATTATAGTTTTTTTGGGTCCGAAACGGTCTCCAATAAGTCCTGCCGGAATCAAAAAAAGCATGGTACCAATCAAAGTAGTTGGAGTGACTAATTTCGCTTGTAGGTGTGTAAGTTGAAGACTATTTATTAATGCAGGCAAGGATATTACTATGAATGACTGTAGTAATACGCGCGGTATTGTCAACAGGATTACGATTGAAAAAGGGGTTATAAACCGAAGAAAACTCATCTACTTAGCGATAAATTAAAAAAAAATTAATGTCAAATTGAAGCCTTGATGGAATTTTAAATCTGACATTTGGGTTGTCCAAAAAAATCTTCTTTTGTATTATTTTTTCTTCATGTTTCGTACTTTGATACCTTTAACTCTTGTTTCGATGACCCTTTTTTATTTAACCAGAGAAACCAAAGAAAGTCGGCTAGCCCAGCATGTTCTACGCATAAACATGACGCAAGATCCCTCTACACTAGACCCACGAAAAAGCTCCGATCAGTTTTCCTCAGCTTTACATTTTCAGCTTTATGAGGGGCTGATGCGCATCACCAAAAACTCCACTCGAGAATTTGGGATGGCCAAAGAGGTGCACATTTCGGATGACAAAAGGATTTACACCTTTTCTTTAAGAGAAGCTTTTTGGTCTGACAAAACCCCTGTGACCGCTTATGATTTTGAATACTCTTGGAAAGAGAGCATAAAACCGAGCTTTTTATGCCCCAATGCACACATGCTTTATATTGTAAAGAATGGGGAAAAAATCAAAATGGGGGAACTGGATCCCGAAGATTTTGGTGTGAAAGCGATCGATGAGAAAACCCTCCAAGTGGAGCTTGAGCATTCGGCTCCCTACTTTTTACAAATGGTAAGCTTTCCTGTTTTCTTCCCGGTACCAAAATTGAAAGCCCAGATCGATCCTAAATGGTCCAAAACTCAACAGCCTCCTGCAAACGGGCCCTTCACATGCGTAGCATTTATGCCCAATGAGAAGATCCTTCTCAAAAAGAATCCCTCCTACTGGGCTAAAAACGAGGTGTTACCACACGAGGTGCAAATTTTTCTTATTCGGGATGAGTCTACAGCCCTCAATCTTTACGAGCAAAATGAGCTCGATTTGATTGGTGGCCCATTCACCACGATCCCAGTGGACTCGATTCATGACTTTAAAGAAAAAAAGAGGCTACAAAAAAAGGATTTGGCCCTTAGTGTTTTCACCACCTTCAACGTATCAAGTTTTCCCTTCCACAACACCCATATCCGCAAGGCGTTTAGTATGGCGATCAATAGGGAATCGATTGTCGAAAACATCACGCAAAATGGGGAGTTGGCCGCCAAAGGGTTTGTCCCCCCTATTCTCAAAAAAGAGGATCGGGTGCTTTTTAAAAATTACGATCCTTTAGAGGCAAAAAAAGAGTTGAAGAAAGGGCTCCAAGAGCTCAACATCACCACACTACCCCCTCTGACCTACCACTACCCTATTTACGGATGCCACGACCGAATCGCCCAAACACTTCAAGAAAATTTTAGAGATATTTTGGATGTTGAGGTTAAGATTGTAGGAACCGAGTTCAAAACTTTCCTCTCTTTACTCAATAATAAGCAATACCAGTTTGGGCAGTTCTTGTGGATTGCAATGTATAACGACCAGTACTCCATTTTGGAACGGTTCAAAAATAGAAAAAATTTTCGCAACTATCCCGGATGGAAAAATAGAGATTTTGCCCTCCTTTTAGAGCAATCTGAAACTACTTTCGATCCGATCGAAAGGGCTCGTCTTTTAGAAAAAGCGGAGCAAATTTTGGTCGATGAGGCCCCCCTTACACCCATTTACCATGGAAACTACGTGTTTATGGAACAGGATCAGGTAGAGGGATTTTATATATCTCCCATAGGCAGTCCCCACCTGCAATGGATCCATTTTAAAGATAGCAATAAGTCTTGACGCCTGTTATTAGCCCCCAAATCTTAAAAGATTCTTTTTCATGTATTAAAAAATCATTGACATTTGCTTCAAGCTTCTGTTTAAATGCAGAAATGTTCAAGTATCTTAGCATCTCTTTTTTACTGATACTTTCGGGCTGCTTTAGATCACAGGCTCCCCCGACAAAGAGACCTTTGCAGTTAAATATCAGCCAAGACCCAAGTACGTTCGATCCTCGTAAAGCCGGTGATTTCTCCTCATCGACCTTCACTTTTTTCTTGTACGAAGGGCTTATGCGCTCCACACCAGATGCCATTTTCGAGCCGGCTCTTGCCGAAAGGTACGAGGTGCAAAACAGGGGGCTCACCTATATATTCCACCTCAAAAAAGCTTTTTGGTCAGATCATACCCCTATAACGGCCTACGATTTTGAACGCTCCTGGAAAGAAATTTTAGATCCGAAGTTCCCCTGCCCTCGCGCCGACCTTTTTTATCCAATCGTCGGAGCTGAAGAGTCTAGAAAAGGGATCGGAACAAAAGACAACATCGGAATCAAAGCGCTCGATGCCTCTACATTGAGAGTGGATTTAAACCATCCCGCCCCCTACTTTCTTGAACTCACGGCGTTTTGTACTTTTTTCCCTTATAAAGAGCTTGAATCCTCGATTCCACTCTACAGCGGACCCTATCGATTAAAAGAGTATAAGCTCAAAGATCACATTGATTTAGAAAAAAATCCTACCTACTGGGGTTCCGAAAGAGTCCAATTGGAACAAATCCGAATTTTTTTAGTCGATGATTCGATGACCGCTTTAAAAATGTTTGAACGGGGAGATGTAGATCTTATCGGACCTCCTTTCACAACGCTCCAACCTGATTCGCTTCCTATGGTTAAAAAACAATACGATTTAGATTCGCTTGACACCGCAGGAACAGCATTACTGTGTTTTAATAGCCTTTCAAAATATTTCAAAAATGAAAAATTACGTCAGGCTTTCCTTCTCTCTATCGACCGTAAAGATCTCGTAGAAAACCTCACCTTTTTGAATGAAAAAGTTGCAACGAGTCTTTTACCTCCTATGCTCCAAAGGGGACAAGAGAGCCAATATGTTTGGGTTACAGATAGGAAAAAAGCGCGAGAGCTTTTTCAAGAGGCACTTGAGGAATTGCAAATATCTAAAGAGGATTTGAAAATCCGCTTTACCTACTCACCTCACTCAGTAGACGGGGTATTCTCACAAATCGGGCAAGCGATTCAAGAGCAGCTGCGTATCAGTTTAGACATTCACCTACAAATGGAGCAGTTAGAACATAAAGTCTACCTAGATCGTCTGCATAAGCGAGATTTTGATATCTCCGGCAGTTTTATATTGGCCCAATATCTTGATCCTTTAGCCTACTTGGATCGCTTTAAAAGCAAATCAAACTTAAGAAATTACCCGGCTTTTGAAGATCAACACTACAGCTCTCTTTTGGAAAGAGCCAACCAAACGCACTCATTTAAGGAACGGCAAAAGCTTCTAGCGCAAGCGGAAAAAATTCTTATCGAATCGGCGAATGTCCTCCCTTTGTACCACTGCCGAAACGGTTATGTTGTTTCCAAAAAAATCAAAAATGTAAAACATTTCCCAACCGGGTGGCTTTTTCTTGAGGATGTGGAGATTCTATGAAGATTATTCCTCTATTTGACCTTCCAGAGCATGATCCGGCCTCGTATCACCATTTGGAGTCGGTCAAAGCGACCCTTAAAGAGCTTTACCCCGAGGAGATCCCCAACACTGTTGAGAGTCGCGTGATTTGGACCAACCATGGGCTTACTTTAGGGATTGTTCTTGTTTGTTCCCAAGAGAACACACTTGGGGTAGGCCGCTATATGAATGATGTGTGCTCGCGCTCGCTTGTACCCGGGAAGCTTGTGAATCTCACCTCCTCTTACTCGATGGCCTTTAAAATAGATAGGCTGGAAAATGAGGGGTACTTTTTGCATAAGGTCTATGCCCGCCTGGAATGCACAGAGGATCTAGAAATCGCTTTGAATACACTTAAGGATCTTCCCTTGGAGATCCGTTTGAATATTGAGGCGGTTCGCTATCTTAGGGATATCTTTAGAAATACCCCCCTCTCTTTAGAAGAAAAGAATCATCTGATTCAGGAAAAGATGAAGGATACCGTCGAAATTAAAGGTGTCGAAGGGATCCACACCCTTTTGGGTACAAATCGTGAAAGCGAACATCTAACCGAATTGACCCAAAAAATTTTGGCGACAAAAAAAATCTCCCCAGATGTTTTTTCCAGAGAGATTTTCCAGGAGCTGCAACAGCTGATTTTTTCGATGAAGGAGGAGTTTTTAAAAGAGCGCTCAAATCAATTCATTAGCCGTCTTTTGGCACAAAGCTATCTTTTAAGAAAAACGTGTATTCTCAAAGAGCTGAAAGACTCCTTTCCCTTGGAGATCAAATTTTTGAAACCGCACCACAAAAGAGAGGAATCGACCCATTCATTAGGTATTCTTGCCGTAATCCGTTTTAAATCCCCGTCAGAGAATTTAGACTGCAGCGGTCTTTTTGAAGCGGTTCATGCTATCCTTCCTGACTGTAAGCTTATTTTAAATTCCCGATTTGTCCATTTCAGACCCCATGAGAGATTAAAAAGCCTGTACATCGAAATCACAAAAGATGGAGAATTCGGAAAAAGCACACTCAATAATCTGAAAAAAAAGCTCCCCTTTGAGGTAGATGAGAGAATCTTTAGGCCGGTATTACCCATTTTCATGCCACGTAATGAAGAAGAGGTAATGAAACACATGATCCTTTTAAGTAAGGAGCTCAAATATGTGGACGATATTCCCCAAGTCATGCTGAATTTTTACAAACAGTCCCCCCACTCTTTAAGCTTCACCACCATTGTTGTTGCTCTTAATAGGGGGCGCTCTTTGCATATCCCTCTTGAAAATATCGAAAAAAGGATGATGGGGAACTTGCGCTCTAAATATCCAAAAGAGGCTTTTGTGTTTGAACTTACTATCGACAAGGCACCCTTCATTCGTAAAGACCGCTCAATAGATCTTTTTGATGCGAGAAAAGCCGCCTCGATGCGACTATTTGAGCTTATAGGACCATTTAGAGACTACAACGGCGGGCTTATTTTGAAGAAAAGTGAGATCCTTTTAGACTTTAAAAAACAGGTAAAACCCTTCACCGCAGGATCCGAAATTCTTTTAGAACGGTTTTTTCATGCCATTACCCCAAGCTACATGCAGGGGGTGCTACAGCCTACAATTCTAAAAAGACTTTTTTTACTTCTTGCCAGAGCGACCGATCAATCCGCTGAAAATGGGTTTTTTGAGCATCAAGTGCACGGAGATACTCTGATCATAGGTGTTGCTAATAACGATGTTCAATTTAAAACCCGGTTCAAACAATCGCTAGAAAAACTAAAGATCCCCTCTTCACAATTAGCTCTCACCCATTTTGACCAATATGGTATCAGCGCGATGGGGCTGATATTGCGCCACTTTGAGGAATCAATTATCCCAAAAATTCGGGATTGTTTTACCCAGTTGATCGAAGAGCAAAGACACCAAACTGTTTTAGAAATGGCATAATATGGGCTCGTTTCCCCTTAAAAACCCCTCCTTTTTTCGAATAAAGCAGGAGAAAGTTTTTTTTATAGATACGTTTTCACGCA
>CAYFOX010000007.1:6571-9710 GCA_964344875.1 uncultured bacterium
ATTTCTATGGTAATCATCAAATAAAAAAGGGTCCGTTTTCACGCACCCTTTTTTTTTGGGAAAATGGTGCCGTTACCCCTTTAAAACAGGATCTAACAGCCCTTTATCACCCTCTGTTTTACACGGGTTGTCCTTACGCTTTCACTGGTGAAGAATCCATTTTCGACGACAAATGTATATTTCTTGAAGGGGGCAAACAAAGAGCTTATGGGATGGATACCCAAAAGCTCTACAGGATTTTAAAAGAGTATAAAGAGGTTATCTACGAAACCAATACCCTTCTCTTAGGGTTTAGTATTTCCCCTTTAGAGACGCAGATTCTTATCCATGAGAGTGTCGAAGGGGCCTCTTTTTACGATAAAACAGCCCTATGTTTATGGGACATTTCGCTAAAAAAGAAAACGCCTCTTTACCAGGGGGACTCTTTGATAACCCATTATGGTTTTCAAGGCGATGGCACCCCCTTTTTTTTATCTGAGACCGATCCGATACTTGTCGAAAAAGGTCTTGATGGGTTTAAAAGAAGACCTCTTGGCGCTAGAAACTCCCTTTTTTTTGAAAATACCCTTTTTCTTTTATTAACACATCAGGGTGAAGATGGCGTTTATCTCTGGGAAAAAAATGTTTTGGAAAAAATAGCTCTCCCTCTGACATCCATCGACGAAATATTCGCCGATTCGCGGCAGCTTTTTGTAGCAGGAAGAAACGCAAACGGGGAATTTGCCCTGCTCTTTGCAAAGAAGCCACTTGAGGGGAAAAACTGGGTGTTTGAGACTATGGCAGTTTTGGATACACAAGGGAATTTTAGCCCCTACAAAGAAACCAAAAATTGCTTCTCGATGGTTCTTGAACCTTTGCCTAACCAGTGGGGAAAGGGGTGGATTACCGGGAAGTTTGATCCCAATAAACCCACTTTGATACGTATCCATTCGGGACCTATCGGTCATGTAGAGAGAGTGGTTACTCAAGAGATCGAGATGGCTGTAGAAAGGGGTTATCAGGTTCTGCTGCCTAATTACAGGGGAAGTACTGGTTACGGACGAACCCATCGAACGGCACTTTTAAACAATTATGGCAAAGCCGATGTAGAGGATATTGTCCATCTATTGAGGGAGCTTAAAAATAACGGAGTTAAAAGTTCCAATATCTTTCTAAAAGGGAAAAGCTCAGCGGGCCTAACGGCCATTTTGAGCTCATTACAAGAAGAAGTAAACAAATTGGCTATCTATTGCCCTGTTACCGTAAATGATCCTCACGATGAGGAACTAATCCATCTATTTCCCAAAGGGTGCGACTTTTTTAAACAAATGTGCACATTACATACCCCAACAATCCTTTTTCAGGGGGACAAAGACTTGATTGTTCCTAAAGAGAAAACCGATAAATATGTTGCGTCATTAGATCGTTCTTCTTTTTTACTCATTTACGAGATTCTAAAAGGGGTGGGTCATTCCACTAAAGGGGAAATTGAAGAGGCATGCCTTAAAAAAGAGTTTGCCTTTTTCAGTAATCCCTAGGCCCTTTTTTCATTCCTCATCTTCTACTAAACAGAGCTTAAAATAAACCTCGAAGATATCTATTTTTTTTGTTATTATTCCTGCTTCTAACGCGAACTAGACACATGAAATGGATACTTCCTTTACTCTTAACTTTTTTTCATTTGAACCTGATTTCTTCCGAAAATGAAGAGAACGGGATTTTGATAAATTTCGATAGCATAGAAATTAAAGAACTATCAAAGTTTTTAGGCAAAATCCTGCAAACGAATTTCGTTTTTAAAGAAGATATAGGAAAACACACCATCCATTTTGTCTGCCACAAAAGGCTCAAGCAAGAGGAGCTTTTACCACATTTTGAGCAGATTCTTTTAAGTCATGATCTGATGATGGAAAAAAGAGGGTCTGTTTTTCACATCCAAAAAAAAAGCGATCTTGCACCTAAAGAGATGAATCCCTCGACACTGCATCAATTCCACATTGTTAAGTTACAATTCCATCCGGGCTCAGAAGTGATTGATGCAATCAAGCAAGCCTCACATGCATTGAACCATGAGCAAGAGGTCTTAAAAAAAGCGCTGGAGTCTGCGCAGTGGGTACGTTCCACCAATTCGATTGTTTTTACAGCACCGCAAAAAGTTTTTAGCGAGGTTGAGGCATTTATTAAACGACTTGATGCACCCCTCAAACAGGTTTTTATTGAGATTCTTGTAATTGATACAAGCATGCATAAGGGGTTGGATTTCGGGCTCGACTGGAGTTTTGAGACGAAAAAAAGCCGTTTACTTCCTAGCATTTCCCAAACATTTCTACCCAAAAACCCATTTGGATTTAATTTAGGGATTATTGGAGACCTTATTCGGCATAAAGGGGAAAGCTACCTTAGTCTCACCTCTTTAGTATCAGCGTTACAGCAAGATTCGGATGTGAAAATTGTCCTGAACCAAAAAGTGATCGCCCAGGACAATAAACCCTCCAAGATATTTGTTGGGGATAATCTCCCTTTTACAGGTTCTACGATTTCAACGACTGGACAAGCGCAGCAAACCACAGCGAACATAGATTACAAAGATGTTGGAGTCAGTCTCCTTATCACTCCCCTAATTGGCGATGACAATATGATCACTTTGAACATCGTTGAAGAGATCTCCGAGGCCCTTGCCCACCATTCCGATTATCAGCTTTCTGGAATCCAAACAACAAAAACGAATATGTCCACCTCAGCGCATGTTCCAAACGCCCATTTTCTGGTGCTCAGCGGAATGGCTCGCAATTCCAAAACCCAACGAACCTCCGGTGTGCCCTGCCTTGGCGGACTACCCTACATCGGTTCTTTATTTAATCGTACTGAGGAGAAAGAAGAAAAAAGAAGCATCCTCATTTTTGTTCGTCCCCAGCTTGTGAATGCAACCCATTTTACAAAAACCCCTTAAGCCAGCTAAAGAAAATCTAGTAGCCGCCTTATTCCATCCATATGACTCCAGATTTTTTAGGATCTTTGATGAGAGCGGATCTTTAGGGTGATCTGTTTTAAAAGGGTCTCTTTTTCTTCAATCTCCTGAAAGCACTCAAGGAGTATTTTCCCCTCTTTCTCTTTTTCGAGAGTCAAAAAACGCGCGTTCGAAACCACGTGCGCGTTGGTC
>CAYFOX010000007.1:9720-19830 GCA_964344875.1 uncultured bacterium
GGACAAATTCTTGCGATCATGCGGCTTGTGAAAAGAAATCGGATGCGTGCAAAAGCTTTAGGAAAGGTGAATCTGCTAAAGGCTCGAAAAAAAGATTGGATTCCAAAAAGCTGATCTAAATGGGAAAAAAGTGTAGGTTCGCTTATGGAGGTTGAAAAAGGGCTGACAGGCGGAACAAAACCCTCAAAAGCAATCTTGGCATCTGCCATTTTTTCAAATGTCACCGAATGGCTTTGGTCTAGATTGTCAATGGTCAGTTTAGTTTTCATCGGCGGATTCCCCTTTTTGAAAATCGGTTTTTTTGACTGTAGAAAAGGGTACCAATATAAAACGTTTTTGTAAAAAAATAAACAAAACATTTGCCTTTAGCTATTATTTCTTTTATGAAGCAATAAGAGGGTTTTTAGATAAAAGAAGATACTGTTTGCACCGTCATAAACACTATTTACAGCTCTTTACAATAGCTATTGTCCTTTTGATGGGGTACACGGGTTACTCTATGGTACTTCCCATATTGACTCCATTGCTTGTATCTACAGATACTCTGTTAGATCCTACAGTATCCGAGTCAACACGTTATATTCTTGTGGGCCTCCTCATCGCCTGCTTTCCCTTGGGGCAATTGATTGGCTCCCCCATTTTAGGAAAGCTATCCGACAAATTGGGACGAAGAAACATCCTCATCTATACTCTTTTGCCCGTGATTCCCGCTTATTTACTAGGAGGGCTTGCAATCACCTGGAAACAGCCTCTCCTCCTTTTTATAAGCCGCTTTTTGACCGGCCTTTTTGAAGGGAATGTGGTAATCGCCACCGCATCGATGGCCGACATATCGGAAAACAACAGTGAGAAAACATTCAATTTTGGCTGGGTAATTACCTTTTCCAACCTGGGCTGGATGGTTGGACCTTTCATAGGGGCGGCCGTAATTAATCCTGAAATAGTCACCTGGTTTAATTTTGCTACCCCTTTTTGGTTAGCAAGCTTTATC
Organism: uncultured bacterium; assembly: GCA_964344875.1. Lineage (GTDB taxonomy): Bacteria > Chlamydiota > Chlamydiia > Chlamydiales > RGXB01 > RGXB01. The sequence goes on from CAYFOX010000007.1 coordinate 10,712, forward strand.
TCATTTATCACTTTGGCCCTGGTCATGCTTTTTTTTGTCGAAACCCTCCCCGATGTTTCCAAGGTGGTTTCTACCAAAAAATACCAGAATACCCCTACCCCCCAGCTCAATCAGATTTTTATTGGGGGAACGTTTTTTTACCTCTCCTTCACAGCCTTCTTCAGCTTCTTACCCCTTCTTTTGATCAAAAGGTTCGGTTTTCCTCCGCCCACAATCGCCCTGTTTGAGGGTTACACCTCTATTCCGTTCTGTTTTGCCCCCCTTTTTTACAAGTACATTAGCAAACAGCTAACTAATAAGCGTGTTGCTCAGCTTGCAGGCTTTTTGCTTTCCCTATCGATCCTTTTTGTTCTCTTGAGCAATTCGACCTTCTACCTCCTCTTCTCCCTTATTCCCCCAAGCTTTTTTATTGCAGTGGGAACTACCTATCTGGCTATTCTTGTTTCAGACGCAGTAAGCGTTGAAGATCAGGGAATTGCTCTGGGTATCAATCAGTCCTGCATCGTCTTTTCTGAGGCTTTAAGTGCCGTTCTTTGTGGCATTATAGCCAACATCAGCTACACCTCTCCTATTATCTTTTCCGCTTTTTTTGCCACTTTTAGTGCCCTTTGGCTTTTTGTCCTTAAAAACCAAAAAAACAGCCCCTCTTAAACCATTTTTTTGAAGTTTATTTTTTCGATTTAGCGTGTCTGTATCTCTAACCTCAACTATTTGAATATCTTAGCTCCTCAAAAATAAGTTAAATTTTATTATAAGTAAAATAGTAAATATGCTATAATATCTTCTTCACTTACAAAAAAGGATAACAAGATTATGACAATAGTAGGGACATACGGAAAGGAAGTAGCTTCCCTGGGCCTTGGAGCCTCTCTTACAGCCGCTTGCTTTACAGCAGGAGAAGCGCCATTCTCCACCTCGCTAAAGGTGGGTGCATCCGCCGCAGCTTGTCTCTACGGATGTTTAAAAGTTCGTTCCTATATAACTCAGCCAAAATCCGGTACGGAGGCATCTCCAAAAAAAAGCCATGCAACAAGTGGGGCTCTTTTGGGAGTTGGAGCGGGTGTAAGTCTTCTGGCATTAGCTAGTATACTGGAAAAAAATGCGTTAAAATACAGTGGGCTTTTTTGTCTAATCCCTAGCGTAAGCTATTTGAGTATCTCCTCTCTAAAAACAGGACTCAAAGCTAAAAGAAACACTCAAACATCCACCTGTTTAGACCCCCTTGATAAACATGCTGTTTCAACTACCCCTTTAAGTAAAAATAGTGTTCGAATACCAAATGCCGAGCTCAACTCTAATCAAAAATGGGTGATCCCCAAAGCAGAAGTGGAGAGGTATAATTGCGAGATGGGTTATGTAACTGATGTCCATTCTAGAGACGAACTTGAAAGATTTACCCATGAATATGCACCTTTTCCTGCGGCACAAACTCCTCCACCAACAGCAAACAAAGCTGCTGGTGGTTTTGGCCAAATAGGTAAAGCTTCATCCATCGTGGAACATAGTTCTCAAACTGCAGACCAATTGGTTAGATCTACAAGCTCGGCAGAAACCCTAAATCCCAATTCAGCAGTTTTTATTGTTGAAGCCACTCACCACCTAAAATTATTGAAATTTGCACATGATTCGTACCCTTTAGTACTAGAATGTGAGGCAGAATTCGATACTCAGCAGGAGGCAATAGAACATATAACTGAAAGGCTTAGAAATAGAAACCAAGCAATACAAAACATGATAGAGGGATTTCGCAGATGGGCTGCTGCGAAAAAATAAGGAAAAATGGAACCGCTTGTTTTATTCATCGGTCGATAAAAAAAGGGATAGTATATGACAATAAAAAGTATTTACGATTCAAAATGCGCTCTTGAGCATTTCTTTTTCGATCAAAATAAAAAAAATAGCACCTTGGACCCAAGCCTTAAAATTCTATATAAATACTCTGATAAAATAGAACAAATTGTCCATCCCGGATTTAAAAAGCCTATAAGTTTTATACATCTTAGAGCTTTTAAAAACTCTAATGGCACAATTTCCAAAATTTTACAGTGGACCTCTGATGCGTGCTTTACAAAAGATACAAACCGCATGTTTTTTGGACGTTATGCTATTGCGGAAGAAAATAGAGTTCTGATCAATCAGAGGTCTTTGCTGAAAAGACTGGAAAAAATGGAAAACCAATTTCTCGAAGACTATGTCAAACAGATTCACTACGCACCCCTTGAAGGCAATCTTGAGAGGATTTTTGAAGAGAAGAGAAGAGCCTTTGCATCTTTAAAAGAAAAAATTGAAATATCCAGTAAACCGTTAATTAAAGGGCTTGACCCTAAAATTTCAGACTTTTGTTTTACTGCTTCTATTTCTGAAAAAACTATTCAAGAGGTTTTTGATCATGCTAGCAACCCAGCGCGATATGCCCTGGAACTGCAGGCTAAATACCCCTTGAATTTTATCCCAAGCGTACCGAATCCTCCCTTACCCAATCAGCTTCAAGAGATCCCTGCCCAAAAATCCCTTTTCATGGCTACAAAAAATGTGTTAAAAACATTAAAATTTCCATTCAATTATGCCCCCCTTGAATCTCTTTCGTTTATCGAAAAAAGGGTTGCGGATGGCTTAAAAAAATCCTCCTCAGCCTTACAAAGGTTTTTTGTTACGTCAGAAATACCTCCTAGAAATTTTCGCCATTCTGACTTTTCTTTTTAAACTCGTTGTAGTGCAATTTAGAAAAGAGGCAAGAGTTTTCACCGAGGTTTACAAGAGGCAAAAGTTTGGGGGACTTCCACTCTTTCAGTCCACTTTGCTACCTTATCCCATAACCACCATAAAATGATGCAAGAAGCTGCGATTATGTAGCACCACATAATAGCCCAGAACACGTCTAGAAGGGCTAAAATTACCGCCTGGTTTTGAAGAGAAGAGTTCAACTCGGCAGCCGGTTTCCCAACACTAAAAGGGACCTTTTTTGCAGCCTCAAGAAATTGTCCCGTATAGGGATTTAGGGGTGTCACGAATTCTGTCAGAAACTGGCGATGAAAATAGCCCCTCCTTGTCCATATTGTCGTAAAGCATGAGGTCCCTAAAGCTCCCGCCGTCACGCGGCAAAAATGAAAAAAAATCAAAGCCGAAGATCTTTCACTCTCGTTGATCTCCTCTAGGCTTAGAGTCAAAAGCGGGGCCAAATAAAAGGCGAATCCCAAACCTAAAATCAGCCTTGACAGCTGTATGTGATAAAGATCGATGTCGATGTAAAAGTTTGTCGTCCAGTAAGAGACAGCCGCAAAAACAACCATGGAAAAAAACAGCATTTTTTTTGAGCCAAACCAGCTAAAAAAATATCCTAAAAACGGGGCAACCAAAAAAGGGAGAACTCCGATTGGCGCATTTGCAAGCCCCGACTTAAAAGCATCATATCCCATATAAGTCTCCAGCCAGATGGGAATGATCACAATCGTCCCAAAAAAACTGCTATAGGTCAAAATTACCAGTACAATCGACAGGGAGAATGTTTTTCTCTTAAGAAGCGAGAAATCCAAAATCGGTGCTTTGCTATGACGGCTCCACACGATAAAAAGGGCCAAAGCCAAAAGAAATATCCCGGTCAAAAAAAGGACTAGAGGTGAACGGTACCAATCCCATTGTTGCCCTTTATCCATAATAAATTGGACACAAATTGTCATTGTAACCAAAAGAATGAAACCGAATCTATCAAAAGGGATGATCTTTTTTTCCTTTTCCATAGAGAGGACACTTCCCAAAATCAAACCACATAAAATGCCGATCGGAATCATTATTAAAAATGCGATTCTCCACGTAAAAACCGTAGCAAAAAATCCCCCTATGATAGGACCCAACATGGGTGCGCTAATCATGGTTGAGGCCCAGATACCAAAAACTTTTTGGTGATATTTTTCAGGATAGAGTTCCATCAGAATAAATAAAGCCAGGGGAAGAATAGGCCCTGAGATAACTCCTAAAAGGAAACGGAAGAAAAGGAGAACCTCGAAAGAATCGGTTATACCGCAAACTATAGAAGCGAATGGAAAGATTAGCAAAGAGATGACAAAAAGTCTTTTTTTCCCAAAATAATTGAGTAAAAAAAACATAAGCGGGATAGCTAAACCATTACCGATGGAGAAGGTGGTCACGATATAGGTTCCCTGTTCTACTCTAGCGCCAAGATCCCCAACCACATAAGGGAGGATGACGCTAGAAATAGAATAATCCAATACAAATAACAAAGAGGCCATCATGATAGCGAAAGTCACAAGCACAAGCTGAAAAGGGGTTAACGTCTCTGTTGACTCGCTCATAGTTCAAGGTACATCCTGTTGAGCTCCTCTTCGGTCAATTCCTCAAGAGTATTGTTTTGACGAATGATTTCTGCTGCATCTTTTTTTCCCTGCTCCCCTTGTATATTGTAAACTTCAGTCAAATAGATCGGTTTTTCATTTCTTGGTTGGGGATTTTGAGGTAAATCCAGATCATTGACGTGGACATGGGTTTCCATAGTGAGCCCAAGCCTTAAGGGGTGCTTTCTTAACTCTTGAGGATCTAAAGTGATCCTTACCGGAAGTCGCTGAACAATCTTGATCCAGTTTCCTGTTGCCTCCTGGGGCGGCAAAAGGGAAAAAACGGCACCTGTTCCCCCTGAAATTCCTTCAACAACACCGTGGTAAACAACACTATATCCGTACATATCGGCAGTCATATCGACTTTTTGACCGATGCGAATTTTACTCAACTGAGTCTCTTTAAAGTTGGCATTGACCCACATTTGCTCTATTGGGACAACAGTCATCAAAGAATCATTGGGATTCACAGCCTCCCCTACCTGCACCGAACGTAATGTAACGATACCTGTTGCCGGAGAGCGGATCACGCACCGTTCTAGGTTCACACTCGCCTCGATAAAAGCCTCTTTTGCAGCCACCACAACAGGATGGGTTTCAACTGTTGTTTTTCGCACATAGGCAATAGCCATTTTGAGCTTGGATTTCAGCATTTCTATTCGAGAAAGGGTGGCTAGATAAAAAGATTCGGCAGCAATAAAATCCTCTTGAGAGACGGCGCCGCTATCCACCACCGCCTTACGGTCCTCATAGTCCACTTGAGCTTTGATCAGAATTGCTTTTTCGGCCTTGAGCTCTGCATAGGCCTCCCTCACCGCCTCAAATTTCAAAACCGTTTGCCTTGTAGCATTTGCCAAATCCGCTTTGGTCCTTTCGTAAACGGTTTCAAAATCGATCGTCTCTAGTTTCACCAAAATTTGCCCCTCTTCAATCAAAAAGGTGTCGTCGCTATGGATTGATGTAACATAGGAGCTGATTTGGGGTGTAATCAATATGGGGTTTCCATGGACGTAACTATCTCTGGTAGACTTATAAAACCGAAAAAAAACCCACCAAGAAACAAGTGCAATACAAAGTAAGGAGGTAAAAGTAATCAAAACAGAAAGGAGCGCCTTATGTTTTCTATCCATTTTTCCCCTCTTCCACGTAGCCGCCTCCCAGAAAACGGATCAATTGGATGTGGTACTGGTATCTTTCTCGGTAAAAATTCAGCAAAGTAATCCATTTTTCATAGACTTTGTTTTGCTCACGATTTAACCCAATTTTACTAGCGATACGGTTTTGAAACAGATTTTTTGTGAGTTCAAGCTTGACAATCTCCTCCTGAAGGAGATTCTTTTGGTAGCCAATTCGCAAAACAACCCCTTCAATATTGCTCACTGCGTCTTTCACCTGCTTAGAGGCTCTCAAAACGTTTGCGTTGTACTGATGGATACCTGCTTCATAGGCTTTGATTGCCGCTCCTAAATTCCCCTCCAAACGAAATCCTGTGAAAATCGGTAAACTAAAAGAGGGTAAAAGGGAGGCTTGGATACTGGATGGGGATAGGACAACTCCCTTTATATTTTGAATTCCCAAAGATCCTAAAATATTGATATCTGGATAAAATAGCGTGCGTGCAATTTTGATCTCTCTTTGAAGAGCTGTTAAAGAGAAGATATCGCTCGCAAGATCGGGTCTTCTTTTCAAAAGCCCCAAAGAGAGATTTGTGGGGATAGTCAGCTTTTCTGTTGGTTCTTGAAAAATTGTCGAGAGAGAAAAAGGGCTATCGGGTCCATTACCCATCAAAATTCCCATCAAATGGCTTTGTAACTGTTGAGCGGTTGTGAGGGATTCCATATCCTTATTTAGCGCCTCAAGCGCCTGGTATTCGGTCTCCATTTGGATCTGGTCGAGGATTTTATGCTCAACAAGGTATTCACTTAAAATGATGATCTCTTTTTGGGATGTAATCCACTTGGAGAGTTCTTCTATTTCCGCTTGAAGGGATTGTAAGATAAAATAGACCTCGGCTACTCTCGTGCTGATATCCACCTCAACAAAGCTTTTTTGGGCATCAACCGATTGTAACCGATTTACAGCAGCCATCCAGGTTTCGTAATTTTTTCCCCAGATGTCCACCTCGTAGGAAAGGACCCCGTTAAGATCAATCTGGATAGCATTGGGGGGGATATTAGGGTTAAGAGTGCGGTAGAGCCCATTTTTTGCCAAATGGGCAAAATTGAGGTCCCCATCGACCTCGGCCTGAAACCAGCGGGGGCCACCGGCCCGTTTTGCAAGTTGAAAAGCCTCCTCAACGCGACTTTTTGCCTCAAGTAGGTCAGGGTTTTTTTCTAATGCTTGTCGGATACACTGATCAAGGCACGGATCTTGAAACATCTCCCACCAGCTTGCTGTAGGCCAAAAACCGGCGAAAAAAGGGCCATCTGCTTGCTTTTCAGAGGGAACTGGGGATGAGATTGGGGCTTCTTGATAGACCTGTAGATGAGGGTTGGCTCTCTGATTCCAAGCGCAGTCTTGAAGCAAAAAAAAGACCAAATTTGCGGCTAAAAGCCGAAAAGAGCGCCTTGTTAAGAGCGTTGTTGCCTTTTTTATCTCCATCTCCCACTCCATTAATGAGTTAGGAAAAAGATTGCAACAACGGAATCAAAATAAAAGGACTTAACTAGCGCTTAAATCGGTTTTTAAGTTTTTTTTCAAAAAAACCTTGCTACCCTTTCACCCACTCCTCCAAAGCTCGCTCTAGACTCCAGCGCTCATCGGGATTTTGTTTTAAAAGCCCCTTGATCACCTCAGCTTTTGAAGGAAAATGTGGTTTAAGGTTTTCGTCTATGTAAGCCTCTAGAAGTAAGGTTCGAATGGCGACAGTTTGATCCAACGTGAATTCGAGTCTGAAAATTCTAGCTAAGGGGACACTGGATAATGGATCGACACCAACATTAAGGATCTGTGCCAACTGTTGGAGTGATTCTTTTGATAGAGCTTGGCTACAATTCATTTTTACTTTTTTATGAATAAATTTTTCAAAATCATGCCTGAAGCTGTTATTGGCAAGGATGGTAAAAAGTGTTAAACCTAGCGCATAACAATCGGCTTTAAAGCGGTCCGCTTTAGACTCGACAACATAATTTTTTATGTTAAAAGCGATTTTTTGGGTAAGCCTTTGGAAATCGAGTTCAGGCGGTAAGTACTCAGGAGTTCCACTATCTATCCGACCTACAGAGGGAGCATGGGTAAGATCTTTTGCAAAACCGTAATCACAAATAAAGGACTCCCATTTATCTTCTTCTTGATGGAAGAGGACATTTTCCGGCTTTAAGTCACCATGGGAGACGTGCATAGAATGCAGGCGAAGCAGCTTTTGAATAATTTCTGTGCCAAAATTGAAGATGTTTTCGTCACTAACTTCTATTTCATTAGCTAGTCTCAGGCTACCTAAAGTGATGAAGTCACCCCGGTTAGCTAGCCTTGATAAAGTCTGGTAGGGTTTTGGTTGACCTTCTCTTTTTTGAAATTTTAGAGTTTCCGGACCTATACCAAGACTTGATGCTCGCAAATAAAAGGGTATAGCGGCTTCATATCTGCTTTTGATCTCCTCCCGTTTAGATCGATCGATACTGGGATCAAATTGTTTTGTTGCAGCCTTTAGCTTAGAGTAAACAAAATTTTCAGTGGATCCATTAGGCTTCAACTCAACTGCTACAAAAGCGAATACCTCGCTGGAGGGTGCCAAGGGTGTCTTTTTGTAGACGTAGAATTCTCTTTGCTCAGTAGATCCATCCTCTTTAAGAATATATCTTGTTTTTCTTTTTAGTCCGTTTAGATCTATACCATGCTCGGGTATGTTACCGGCCTTTCGAAATACTTCGGCAACAACACTGGCGATGTCGTCAAGCCTTGGCATTTTCTGTGGTTTGGGGCAGACTAGTGTTGGGTCCTTTGCCCTGAAAAAAGGTAAAAAGCTCCTTGGAGTACTTGAAACACCTGGAGAAGCCGGAGTTGCACTTCTTAGACCCGGAGTATCCGCAGAGGATAAGGGGGTATCACGGGATTCGCAAGGGCTTGGGGGTAGTGGCGTTGATGAACTAGAACCATCGGGATTTCCTCTACCGGGTGTAAAAAAGTTAGTCAGCGCTCCGAACATAATCTCTCATCATTCATTTTGTTGTAATAATTATACCTAAAAATCTGTTTAATAACAATTTTTACTTTTTAATATTTCAACCCACTCCCTTTGAATAGGTTACCTGTTGTTTTCCTGGAAACCGCCAACAAAAAAATTTTTTTATAAGTTTTTTTATACAAAAAGATTTATAATAATTCTTATATTGAGACGAGGCCTATTTTATGACATCTAACGTAACCCTAAGCGACAATCCATCAAGCTGGGATATATTGAAGGACCTTTGGAAAGGTTTTTATCAAGAATCGGCCAAAAAGGTCTCTTCTAACAAAACAACTCTGGAAAAGACCAGAGGGGTTTGTGAGATTGTACTTTCTATTCCCCCCATGGTCGTTTTATCAGGCTGTGCTGGAATAGCGGCCGTATTTGACCTCGTTACCCCATTAAAAATCGACAATAGGGTGATTCCCAACCCTAAACCGAATCAAAGTGGAATGCCTTCCATAGAGGCGATGCTGAATGCTAAAAATGCAGGCCTACCCCAGAGTGCACCCCCCTCGCCAAATCGACTAGAAATGCCCACTACACTGCAAATGCTAGAAAATAGGCAAAAAAGTAATCAATAATCAAAAAAAGCTCCTCTTGTC
>CAYFOX010000007.1:19840-22913 GCA_964344875.1 uncultured bacterium
ACCTCCACTAAGATAGCATATTTGTAACCTATCTGTGCCGAATTTTAGTTTAGGACTGCTGTTCAAGTTGGTAGCCTTGAACTTTCATCGCCTCCTCTAATTTATATTGAAATCTCTCTTTCCAATTCGATAAATGAGCGGGTAGCTCATCATAACCCGAAGCGAGCTTAAGGAGGAAAAAACAGGTTTGGGCCTGGGGGTAACTCTCCTCTTTAATTGCTACAACACCACACGCTTTATCAAGAGTGTAGCTCCCCGATCCCCCCACAAAAAAAAGAAAATTTTTAAGCCAAACATGATCTTTATTGTCACATTTGTTTTTAATGTACTCTTTTAAGAGGGCGATTTTGGCAAGGATCCCCTCATCAGATCCCTGGTAGGAGAATGTGAGTTTATACAACTCTTCTAGAGGTTCTCCTGTGAGCTGTTGTAGATTCGAGGTGCGAATACCATCTAAAAGAGCGGGTGAACATCCGCTTAAAAACCTTTTGGAGAACTTGAAAACTTGCATGGATCTTTCCCAAAATTCTTTTCGGATTTCTTGGCAATACTCTAAAATTTCATTTGTTTCCTCAAGAGACTCACCATAAAATTTTAAGATAGTTTTTTGAGCAAGCCTTCGAAGATCCTCTGCTTTTTCGGTCCCCTCCTGCGACTGTTCAAGAAAATCGATTAGGATGCGATTTCCAAATTTTTCCATCAAAAACTCCTCTATGAGTTTTTTTTGTTCAATCGGTTCTTTACTTTCAAAATCTAAAAAAGAAATCTCTCCTTGAAAGGTCTTTAAAAGAAGATCCCTATTAGGCGAAGTTGTATTCTGGATAAATTGATAGAGAAGGTTACGTTCCAGTCTAGAGGTATCAAAAAGGTTCCGGTAGATTTGAGGGAAACAGGCACAGACAAATCGATTGCTCGACTGGATTAGCTGCAATATTTTGAGCCATTTAAAATTTAACTGCAGCCCGATTTTGAAATGATTTTCCCACATCCACGACAATAGTATGGCAAAGTAGCGAAATATCTCGATCGCAAAGTCCCCTTTTTGGGGCAAACCTTCCCCATCGAATATTTTAATAAAAAGAGCCTCGCAAAGCTGAGCATAAAACTGCCTTGTAAGGCCCTCTCCCATCCCGTCCTCCCCCAAAAACCGAAAGCTTATCGGTTTAAAATCGGCGGCTATCCATGCAACCAAAAACCGTTCAGGGTTTGATCTTACTTCCGATAGATCTACCGTCCAATGCACACTCGCTTCTAGCTCTTCGTCAAAACCCAACTCGTCCAAAGATTCTATAGTCCCTTGTAAAGAGGCGCTTAAATCCATGTGCCCATGAGAATGCGCAAGCCTGATCGCATGAACAAGCTCGAAACGGCCAAACTGCACTCGTTCCATCAATCTTTGAGCAAAACCCTCTTCCCCCATCGAGACAATACAAAAAAAAGCCTCTACCAGGCCGGCTCTTGAGGGGCCATACTCCATAAGGGAAAAAAATAGGGGCTCGTCAGAATCTACAGCTAGAAACTCTAAGCCCAAATCAAGATATGAGGTTTCTACTCCAAGTCTAAGCAAAAGAAAAATAAGGGTTTGTTTTTTATCGCATACCATTTCCAAAAAGGCCTCACCCATAAAAACCGAATTTACCCCTATGGAATGGAATTGTTTAACGAATTCCACATTTTCAACCCGGCAGGCCCTTAAGAATGCCTCCCTGCGAAGCGAATCGTCTAAGTCCAGGCCATAAAGTGAAACCCCTAAGAAAAAGTCATTCGATTCTACCGCTTTGAGAAGATGCTCCAGAATCTTTTGTCTATCCATTTCAAATTCGCTTAAAAACTGCATGCCAGAACCATTTCTATGAAAAACTGCGATATCGAATCCCCGTTGTAGAACCTCCTGGGTTAAAGGAAATTTAGACATCAACGCAGAAAGAAACTCTGTACCCCCTCTTGCCAGCTCAAGATAGAATAGCTCTTCAAAGAGAGCTTTATCCCCTTCAAAGTACTGTTCAAGAAGATAAAACTGCCCTACTTTTCGCTCTTTAAAAGCCATCTTGAGGCCGATCTGGACGAACTGTCGGGAAATTTGTTTTGAAACAAGGAGCTTTTCCAACGAAAGGAGATCTCCAAATAAAAGGGTCTCTAAAAAATCTCTCTCCTTCTGTTCGAGTTTGATTAAAGATGCCCCCAATGAATTCCTCCCATCCCCACTAATACACCCAGCATCCCCATTTATAGAGAGGCGTAGTCCTAAAAAGGGTCTTTGGTCCAAAATGCGACCGACGATTGAGGCTGTCAGACCTTCAACAGTTAAAGGATCTTGGGACCCCTCTTTCTCCAAGGTATGAATAGGAGTTGAGGGAATTTCGGCAAATCTATCGATGGGAGACATAAGCAACGAGTGGGTATCCAACTTAAACGGAATTTTTCTTTTGAGGGTCTAGAGTTTAAAAAAAAGGGGAGAAAAAAGTAAACGACAGAGTTGTACGAATAAAAATGGTGTGCTTCGACCCGGCTTCAAGGGATCTAGGCAACACACATTTTATGAGCTAATTATAAGCGTGGCAACACGATTTGACGCTGTTGGCCCATATACTTGCCTCCCCTATCAGCATAGGAGGTTATACAGGGGGTGTCTGCTTTAAGAAACAGTACCTGCGCTAACCCCTCCCCGGCATAGATCTTGGCTGGTAAAGGGGTGGTGTTAGAAATTTCTAAAGTGACGTGACCCTCCCATTCAGGTTCAAAAGGGGTCACATTTACAATAATACCGCATCTTGCATAGGTCGATTTGCCTATACAAAGGGTTATAATATCCCGCGGAATACGAAAATATTCCACCGATACGGCGAGCGCAAAAGAGTTAGGTGGAATAATACAAACATCCTCTTCAATATCTACAAACTCTTTTTCTTTGAACCCTTTTGGGTCGACATGTGAACAAAAGACGTTGGTAAACACCTTGAATTTCCGATCGACTCTAAGGTCATAGCCGTAGCTTGAAAGTCCATAACTGATGATCTTGTTTCCGCTTGCATCCTGGCGCACCAGATGCGGATAAAAAGGCTCTATCATATCC
>CAYFOX010000008.1:0-1186 GCA_964344875.1 uncultured bacterium
GACAATAAGAACTCGAAATTATTACTTGTCTTTTTTAATCTAGCCATAAATAAATTCATAGCATCCATATTTGTAAGATCCGCTACTGCTAGGCGGAATTTGCAAATGCGGTTGTACTCATCTGGATGGTAAAGATCCTGTTCCTTACGGGTTCCACTCTTTACGACGTTGATTGCAGGGAATAATCTGCGGTCCGCAAGATGTCTATCGAGGACTAGCTCCATGTTGCCTGTACCCTTAAACTCCTCGAATACCACCTCATCCATTCTTGATCCTGTATCGATAAGGGCTGTAGCGATGATCGTTAAAGATCCCCCAAACTCAATATTTCTCGCCGCACCAAAAAATCTTTTTGGCTTATGCAGAGCATTTGCGTCGACACCACCGCTCAAAATTTTACCAGAGTGGGGTTGTGTTGCGTTATAGGCACGAGCAAGACGGGTCAAAGAATCCAAAAGGATTACTACGTCATGACCATATTCGACAAGTCGCTTAGCCCGCTCAATCACCATTTCGGCTACTTGAGTATGTCTCTCGGGTGGTTCATCGAAGGTGGACGAGATCACCTCGCCACGCACGTTTCTTTGCATGTCGGTCACCTCTTCAGGGCGTTCGTCAATCAAAAGAACCATCAAGAGCGCTTCGGGATTGTTTGCGGTAATCGCATTGGCTATATTTTGCAAAAGGACCGTTTTTCCCGATTTGGGTGGGGCAACAATCAGTCCTCTTTGTCCTTTACCTATGGGAGCAACGAGATCCACAATTCTTGTGGACAGCTGATCTGATGTTGTCTCCAATAAGAAACGCTCCTGAGGATGCAAAGGGGTAAGAAGATCAAAAGAGATTCTGTCTTTAAGATGGTCGGGGGATCGTTCGTTAACGCGATCCACTTTTTGTAAGGCAAAAAATTTCTCTTTCTCTTTGGGGGCGCGAATAGTGCCTTGTATATGATCCCCTTTTTTCAGGTCAAATCTACGAATTTGGGCGGGGGAGACGTAGATATCCTCGGCAGAAGAGACATAGTTGTAGTTGGGGGAGCGCAAAAAGCCAAACCCGTCAGGAAGAACTTCCAAGACACCCTCTGCAACAAGCAAATCGTGCGTATGCTCCGATTTCCATTTTACAATTTCGAAAACGATCTGTGATTTAGTCAGATTGGAGAGATTTCTCAAGTTGAGATTACGGG
>CAYFOX010000008.1:1196-1828 GCA_964344875.1 uncultured bacterium
TACGGGCGTATTGGGCAAGTGCTTCACTGCCCATCCTTTGAAGATCGGCAATTTTGATGACAGCCGGAGGTTCAAGGGGAGCTGCTCTCTCAGGCAGAGTGTGGGAATTTTCTGACTGCAGGTCTGGCTCGACCATATCTGGGGGAGGAAGAATTGTTTTATCCTTTTTTTCCTTTAGTCCGGTATGTTCATCGTTCATGTTGTTACTTTGTTTAGAAATTGCTGTTTAAGTTGATTGATTGAATCGTTATTTTCCAAAATGATATCCGCGCTAGCTTCAAGGATATCCATAGGGTGCTGATACTCGGTGCGCTTTAAAAATTCTTCCTCAGTGTAACCTTTCTCTTTCGCTCTTTTGAGGCGTACTTCCTGATTTGCCGTTACCAGGATCTTTGTGGAAAAAAAATTCTCCCAGCCTCCAAGGGCTTTGGGGTAAGTAGAGGCCTCTACGACAAAAGCTTTTGCCCCTAAATTTTTTTCCCTGTTATAGAGCCGTTCGATCTCACGCAAGATCTTGGGGTGTAAGAGCTCCTCTAAAACAAAAAGATTTTTTTTGGAAAGAAAAGCTAACGCGGCAAGCTTTTTTCTCGAGATCTTCCCTTTCTCTAAAATAGAAGAGCCGAAATATTCTG
>CAYFOX010000008.1:1838-6619 GCA_964344875.1 uncultured bacterium
AAATTGGTGTTACCTCTGGATCATGTTCAAGGATTTGGTGAGTGATATGATCGCAATCAGCGGTAAAAGCTCCCCATTCTTTAAAGAACTTTAAAACAGAGCTTTTACCCGAGCTCATAGGGCCATATACGAGTATACGTTTAATTTTAACACTCCCCCCAGTTTTTAGCAACTGATGCGTTGACCTCAAGCGGAACTTTAAGTGGGTGAATATGTTGCATCAATTCTACAATCTTTTTTTTGTACTCCTCCACCTCTGATTCATCACATTCAAAGATGAGTTCGTCATGAATCTGCAAAAGCATCGCTATTTTTTGGGGATCGAGGATTTTATCAATAGAGATCATCGCCATCTTGATCAAATCGGCTTGTGTCCCCTGAATTTTAGAATTCACGGCAAATCTTTCCGCTTGAGCGCGGATAGGTGCATTGCGGTTTAAAATTTCAGGAATCGGTCTTTTACGACCGAAAAGGGTTGTGGAATGCCCCTCTTTTCTCGCCTCCTCTTTTAAAGATTCAAGAAATTCCTGAACTTTGGGGTAGCGCTCGAAATAGGTTTTGATAAATTGTGAGGCTTCGCGCATGGGGATTTTTAGTTGTTTACTGAGCCCGTGCGGCCCTAATCCATAAATGATTCCAAAGTTTACGGCCTTCGCTTTAAAGCGCATTTCGTCTGAGACTTTTTCCATCGCCAAGCCAAAAACCAAAGAAGCGGTGTAGCGGTGGATATCTAAGCGCTCTTTGAAGGCTTTAATAAGTTGCGGATCTTCAGACATATGGGCTAAAAGTCTCAGCTCTACTTGAGAATAGTCGCAGGATAAAAAGCATTTTTTGGGGGGCATGGCCTTAAATGCATGCCGGATGAGATTACCCACCTCGGTGCGTACTGGAATATTCTGCAGATTAGGATTTGTCGACGCGAGCCTACCCGTTTGGGTGGTTGTTTGACTAAAAGTGGTATGCAGTCTGTGGGTATTGGGATTAGCCATCTCTATCAAATTCGTTGTATAGGTGGAACGAATCTTCTCCAACCCTCGGTAGGCAATCAACAGCTCAATTATCGGATGCTCTGCTCGGAGCTCCTCGAGCACCTCAATTCCGGTCGAGTACCCGGTTTTCCCTTTTGCTTTCGTGGGGAGCTTGAGTTCCTCAAAAAGTGCTTGGGCTAATTGCTTAGGGGAATTGAGATTAATGGGATGGCCCAAAATTTTTTCGACCTCTGTTTTCAAACTGTTGCACTGAAAAGAGAGCGTATCCGAAAGCTCTTGAAGCTCGTTAACATCGATGTAGATCCCCTTTTTTTCCATTTTGAAGAGGATTCTTAGTAAAGGCTCCTCTATTTCATGCAGCACATTCGTTAACCCCTCCTCTTGAATTTTTAGTTCAAGGAGTTTCGATAAAGGAAAAAGGGTCTGGACAAACCAACCCGTCTCATCTTCATCGATTGTCTCGTTTGCATGGTGCTGTAAAATTGCAGATAATTTCAAAGAAGAATCGGGCTGTAGAAGATAGGCGGCCAGCATTACATCAAAAAAAGGTTTTTCCAATAGAGGTTCAACATCGCTGAACTGGTGTAAAAGAGATTTAAAATCATAGGCGATCAGGAGCTTGCTTCGCACTAGAAGCTCTTTAAATCGTTGGTTTTGACAATCCTCTTTCAAGATGAAATAGATGTCTTCTCCCTCATATTGGATAAAGACCCCCTCTTGATCTTCCTGTTTTGCCATGTAAATCGCTAAGGGGCGCTCTTTAGCATTTGGCCAATCCTCGTTAGTAGCTAGGGAGGCTTTGATTATTTGGGATTTGTTTTTAGTTGTCTCATGAGGTGATACAGATTCTCCCGCTTTTTTCTTCAAGTTCTCTAAAAGGCTTTTAAAATTATACCGAGTATACAGCTTGATGAGGTGTGCGGTATCTTGAGGTTTTACAACGCAACTATCTAGATTTTTTGGCAAAGGTACATGAGTATCGATAGTAGCCAACTGTTTGGACAGAAGTGCTATCTCAAGATTTTCCCGAGTGAGAGGCATGTTTTCAAGAGTGTGGAATTGCCGAATCAGACAAGCCCCTTTTTTGGGGCCGATTCCCGCAACGCCCGGAATGTTATCTGAAGAGTCCCCTATAAGCCCAAGGTAGGTGGTAAATTCTTCAGGGGTTACCTGATAGGTTTGAAAAACCTCTTCTTTTGTGATGAGAAGGTTTTCTTTGTGTGCGTGAATACAGTGGACATGGGTACTGACAAGCTGACAAAGATCTTTATCGGAGCTGAAGATGTACACCTCGTAACCTAATTTTTCATACTTTTTCGCAAGGGTGCCAATCGTGTCATCAGCTTCAACATTTTCTACAGCAACTCGCTCTAACCCAAGCGCATCACAAAACTCTTTCGAGGCCTCAATCTGCATCGGGAGATCATCGGGTGCTTTATTGCGCTTCCCTTTGTAGTCGGGGTAAATTGCCTGTCTGGAGGCTTTGTTAGAGGGCGCATCGTAGACTACGGCCATGTGCTCGGGAGAAAAATCGTCTAACACCTTCAATAGGGCTCGGACAAAACCGAAAAGGGCATTTGTCGCAAACCCGTCCGGTGCATGCATGTTTCGGATAGCGAAATAGGATCTAAATAGGAAGGAAGAGGCATCTATGATGTAGAATTTCATGAAAAAGGGGCCTTAGATTAAAAAAGGGGCATAATGCCCCTTCGTATGACGGGTAGCTTATGGATACATCGCTAATAATTTGTCATTTTTGATATCGGGAATCTCGTGTCCAGCAAGTTTCAGTTCATGCACAACTTTTCCCGATTGCAAAACCGACTGGATTCCACTTAGTTGGAAAGGAGGAATGTAAAGTGCCTTTAAAAAGCGATAATTGTTGTCTTGAATTCCAGCAGCCTGAACCAAAGCTGATAGCGAGGAAGAGAGAGTTGCTTCGGGCTCGTTGGTGAAACCATACCCCACTGCATCTTTTGACAAGTAGATATTCGCGCCGATCTCGACTAATTTAGCCTTATATTGGTCTTTGGTCATCCCTTCAGGTGTTCGGCCCTCTACAACTGCATCAAGAAATTGGTTGTACATGCCATCCATTAGAGGTTTGAAGAAATCTTGATCTTCTGAAGTCCATGGTGTGAAGTAATCCAGATGGATTTTGTTTTTTGTACTTAAATTTAATGCTTGCACCCCATAATTATTCAATAAGGTATTGAAGTTGAAAAATGGGCCTAAACGTACACCCACCGACCCGAGAACAGATGGGGGGGTAGAAAACATTTTGTCACAGGCACCAGAGATAAAAATCCCCCCTGAGGCACACATCCCATCGACAAAACCATAAACGGGAATTTTTAGCCTCTCTTTAAGTTGTTTGAGCGAGATATACATGTTGTACGAATCGATTGCGCTACCGCCGGGGGTATTGAAGTAAATCAAAATTCCCTTAAGTTGCCCTGGCATAAACTGTTGATCCATTTGCAAGATCAGGCTATTGAGCAGGTCGTCGTTGCAACTGGGTGTGCCAATTACGTTATCCACGTTTATACGTAAAAGAATCGGATCGGTAATTTTATTGCTCAGAGTTCCATCAGCACGAGGTTGGTTTTGAAAGACATAGGAGGGTGGAGGTGTATCTTTAGGAGAAAAAAGAGTGATGGAGAGGATAGTAAAAAAAACACCTAGACCCAGTAAAGCTCCGAAAATTCCTAGGAATGCAGAGGAGAAGGCGCGCAAGGCTGAGGAAAAGATCGACTCACGGATAAAATTCATAGATGTACCTCTCTTAAAAAAGTAGATAGTGCAGTTTGTTCTCAACAGCCACCCCAAATGGATCGCCTAGAGAGAAGATTTTTCTCATTTTAGCGTAAAATTTACTTTTTTAGGAATGAAAAAGGGGGTTTTTGTTCAGAGGTGGAGAGATGTTGGCGAATCATCAGCCCATATTTAAAAGATAAATAGGGGAAAAGCAGGGAAAGGTACTGAAAATAGTCAACTCCCCATGTGGTTGTTGTTAGGACAATAAACTGCAAAAAAGTGATTAATTTTCCGTAGAAGTTGGATCCCACTTCGGCAGATTTGAGAAATTTTTTGTAATATATCAAAAGTGAACACAGCACCACGTCGCGTAAAAAAAAGAGGGCAAAAAAGAGGGGATGGAAATCTTTTTCCAAAAGTAGCACGGTAGACACAAAAAGGATAAAAAATTTATCTGTTAGGGGGTCCATAATAGCCCCAAGACGGGAAACCAACCCAAAGCGTCTTGCAACCCAGCCGTCAAAAAAATCGGAAAGGGCTGCAAGGAAGATAGCCGCCATACGGATTTCAAAGCTTGTCGTTAGGAACGCTAGAGCTAAAGGAATCCTTGTTAGCGAAAGTATCGTTGGTAGATATTTCATAACGTTTACGTTTGCGCCGTATAAATACATAAAGTAAACCCGCAAGGGCTAAAATAGGGAGGGAAAAAATCCATTTATCCATGATCTGGTCTGTGTTTGAGCCGAATTGGTAAAACAGGGTGAAAATACAACCCGTCCAAATAAACGAGGCAACCAAATCGGTTAGAACAAACCTTAAATAACGGAATTTAAAAATTCCAGCCCCAAAAAACATAGCTAGGCGAAAGCCAAAAGGGATGAATCGACCTATGATAAAGGTCAGACCTCCATACTTATGAAAAAAAACCTGCATCAGATCAAGGCGCTCTTGTGGAAGAAACTTAGAGATTTTTTTTATTTTTAAAAGGGGAAGCCCTACAAGTCGGCCTATCCAATAATCGACTTGCCCACAAAA
>CAYFOX010000008.1:6629-9861 GCA_964344875.1 uncultured bacterium
AACAGGCTAAGAAAAATGGGATAAAAGATTCAAAGTAGACAGCAATCATTGCCCCGGTAAAAATAAGCAAGTCTAGGCTTATCACAAAGGTAAGACTGGAGCAGGCTATACAAACAAAGACGAAAAGAGGGGCTAAATCTGGATGTTGGTGAACGAGGTCATGGAGTTTTTGCGTAAATACCTCTACCATTTCTGTTACGCTCGCACTAGTGTTTCATCGGTTTCGCCAGGAGCTAAGGTTTCAGTAGTAGCCGGTGCAGGTTCATTCGGAGTATGAGACAGTTCATCAAACTGTTTGCCTAGAGATCTTACTGCAGTGATCCAGCTGATAAAGAATAGCCCCAAAAATACCCCAACTATAGGGGTGCTCATCGAGACAGACCCTAATGTGATAATAAGGGATTGGTGGATGAGACCGCTTCCTGATTTTCCAAGGCGAGAGCCGACACCATCGATTGCCGCCTTACCCTTAAGTTTTGACTCCGGGGATAAAGGGATAAAAGCGATCTCTTTGGTTGTGTCAAAGAAGGTAAATTTGCAGGCTCTGGAGAAAACATTCTGCATCGACCCTATAAGGACAATCAGCATTAGCGGCGTTGCCCCAAGAATATAGGAAAACTGGTGTAAAAAGGGAGTTTCGCGGAAATAGTGGCACAAGAAAAATAGAGCACCTGAAATGAGGAGGATCACCGGGGTGACAAGGGCGCTAGTAGTCCAACCAAAGCGACGCGTGACGGGACCTGTTACAGAGAGGGACAAGAATGTAGACATAGCGCCAATCCACCAGATCACTTTACCATAAAAAGCGTTTTGCTCAGTTGGGTTTGGGTAGAGCTGTTGCACTTGATCCTTCCAGACCACTTCAATCATATTCAAAGAAATATTATAGGATAGAACAATAATCGCAATATAAATCAGATAGCGGGATCTAGCTAGGTAGGCAAAATTTTTGCGCATTCCCATCCGCACCTTTTCAGGTTCGGGCTTTAAAGGGTTACTTTTCATCTCATGGGAAAAAAACGAGTGATTGATGTAGCGGAACAGGAACATAGAGGCTGTGCCACTTAAAACAATCACTAAGGAGATGAGAGAAAGCGATTGGCCCCAGCTATCCCCCTCATAAAAGGGGAGCACAAGCGAGCCTGAAGAGAGGTAGCCGATTGCTTCCCCGGCAAGCATGGTAGCGATATTGGCCCCAACCCCCAAGATGGCATAATAGCGTTTGGCATCCGAGACGCTTGTAACCTCGTTGGCAAAACCCCAGAACAACACGGTCATTATAGTTGTACCCCAAAGTTCCGCCATCACATAAAAGAGGGTAAAACTCCAGTTGCGTAGCATCGCAATCAGCCCCTGAGCTCCATTCGGCAGATAGCTTTGGAGGGTATCTGCTAGCTGGTGAGGGTGAATAAAATTTTGAAAAGGATACAAGACAAAAGCGAAGAGGGCAAAAAAACCGACAAAAAGGGACATCATGATGTAAAAAATCTGCTCACGACGGAACTTATTGGCAATTTTGGTGTATAAGTAGGTGACAAACAGAGTCATAGGCATCAGAACCCATACCTTAATGAAGGGTATGGTCCCGGCTCCTGAGGCTTTTGCCGTCATTACAAGGGTGTCTTTTGTTGTCTTTAAGATGCTGTAATTAAATACGATAAGAGCGTAGATAATTAACATCGGGATGAATTTTTTTAATTCATGAGCGTGAATCGGCCATAATGTTGACCGGATTCTACCAAATTGAACCGCAGACGCGTTTGTCATTATCTACCACAGGGCTAAGACAGGATACCATTATAAAGGTTTTCCGATATTTGACAATCACACAGAGTTTTTTTGATCAAATTTTTATAAATCCCTTAGGATTAAAAAATTTTATTCACTAAGCCAGCGTAAGGAGGGGAGGTCCATATGTGTAATGAACTCCACCATAGCCCCACCCCCAGTAGAAAGCCAGCTGAAAGCATGCTTGCCTGCAAGGGTTTCAACCATATGCAAAGTGTCGCCGCCCCCAGCGATTTTTGTGGCCTTGAGTCCGTCAAGGAACTGGATAAGAGCTCGACTCCCTTCGTCAAAGGGGGGTTCCTCAAAAATGCCTAAAGGTCCGTTCCATAAAACAGTTTTAGAGGTTGAAAGAATTTTTTTGAAAAGCTCTACGGAGTTAGACCCTATATCGCAGGCAATTGTCCCCTCCGGCATAGGAAAGCCGACTTGAGAAACTTCCCCAAGGCTATTTTTACAAACCTGATCAACGGGGAGCACAATTTTTTTTCCTTCGCGACTAAGATAAATTTTTCTAGCCTGGTCTAAAAATTCCTCCTCGACAAGCGTATTTGCAACCTCTTCACCGCGGGCTTTAAGGAATGTGTAGGCCATCAAACCTCCGATAATCACCGTGTCGGCTTTTTCGAGTAAGGATTCGATAAGGGGGAGTTTAGACGAGAGTTTAGAGCCTCCGATAACGGCAACAAAGGGGGGTTCCGGTTTTTTGAATGTGCGTGTTAGAAGAAGAATTTCTTTGTCTAGAAGGAAGCCGGCAAAAGAGAGTTTAGGAAAAAGTTCAGGTAGAACGGCGATCGAGGCATCATTGCGGTGGCTTACGGCAAAAGCGTCATTGATATAGACGTCCCCAAGCTCACTTAGCTGTTTTGCAAAATTGTAGTCCCCTTTTTTCTCTTCGGGATAAAATCGCAAGTTTTCCAAAAGGAGAATCGAGCCGGGTTTGGCTTGATGGATCATGTATTTTGGTTCAGGGCCAATCGACTCTTTACAAAAGAGCACTTCCCGCTCTAAAAGCTCGCTCAAACGCTCCTGAACCGGCTTTAAACTGAACTTATCATCAGAGCCGTCGGGTCGACCCAAATGGCTCAGAAGCACTATTTTTGTATCTTTGCATTTAGCCTGGAGAAACTCTATAGTAGGTAGGCATGCACGAATTTTTGAGTCGTCTAAAATAGATCCCTCTTTAATAGGTACATTCAAGTCGACCCTTAAAAGGACAGTCCCCTCACAGGGCATCTTTGATAGAGTTTTTAATTCGTTAAGCACTGTCATGGTTTAAAAATCCAGTCCGCTAAAAGGTGAATTTGCGCGGAGGAATCCCCCCTTTGATTTACTTTTTTTAATCGCTTCTTTAATGCTAAAACTTAAGTCCAGATCATAGTCTTGTTTTGAAGCCCAAATCAGGTAGTTAATAGGGATTTCATTAAAAGAGCGCCCTTTATATTTT
>CAYFOX010000008.1:9871-11449 GCA_964344875.1 uncultured bacterium
ATATTTTTCAAAAGAATAGGAGCTTGTAGCCTTTCTAATATTTCTTTAACAGATTTAAATTTTCGAATCAAACGTTTGAAGACTTGGATGTTCACGCGAACATCGTTCATCGCCCGATGCGCACCCTCCTCATCCACATTGAAGTGGCGTCGTAAGACCTCTAAAGAGTTTGAGGGGCTATCGCCGTAAAGGCGAGCTAGCCGTAATGTGTCAATCACGCGAGATTTATCGAAATTATGGCTTAGGCCTGCTCGTTGAAAAGCGCTTTTTAACATCCCGATATCAAAAGAGATGCCGTGTCCGACAATCACATGATCATCGATCATAGTTTTTAGTCGGGGAAGGAAAGCCTCAATTTTAGGGGCATTACTACACATCTCGTTAGTGATATGATGGATATCAATTACCTCCTGCGGAATTTCTATTCCGGGATGGATGAGGCTCTCAAAAGAGTCAAATTCTGCATTCAAGGAAAATTGCACAGCAGCGATTTCGCAGATGCGGTCTTTCTCCAAATCTAACCCGGTAGATTCGACATCAATACAAATAAATTTTTCTTCTGTGAGAGGTTTCATGTTAAAGCCGGTTGTGGTAATTCTTTCAGTGCCGATTGTTCTTGGCAGATTTTTTGGATGTTTTGCAGTAGGGAGTGTTTCCCTTCGACACTATGAACAGAATAAAACAGGGTGGGAGCCGCGAATTTTTTTTGGATTTCGACAGTTTTTTTGTGTTTTGAGGAGGTGTTGAGTTTATCTGCCTTCGTTGCAATCAGGGTGTAAGGCATGTCATGGTGATGGAGCCACTCCATCATCTGTTCATCAGACGGAAAAAGGGGGTGGCGGCTATCGGTAAGCAATAGAACATGGGGGCGGTATTCAAGAAGAAACTCCTCCATCAATTTCCCCCAGCTCAGCCGTAAGCTTTTACCAGTTTCGCTGAAGCCGTATCCGGGGAGATCGAAAAGGTAGATTTGTTCATCAACAGAGAATAGATTAATCGCCTGCGTTTGCTGGTCACAAAGGTGGTTTATAAGAGAAGATTTCCCCACGTTGGATCGCCCAACGAAGCAAAAACGGGGGAGCGTCGGATGAACCCCTTTGAGAGGCAAAGAGACAAAAGTGTTTACAAAACGGGAGTTTTTAAAATTTATTTTTTTCATTTTTAGACCCTACAGTCCTGCTTTACCAACGGGAAAGAGAAAGAAAACCCTCTCTCTTCGGAGTCCGAGCAGTCTATTGTAATCTCTAGGCGGTTTGCGGGCAATAAAGAAAGTGCTACATCGGGCCATTCAATTATTTTTATGACACTAGGGTCGTGAAGGAGCTCAATAAGGCCCAGCTCTTCAAGGTGATCCTGCGAAACGACTCTAAAGAGATCAAAATGGGCTAATTTTTCGTCGTAGAGGTGGACATAAGAGTAGGTGGGACTGGTGATCTCACTCAAGGGGGTTCCGGTCAAATAGTGGATGAGGAACTTAGAAAATGTGGTCTTTCCGGCTCCAAGCCCACCTCGTAGAAGTAGGCAGGGAGTTTGGGGAAGTTCCTTTGCTACAAGAGCTGCAATCTGTGCAGTCTGGTC
>CAYFOX010000008.1:11459-14926 GCA_964344875.1 uncultured bacterium
ATCCTCTTGCTCCCCTTCTTCAAGCCAAGAAGCAACGAATTTGGAGAAATCGGAGTACTGGCTCATCGCCTCGACGAAACTGGAAATTTGCGTTTCTTTGAGATTCTCCTCAATGAACTTTAAAAAATCCTCTTGAATCTCATAACGGTTTTGTGAAGGTACTTCGGCTAAGGGGATGGACTTGAGCTGATGAAGGACAAAATCTTCAACTACGCTTGCTTTGTTTGCAAAAAGCTTGCCTGTTACAGCGGACGAGAATACGGTTTTTTTTAGGGCAACTTTTTGGGGTTTGATGTAGTTTTTGATCACTTCAGGATCTTCCGACACGAAGAATCTTTTCACTCGTTGACCATCAACACGTTCGGTGTTTTCTTTGCATTTGGACACCCAGTCATAAATAGCGTCCTGTGGGTTGGCGTGAGTGTTGTCCCCAAAAACTTTCCCTGAAAAGGGGCATATATAAATTTTTTTGGTGAGGCTGTTTACCTCAGGTTCACCGATCTGGATTTTGATCTCCGTTTCCCGCCAGAGTTTCCCCTGTTTTTCGAGAAATTGGATAAGCTCCTCTTTGCTCTTATAAATCCTCTTTTCCTTGATAAAGATGACCGGGTTGAGGTGGTACTTTTTTTCAAGGTAAAAAAGATAGGAGGTGATCAGGTCCGGTTTGCGGTTTTTTTTAAAAAAGCTCTTAAGCTCTTCGATAAGTGTTGATGAAATGACCGCGGTTGTCATCTAAACCTCTTGGGTATTCTAAATGGAATAAACTACTTTACCCAATTCTTTGATTATAATCAAGTAGCTGTTATGCTCTTCAGCACGAGTTAAATCAGACAAATTTAATGAAAAACATCTCTTTGGGCCCATGCCAGTTGCAACACTTGTTGCAAGAAATTTTTAAAAAAGCTGTCTATGAAGCATTAGAAATTTCTTTAAATCCAGAAATTTTACGATCGAAACCTCCGCAAACAGCAGACTATCAAACCGCTGTTGCCCTCTCTTTGGCTAAGGATCTAAAAAAAAGCCCCAGGGATGTGGGACAAACCATCCTCACCAAGATCCACCACCCTCTGATTGAGAAAGTGGAGCTTGCGGGCCCTGGTTTTATCAACATTTATTTAAATCAAACCTATCTTGAGGAGCACTCAAGTACCCTATTTCTGCCTTTTCATAAAAATCATCAAAAGATTTTGATCGACTATTCTTCGCCCAATGTAGCTAAAGAGCTACATGTAGGGCACCTCAGATCGACGATTATTGGGGATTCTTTGTCGCGCCTGTTTGAGCTTCTTGGTTACGATGTGATGAAAATTAACCATATAGGGGATTTTGGGACCCAATTTGGGATGCTTGTAACCTATATAATCGAAAACGATCTTGATTTAAGCTCATGTCTTCTTGTCGATCTGATGGATTGGTACCGTTCTAGCAAAATTTGCTTTGATGAGGATCCGGCTTTCAAGAAACGGGCCCAAGAAATGGTTGTCAGATTACAATCCCAAGAGGAGGCTATTCAAGAGATCTGGAGAAAAATCCTGGATGTATCACGACTAGGATTTGAAGAGATCTACCGAGTTTTGGATGTGCATTTGTTGGAGAGGGGAGAATCTTTCTACCAGCCCTACCTGAAGGCGGTTATCGATCTTTTTGAAAAAACGGGGCTTGTAGAGATATCCAACGGCGCTAAATGTGTTTTTTTAGACGGCTATAAAGACCAAAATGATGCGCCGCTTCCCCTGATCATTCAAAAGTCTGATGGAGGGTATAACTATGCTACTACCGATTTGGCTGCCCTCAAATACCGGATCGAAGAGGATAGAGCTGATCGGATCATCTACGTCACCGACGCCGGACAGTCACAACATCTCCATATGGTGTTTGATGCAGCAAAAAAATGTGGTTTTTACCAACCTGAAAAAACTATGGTGGAGCATGCTCCGTTCGGTCTTGTTTTAAATCCAGACGGAACCAAGATGAAAACCCGTTCTGGGGAAGTTTTTCGCTTGATTGATTTGATCAAGGAGGCGATCCACCAGGCCAAAGAGATACTTATCGATCGTTATAAAGGGGAAATCGGCCTTGAAGAGATGGGAAAAATGGCCCAAGTCCTTGGTGTGAATGCAATCAAATATGCCGATCTCTCTACAGTGCGCACAAAAGATTACATTTTCAGCTTTGAACGAATGTTGCGATTTGAAGGGAATACTGCAGCATTCAATCTTTATGCATATGTACGCATCAAGAGTATCTTGAAGAGATGTAAAAAAGGGGCCGAAAAAATCGCAGTCAAACATCCTACAGAACGAAAACTGCTTTTAACCCTGTACCAACTTTATGAGGCGTTAGACACGGTGCAAAGAGATCTTTTACCTCATAGAATTGCAGAGTATTTGTTCCACCTAGCAGAAACATTCAATGAGTTTTTCAGAGATTGTCGCGTTGAGGGGGTAGAGGAGGAGTCTTCAAGGGTTGCTTTATTGCATAAAACCATGAAAGCTTTTGAGATGTGTTTTGAAATTTTAGGGCTTAAGACTCTGGAGCGGATGTAGATGAGGAGCTTGAAGATCTTTCCACTGGAGTTTTAGACCGCCTGTGGGGGATCTCCTGAACGTATTTAGGAACAAGATAACCCGGCATTCTCCCGCGTAGTCTTTCGATAAGCTCCAGCCCTTTTTCAGGGGTTACCTCAAAGTGGAACGCCCCTTGCACTCTGTCCAATTGGTGCAGGTAATAGGGGAGAACGCCATAGTCAAAGAGTGCGAAAAATAGGCTTTGCAGTGTCCAGAGATCATCGTTGATTCCCTTCAACAAAACGCTTTGGGATAAAAGCTGTACACCAATTTTCTGTAAATGACCAAAACAGATTCTAAGATCTTCCCCAAGCTCTTTAGGGTGGTTGACGTGCACAACGAACACGACTTTTTTTTCTAATCCGGATAAAGCCTCTAAAAGTGTCTCGTCTAATCGGTTTGGGTCGGCGATCAGGGTGCGGGTGTGGAAACGGATATATTTGAGGTGGGGGATTTTATTGAGCTCATTCAGGAGGGGGATAAGAGAGGTGTTTTTTAAAGAGAGCGGGTCTCCGCCACTCAAAATCACCTCATGAAGTTCCCGATTGTTTCGAATCAGTTCTAATTCTTGAAAAAATCCTTCGCTTTCGGTTTCGTAGGAAAAATTTTGACGAAAACAGTAGCGGCAATGCATGGCGCAGGCTTTTGTGGCCAGTAAGAGCGAGCGCCCCTCATATTTTTGCAAATATTTTGGAGCCAGTCGAAAGAGAGAATCTTCTACGGGCTCATTCAAAAATCCCTTGTGGTTTTCTTGTTCTTTGATGAGGGGAACAAACTGCAAAAAAATAGGGCAATAAGGGTTGTTTTTCTCCATCTTTAGCGCTAGTCTCATGGGTACAAGTAGGGGGAAGTGGGGCCTGTCCCAGCATAATGCCCTATTTTCGATCGAAAATTCTAGAA
>CAYFOX010000008.1:14936-21890 GCA_964344875.1 uncultured bacterium
AAATTTCTCCGGGCTTCGACCGGAGCAGGTTTGCTGGAAGGGCCATTTTAGGTCTATGTTATCACACGCCGAAAAATTTTAATTTTTATTTTTAGTCAATGAGAGTGATATCAGCACCAAGCGAGCTTAAAGGGGCAAGAAGATTGCCGTATCCCCTGTGCAAATAGTGGATGTTATGCAGGGTTGAAATCCCGTCTGCAGCAAGAGAGGCGATCACATAAGCGAAGCCAGCACGTAGATCGGGAATCAAAATATCTTTTCCCTTAAGAGGTGTAGGCCCTAATATATAACAGCTATGAGAAAAATTTTGGTTTTTGAATCTACAGGCAAGGTCTCCAGCGCAATCGTTAGAAAGCAAAATATTAGCTCCCATTTCGTTTAGAGTTTTTGTGTAACCAAATCGCTGCTCATACACGGTTTCGTGCACCCTGTGTTCCCCTTTTGTTTGTGTCAACAGCGTAACAAGAGGTTGCTGCATATCGGTCAGAAAATTTGGATAGGGGCCTGTTTCAACCTGAATCGATCCCTCCAGAGGGGAGGAAAAATGGAATACAATTCCATCATTTTGGGCCGTAAAAGGGGCTTTTATCTGCTGGAATATACTTAACAAATTCCCTAGGTGTTCTTGACGAGCCCCTTTGACAAAAATTTCTCCTTGAGTGGCATAGGCAAGCATTGCATAGGAGGCTGCAAACGCGCGGTCGGATACCAAGTGGTGTTCTGCACCTCTGTAAATCCCTTTTTGGACTCGAATTGTTCGATCATCAATAAAAGTGATGATTACTCCTATTTTTTGTACGAAATGGATCAGATCTAAAAATTCGGGCTCTAAACTGATGTTGTGGATGTATGTGACCCCCTGAGCCCAGGAGGCTGCTAAAAGGGCGTTTTCACTTGCGCCAAGCGAAGGGTATTCTAAACGAATAATCCCCCCTTTAAGCCCCTTGGGGGCAGAGGCGATGTAAAGATCGTTGTGTTCGTTTTTTTGGATTTTTAAATCAACGCCCAGTGTTTTAAGAGCGTCAAAGTGAAAATTAACGGGGCGTGCACCGATTTGACAACCCCCTACAGAGGGGATTTCGACCGGTTCTGAGGTGCGTCCGATGAGGGCCCCTAGAAGAAGAATAGGGATCCTGTTGGCGCCGCTAAAGCGGTTTGCGACTTTTGTTGAGATGATGTGTGGAGTATGGATTGAGATGCTGTGAGTCTGTTTATCCCAGTTGATTTTGCTTCCTAAAGATGCGAGCATATCCAGAGTGATTTCCACCTCTTGGATTTGGGGGACATTCGTGATGGTGCAAACCTGATCTGTTAAAAGAGAGGCAACCAAACATTTTGTAACGCTATTTTTTGCTCCAAAAGCTTCGATGGACCCTCTGAGAGGGTTTTTGCCAAGAATTTTATATCCGGTATTCTTAAGTGTCTGTTGCGCTAATGTCATTGCTAGAGCTTATCTAGGAAAAGATTTTTTGGGAATCGAAGTTGTTTGAGGTGTTTATCAACCAGGAGCTCGGGAAGGAGCGCTCCAGGTGCGGACTTTTTTATCGAAAGGCGTAATTTCTGCCTATTTTGATGACGCGCAAGCATCAAAGCGACATACCCCATCGTCTTTCGGGGGTTCATTTCACAAATAGGGACAAAACCCTCTTTGTGGACAAATGCGTCAATTCCGACATTCCCTCTGAAACCCATTTTTTGAATCGTTTGTAATAGGGGATAAACCTCGCCAAAATGGATGTCTAGATAGGTTTTCTCAATAGGAACACAACCAATTTCCGTGCCTCTATACCCACCACCCGAGGCAACAAGCAGATGGGTATCCCCTAGGTACTCAATATGGTTTGATTCGACAATCCACTGCGTACTAAAATCCAGCGTGCGTTCAAACCAGGGCTCTAAAAGACATGGAAAGCGACGAATGTCGGTCGCTTTTCGTGCATGACCCATTCCTGAAAAACTCAGGAATTGTTTAAACACGCAATTCCCACTATAAGCCTTTTCAAAAGCTTCGGCCTCCTCTAAGTTTTGGATGATTCTGGACCCTTTGGGCCTCTTTGTATGGTTAAAAAGGAATTCTTTTGAGAGAAGTTTTGTCGTTAAGGGATCCTCGTTTACCCAAAACTCTAGGGAGTTGGTAAGGTCCCATTCGGCTCTTTTTTGGGGGTCATAGGGGAGGATCTCGTAGCCTTCAATAGGAGAAACCGCAAAAGCATCTACTAGGATTTGAGAACCCTTAGGGGCGTACAAAATGGGCAAATATTGAAAAAGGTAATGCATATGTCTTAAAGTCTCTTTCGGAGCTAGAAGAGTCTCTTCGAACCAGGTATTGCAGTAGTGAAAGTGCATGTGCTAGAGTAGGTAAACCTCTTTTAAACGGGATGCCTATGAACGATAAACAAAATGAGTATTCCTATATTACAGGATTTGGGGAAGATAGTCATCAATTTAAAAATGATACATCGGGTTGTATTATAGCCGGTCACCCATTTTTAGAGACCCCTTCGTTTGATGCGGATTCGGATGGGGACGTCGTTTACCATGCCATTTGTCAAGCGATCACCTCTGTGACGCATGTCCCTATTTTAGGAAAAGTAGCGATAGAACTCTGTAGAGAAAAAGGGGTAAAAGATAGCAGAGTTTTTGTTGCTGAGGCTCTTAAAACCCTTAAAAATATGAAAATTGTTCACTGTGTGGTTTCTTTAACAGCGCAGAAACCTCGACTACAGCCCCAAGAGGCAAGAATGCGGCTGAATATTGCGAAAACTCTTCAAATAGATATTGAACAGGTTGGAATGGTTTTCACAACGGGAAATTCGATGTGTTTTGCAGGAGAGGGAAAGGGTGTGACTTGCCGTGCACTCATCACATTCTCAAAAAATCTTTAATAGACGTCCAGTTTTAAACGGCCCTCAGCCTTCAATTGACGTAACCATTCCTGAGCTTCATCGAGGTTTCTAGCAGTTTTTTCACTATAGAGCATTTCTAAAGTCTCAGTTACCCCTTTTGCCATCATTTTAGCATCTCCGCAAATGTAGAGGACCGCCCCATCGTCGAGGTAGTTGAAAAGCTTTTCTTTTTGTTCTCTAAGTTTATCTTGTACATAAACCTTTTGAGCCCCGTCTCGAGAAAACGCTAATGAGAGCTCAAGTTGCCCTTTTTTTTCTAAACCTGTAAGGAAATCCTCATAATAAAAATGGGAGCTCCTATTCCTTTCCCCAAAAAACAACCAGGTTTTTCCTGGGGCATTCTGGTGAATCCTCTCCTCTAAGAAAGCTTTGAAAGGGGCAAGCCCAGTGCCTGGACCTATCATAATAACGGGAACTGTTGGATCGGGAAGTCGAAAGTGTTCATTGGGAAACAATTTGAATTGCACTAAATCATTTAAACCAAGTTCTGAGAAGAGGTATTCGCTCCCAACACCCATCATCTTTTCCCCCTCATCGTCAAAAAATTCTTCAAGGGTAACTAATAGGTGCATTTGATTGGGGTATAAAGATTGCGATGAGGCGATTGAGTAGAAGCGTGGCATAAGTGGGCGCGCTCTCGATAGATCCCCCTCCCGAATCGATTGGAGATTGACCTGTTTTTTTAAATAGGAATATAGGGGCAGCTCCTGTTGAGTTCTTCTGTTTACTACGATTTCATGAGGATCTCTTGAGAATTTTTTGAGCCATTTTTCTACTTGGATCGGGGAGTTTTCCACATCCAAGGCGATCGAGTCGCCGGGTAGATAAACCAAAGGCTCGGTAAAAGAGATCTCTAAATGGAGCGTTCTTTTTTCTGCATCTAAAGGAGTTAGGAAAGAGCGGTGAGAAAGTTTAGCTGTGTGTTTGGACATAAATCGCCAATGTTATATAGGTATACAATAGGGATCCTATGCGTTTTAAATACAAAAAAACCTTGTTTTTGATTTTTTTAGCCTCTTGCACGGCTGCAGGGTACAAACCCTCGTATATTATTACGGATCAGCCCCTTTCTGAAGAGGCTAAATCCGATAAAAGCGGCAAAGATCCCTTAAGCCACGATCCGATCCGTTGAGCTGTGACCCGGTTTTTAAGTAGCCGCCTTATGCAAAAGGGAGAGGCAATCCTTTTTTTGCATCGAACTCTTCAAAAGATCCACTTTTTTGGTGCTTAGCCCCCCTAGGAAAGAGATGCCTTGTAAAAGTCGAGCTCGGGTTCTGTCTATCCCTAAAAGCTCAAACGAGGCGTAGAGTGGCGGGCCTTGCGTCTTTCCGGTAAGGGCGGTGTATAGGACGGGCATAATCTCTTTTTTAAGATTAAGCCCGAAAAGTTCGACAAATTCTTTACAAACCGCCTCAATACTCTCTTTTGACCAGCTCTCTCTTTCATCAAGTCTCCAAAGAACTGCCTGCATAAGCATAGCAGCACCCTCTTGAGATAGGGTTTTAGGTACCATGTTTTCCAGCGTTAATTCGAGATGATTTGTAAAAAAGAAATGGAAAAGGTCAAAGAACTCTGAATAGGTGCGTATTCTTGTACGGCCCATTTCCATCAATTGCAACATTTTAGACTCTTCAAAGGCCCAGCTGGAGATATTTTTCCAAAGCCCCTTTGGATCGGTTGTGCGCATCAAGTACTGTTGATTGATCCAGTCCAATTTCTGAAAATCAAAAAAAGCTCCCGATGAGCCAATCCGTTTAATATCAAAGGTTTTACAAAAGTGCTCTAGGGTGTAGATCTCTTCGTCGTTGGGCATACTATAACCCATCACAGAGAGAAAATTCAAAAACGCCTCAGGTACGTATCCGCTATCCTTAAAAAAGAAGATCGAGCAGGGATTTTTGCGCTTGGAGAGTTTTTTTCCGTCGGCCCCTAGGAGGAGGGGTAGGTGATAAAAAGTCGGTGGCGTCCAACCAAAAGCGTTATAGATCACAATGTGCTTTGGGGTGGATGTGAGCCACTCGCTACCACGTAAGACATGTGTAATCTTCATCAAATGATCGTCCACAACATTTGCCAAATGATACGTAGGAAACCCATCAGCTTTTAAAAGGATTTGATCGTCAATCTCCTCGTATTTAACCACGATTTTTCCCATGATCCCATCCTCAAAATGCAAATCTCCGGTTAGAGGCACTTTAAGTCTTATGGTATATTTTTCGTTGCGAGAAAGACGCTCGTCAATCTCCTCTTGAGTGAGGTTTCTATAGAGCCTGTTATAGCCACTTTTAGAAGTTAAACGCATTTGCTCGAGCTCCTGGGGAGTAGCAAAACACTTATAGGCCATCCCCCGATCTAGTAGTTTTTGCGCGTATTCTTGGTAAATAGCAGTTCTTTCGGATTGACGATAAGGGCCATAGGGGCCCCCTTTGTCGGGACCTTCGTCCCACTCGATACCTGCCCAATGAAGGGCTTTGTAGATGTTTTCCTCGTAGACAGGCCTGCTACGTGATTGATCGGTGTCTTCAATCCTTAAAATAAAATTACCACCATGGTGTCTAGCGAAAGCAAGATTCATGAGAGCGATGTAGGCGGTGCCAACATGGGGGTATCCGGTTGGAGAGGGGGCAATACGGACCCGGACCGGTGCATTTGAAGACATAAATAAATCCTAAAAAAGTTAAAGAGGAGTATACCTCTATAACTCAAAAAACTTCAAGTACCCTGAACCGGGTGGTGCTAATAAAGGTTTTCTAGAAAAAAAGGGTCTGAACGTTAAAAAATTTTTTAGTAAAGAAGGCTAGACTCTTTAAATTTTGCCCAGTGTTTGAGCACTTCGCAAGCTTCTTCCAAAACAAGTTTTTTCTCCTCATCGTAGAGAACAGTTTCCCCTTTTTTCCACTTGGTTTGGCGCTCTTTTGAGGCTTTTTGAAGATGATTCAAGATTTTTTCGGGTATGAAAAGACGTTGTTGTTGCTGGCCTCGTTTAGCCCGCATGCGGGCAAGGGGATTCAGGTCTAACATCTGGTCTACGTAACTTGCAGGTATGGAGTCGGACGGGAGGGCAAATTTATGGTGCTTTTCCCCAATTTCCATTTTATTTAGTGGTCCGGGGATCTCAACGTGAGGTGTGACCCCCGTAAGCTGAGGGGAGTTTCCCGATACAGTGTAATAAAGGCCCCGGGTGATCCGGTACTCCCCTTTGGGGTCGATGGATTTTTGATTATCTATCGAAAGCATTTGGTAGGAGCCCTTACCAAAGGTGGAGCTATCACCCACTAAAAGGGCTCTGCCATAATCCTTCAAACACTGAGCAACTATTTCACTTGAGGAGGCGCTTGCCTTATCGATCATAACGACAAGGGGCCCTCTAAAAGAGGGCGGAGATTGGAAGTTGCGCATGTGGTAAACTCCATGTAGCCGATCGGAAACCGAGGCGACAACGCCTCTGTGGATAAAGTGCCCGGCGATTTCCACGGCTTGCGACATGAGACCGCCCGAGTTTTCCCTTAGATCTAAAATGACGCCTATAGGATTTGTTTGTTTTTTCACTCCATCAAGCACTTTTTTAAAATCTTTGCTTGAAGAGGTGGTTTCATCCTCATAAAAGGAATGGAGAGCAAAATGGAGGATTGGTCCGTCGGCAGTATTAATCACATCGTATGAGTAACGACTCTCCTCAACGACTACCTCATCGCGTATTACCGGTACGGTGAGGTGCTCATTTTTCCTTAAAAGGGTAAGAGTCACCGATGTCCCTTTTTTCCCCCGGATCAATGCTACGGCGTCCTGAATGGACAACCCCATGACCGGCTCTGAGTCTACTGCGATAATTTTATCGTCGACTTGAACTTTGCCGCTGCGAGCTGCAGGCCCCCCTTCAATGAGCTTAAGAATGATAAGCCCGTCAAAATCATCACGCAACATAGCCCCGATTCCATAGAGGCGCTGTTGCACGTGGATCATAAAATCTGCCGCTTCGTCAGGGGTAAAATAGGAGGTATGGGCATCAAGAGAGCGGGCAAAGGATTTCAGGAAGGTGCTATAGATG
>CAYFOX010000008.1:21900-22898 GCA_964344875.1 uncultured bacterium
CTATAGATGAGGCGCTCCTCGTGCTCTTTGGTAAGATTCACCCACTCCTCTTCAAATTTAAGACGTTTTTTTTCGCTCCAGCCTAAGATTTTTTCTTGCATATTAGGGCCGATTTGGTCCGCCATGTAAAGGGTGTGTGCCCGAAGCTGCCCCAGCTTTTCGAGCAAAGCCTCTTCTGATAGAGCGAAAGATTCCTCCTTCCCCTCAAGCTTTTTTGGGGAAATATTCTGTAATTTAGGGTTTAAAAGTAGGGTGTTGTGACGGGAAACCGCTTTTTTGAAAAGCTGGACAAGATGGGAAAAATACTGAAAATCGCCGCGATGGATCGCATTCTTAAGTGTACTAAGGTTGTTTTGGTCCAATTTAATAAGGGGAGCCACCTCCTCTTCAAGAAAATAACTTTTGGTCCTATCCATCTCCTCCACAAAATGAAAGAGGGTGCGCTCGAGAATCTCGTTGTTGACCTCATGAATTTGGGCATGGGCACGTAGCATCTCCTCCATTCGATGGGAAACATCATGAACCTTAAGCTTAGGGGGCTCTTTGGCCAATAAGGAGAGAAAAATAAGGGTAGGTAAAAGAAAACGGATCATAGTCCTCTCACTTAACGATTTAGGGAAAATTGATCTAGAAAATTTTCCTTCTCGCTAGAAAACACGATCGACCCCAGCACCAGAACACAAAAATAAGCTGGCTAATCGTTTAAACAGCCTGAAAGGGGGTTTGAAGGGGGTATATGAAAAATTTTACTTCTTAAGGCTCTTTATGTTAAGAAAATCTTCGCACAGACTTTTTTAAAATTTAAAAAAACGGCCTTAACCAGATCTGGTTCTATAAAGGTTGTTACAGAAAATAAGTGCTTATGCAACCGGAAAAATTTTTATGCGGTCCTTAGAAAATTTTCGATTTGAAACCCACTGTCATAACTAATTAATTTTCA
This sequence comes from uncultured bacterium, assembly GCA_964344875.1. Classification (GTDB taxonomy): domain Bacteria; phylum Chlamydiota; class Chlamydiia; order Chlamydiales; family RGXB01; genus RGXB01. Next base: position 22,841 of record CAYFOX010000008.1, read on the forward strand.
ATAATTAAATTAAGAAAGTTAAAAGATTTGAACAGACAGTCTATAAAATTTATCAAAT
>CAYFOX010000009.1:0-1263 GCA_964344875.1 uncultured bacterium
CCTAACAATCCCATAGACCATGTGCCCACGATCAGCAAAAAGTTTTGCCGACTCATAGCCAATACCACGTGACGCACCTGTAATCACTACCACATCGGCATATTGCAAGGAAAAAAAACCTATAGAACAGAGGTAGAAAAACCATCTTTTCATGATTGCTCCTTAAAATAGTTATAATAAATAATAGATGGGTTTTATTTTCCGATCCACATAAATAGCTAAAATAAAATTGAATACTTCTTTTAAAAAAAAAGGGATTTGTTTATCCGAAGGTTTATGGCGAATATACCATCGGATACACCAATTGGACCAAACCCTTTTTCCCAGCAAATAAACCTCAACGCTTCAATATCCAAAATCTCTTTATTCGCTCAATCTTGTTTATCCCCTAGCTCTGAGGAGACAGATTCTACTGCCCCACTAGAGGGTCTTACCTTAAATACTAACCACACAAAAACAACCCATAAAACCAACGAGATTGCTCATATTCATTTTCGTCCTAGGGCACTAGAGACATTAAGAATGCAAATTTTAACACGATATGAAATCTTCGAAAAAATTCTCCCCACGCTTGATTTAGAAAAAGCGCAAACCTATGCGTCGCAAAAAATAAGCCAGCAAAATTTACTAAAGGTTTTTGAACAGACATTCTATCCACCCATTCTTACTGCAGAACCTTCTGAAGTAGAAAATTTACGAGAAAAACTTTTAGAAAAAATGGATCTGAGTTCAAAGAAAAAAGCAGTTGGATTACTGCTCAATAAAAATGGGCTAACTTACACTTTTTTTAAAAAGTACCTGCAGGAATTTGAGTCTATTTTCCTCGATTATTTATATCAGGCATACCCTAGCGATATCAGAAAATTCTTGGATAAACTAAGTGAAGGTGAAATGCTAGAGGTTTTTAAGGAAATCAACAAAAGAAACAAAGATTTATTTTTTAATGTATACATTACCCTAACAGATAGGTCTAGAAAAAAAATGGTAGTAGAATCTATCCATGTAGATCTACCCGATTTTTTTAAAAGAATGCTTGATTCTAAGGATGCTTTTTCCCTTGCTATGGTTGCGAAAAAAATAGATAACACTCATGAGCTTATTTCATTAGCTTCGACCTCGAATTATAAAAAGCAACAATTGCATTTTCTGTTTTATTTGATAGGTCTTGGTACTAAATTCCCAGAAAGGGGGTATCCTATTTATCCGAACTCCATGTTGGAATTTCAAGAACTGGCCCAGATTTTTTTAGAGACCGGTTATGGA
>CAYFOX010000009.1:1273-7228 GCA_964344875.1 uncultured bacterium
AAATTTTTAAGCGCAATCATTCGAAAATTTTTGGAAAAAATTTCAACTCAAGAATTTGGAGAAATTCAAGAAAAACTCGAAAATGCCGCTTTAGATATAGGAAAATACCATGAACCCTCGATCAAAGAGGGAAATGCTAATACGCCCGATTTTTTTATCTTTTCAATGTGCACACTGATTTCACTTTTCAATGATAAAATACAAAAAGCTCCTCAATCTAAACCTGAAATCCATCTTAATGAGTTAGAAGATGCGATTTTTAAACTAGACAAATCTACTCTAATCCAATTCGATAAAATATTTACTATACTCTTACCTCCTCTTGAGGCTATAAAAAAACTTAAACCATTTCGTCAAAAAGATCTTAAAAATCTACCCTCCATAAGACCCAAATATCCTCAACTTTCCGGAAGCTGCCTTGTAAAAAATTTTAATAGCCTACTCAGCATGAGTTTTGATGCGCCCTCAATAATCGTTCAAGGTGGTTTCCCCTCTCATCGTGTTTACGCAGAGGTTTTTAGAGGGGAAGACGATAAATACTTTGCTTTGGTACACAATTTGGGTAGAGCATCTGAATTGCATCCGTTTTCAGAAAAGGGAAAAATTTTTCCTCTGGCACTGTATTTTCCAACCAAAACTGCATTAAACAATTTTATTGTGAGTTTTAATGCAAATAGTGAAACGGACTACACAGAAAATTTGCTAAAACAAGTAAACTTGGCCAATTTCGACGAATCTACTCTTGATTCTGCAATCGATAAAGGTATAGCTTCATCTCTAAAAAATCATCCAAAAATTCCCCGTGAAAATCCCGTTTATAAAAACTTTAGAGGATTACAAAAAAGAAATTTACGATTACTGATTGATGCAAGTGGTGCTCCCGACCCAAAAAAAGAGATCGCTACCAAGTCTAGAAAAGAAGAAAAAAAATCTGTATTAGACAATTTTGTCAAAAATTACGCTGCTATCCTAGAAAATGATCCCTAGCCAAAGTATTAAAACTTCGACTAGAGATCTTAAAAAAGGTGCACCTTTGTTAGCGATTATAGTGGGTTGAGGAGACATCGAACGCAGAGCCTAGCCAGTTGATATGGACATATTCTCCCGGCTTTGAGGTTAGCTCCACCTGGTGGCTTCCAAAGGCATCTCTTAAAGCTTGAATCACCGTTCCTACCCCTTTTGGAGTAGTGTAACCATCTACAAACGCTAAAGCGGTGGAAAGGCAAGGGGCTGCTATTCCCATCGCGGTCATCTCTTTCACAACATCCCTTAAATCTTTCAAGTGGTCCTGAACCGCTTTTTGAAAGAAAGGGGCCATCATCAGCGACTCTAAGCTTTTATTTTGATTGAAAGCTTTAGTGATCTCGTCGAGAAAATCGCTGCGAATGATACAGCCTTGTCTCCAAATAGCTGCAATTTTTCCGTAGTCCAACGTCCATGAATAGGCTTTTGCTGCATCTCTTAAGAGGATAAACCCTTGGGTATAAGATACGATCTTAGCCACATAGAGTGCCCCTTCAAGCTTTTTAATGATCTCTTCTTTGGAAAAGTGTGGTTTGTCCAGTATCTTCTTGAAAAGAGTCGATGCCTTCATCCTTTCTGCTTTATTCGCCGATAGACAACGGGCAAAAACGGCTTGGGTGATCACACCCGCATCCACTGACAGATCTAGAGCCTCCTGTGCTGTCCATTTTCCGGTCCCCTTTTGACCTGCTATGTCATTGACATAATCGATCATCTCCTTGCCGTTATCTTTGAAACGTAAAACTTTTCCCATGATCTCGATCAAAAAGCTTTTAAGAGGTTTTTTGGGGGCATTATATCCCTCAAAGACTGCCGCCATATCCTGATTGGAGAATCCATACGCTTTCAAAAGCTCATAGCTTTCCGCGATGATCTCAATATCTCCGTATTCAATTCCATTATGCACCATCTTCGTGTAGTGTCCCGCACCGTCATGACCGATATAGGTAACGCATGGCTCGTTATGGAATTTTGCCGCGATTTTTGTCATCATCGGTTCGATCATTTTGTAAGCCTCAGGGTGGCCACCTGGCATCAGTGAGGGTCCAAAACGCGCACCCTCTTCTCCACCCGATACCCCCATACCGATAAAATGGATCCCTTTTTCCTGAAGGTCAGTAAAATGTTTTTGTGTATCTTTAAAGTAGCTGTTGCCTCCGTCGATAATCACATCCCCTTTTTCTAAAAAAGGGAGAATCTCATTAATCGTATCAACAGTTGCAGAACCGGCTTTGACAAGGATGATCACTTTTCTAGGCTTGGACAATGAAGAGATAAAATCTTTCATTTTTTCAAAACCAAAAATCGCCCTCCCCTTTGCGCCACCATTGGTGAATTCTTTAGTTTTTTCATACGTTCTATTGAACACACTGACTGAAAATCCATTGTCAGAAAGGTTCAAAACAAGGTTTTGCCCCATGACTGCTAGACCCACTAACCCGATGTCCGATTTTTTATCCATGATTTTCCCCTTGCAAACAGCTGGTTGAACATTTAAAATGTTTTAAGATTTTTGTTCTCGTAGCTCAGTAGGATAGAGCGAGTGCCTCCTAAGCACTAGGCCGCGCGTTCGACTCGCGCCGAGGACGCTCTCTTTAGCTGTTTTTCGGCCCTAAATACGCCTCGATCCCGTCAACTATCCCCTGAGCTAAACTCTTTAAATACTGATCCTGGCGTATTTTTTCAAGCTCTCTTTCATTTGTCAAGAATCCCCCTTCTACAAGAATAGAGGGTATTTGGGTATCCCTAATGACACAAAAATTTCCTGTCTTGACACCCCGAGATTTGGCTTTTGTGGTATTCACTAGAAAACGCATCACATGATCAGCCAAATTTTTTGAGTGGTTTTTTCTCTCTTGTATCGGATCTTTAAAGTAAAAAATTTCCAGACCTTCCGCCTCTTTAGATTGCGCTGCATTAAAATGAATACTCACCATTAAGCTCGCTTTTGAGCGGTTAGCAAAGTCGACTCTGTCCGCCAATGAGATAAAAACATCTTTTTTGCGCGTCATCAATACCTCATAACCCCCTCTTCTCAACAAGGCAGCTACATACTCGGCAGTTTTCAAATTGATGACTTTTTCAATCGTTTGCCCCACCTTTGTCCCAAAATCATCCCCTCCATGCCCGGCGTCTATCACAATTTTTGCTTTAGAAGGGACTATCTTGGGGACTTGTTTTAAAGAAGTGTGTTTACGGAGTCGCGCTGCATCTACTGACAGCGGAAAAAGCAAAGATAAAAGGAGAAAAAGGCGAACCATTGGCCTTTTATATCTCAATCAAAAGGTTTTTTGCAACCTCGCTATCAAGAAAGGGGATCGAAGCTGTACGTAATTTTTGCTCTCTTTCGTGGCCTCTACCTGCAATCAAAACCAGCTCACCCTCTTGGGCCTCGCTAAGCGCCTGTTTGATCGCCTCTTTACGATCCAAAATAATTTGGTGGTTATTTAGCCTAAACCCCTGCCTTATCATCTCAATAATTTCTACAGGGTCCTCTTTACGAGGATTATCTGTGGTTACAATCACTTTTTTTGAGTGGGTTTCAGCTATCGACGCCATTTTCGGCCTCTTTTCTTTGTCTCTCTCTCCTCCGCAACCGAAAACTGTGGTGATTTTTTCGGCTCCTGCTTTTTTTAAAGAGACGAGAATTTTCTCTAAAGCATCGGGTTTATGTGCATAATCGACCATTATAGAAAAGCCTTTTTGGGTTGAAATTAATTCGCTACGTCCGGGCACCGGGGGAAAAGTCTTTGCCCTCTTACACAGTAGCTCTAGATCCAAAATAAAAGGATGGACCAATGCAATCGCTGCCACCATATTATACAGATGGTAGTATCCAATCATAGGTATAGAAAGAGGAATTGTTTTTCCCCCATGGACAAGATTACAAGAAGATCCTGTCATACCCAGCTGGATATCGGTAATCCTGAAGTCAGCTAAAGAGTCTGTTCCAAAGGTTTTGGCATCTCTATTGAGCTCTTCATACAGCCTCTTACCATAAGGATCATCGACACCTATTACGAAGTTTTTATTGGCTATGGTAAACAGCTTTTTCTTAGCCTGATAGTAGTCCTCCATCGTTAGATGATAGTCAAGATGATCATGCGTTAAATTTAAAAAAGCTGCCCCCTCAAAATGGAAATGCCCCACTCTATTTTGATCTAGACCATGAGAAGAACATTCCATAGCGCAATATTTTAATCCCCCTTTCACCATTTCATTGAGCATGCGACATGCCGTTACAGGTTCTTGTGTTGTGAGAGGCACCTCTATGCAGTGGTCATGAATCCAAGCCCCCAAAGTCCCCAAAACTCCACAAATATCCAATCCTAGCAAATGGCGAATCATCCAAGTTGTAGTCGATTTACCAGAGGTTCCTGTAACCCCAAAAAGGGTTAATTGCTGGCTGGGGTTGTGATAAAATCTGTTGGCAAGAACCCCTGCGTAGTCTTTAGGATTTTCATGTTGAATTTGAGTGATCTCTTTTGGCAAAAAGGGGTTATGGATATCTACAACGACTGCTGTTGCACCCGATAAAATCGCTTCATCTATATAAGCTCTTTGAGACGAAATAGCGATAAATAGATCTTTGGGACGCACCTCTTTAGAGAGAGTTCTTAACCCTAAAATTTCTTTATCTTTAGACCCACGAATCACTACAGGGTCCTTGGGATCGATTAATTTTGAGAGATTCATACGCTACCTTGAGTTCCATGCATCATACAGTTCGCTTAAGCGAACCACTTCATCTTTTAAAAGCTGATCTGTCGGGTCATCGGGTGCAACTCCTAGGTAAGGGAGAAGTTTTTCTCCTATCCTCGAAAAAACGCGCGCAGAACATTTGCCACCGTAATGGTTATAGCCTAAACCGGGTATGATTTGATACTGCGGCTCATCTATACCAACAATCATAACGAATTTCGTGTTTTGGAACGGAGCAAAACCTATAAAACTGGCATAATGCTTCGTTGCACAGTAGGAACCATTGACGAGCTTTTCTGTTGTACCCGATTTCCCCCCCTCAGTATACCCTCGAATATTCCCGTAGACGGCTGTTCCCCCTTTTTGAGTGGTAAAAGCAAGCGCTTTTTTGATCTCATCCAAATCAAAGGTATTGAGTGGGAGCTTTTGGGATTTTCTAGTCTCTTGCTCAAAAATAGTCTTTGTTGGATTCGCGATTTTTTGAATCAGAGTTGGCTTTACAAGATACCCACCATTAACAATTGAGGCAAATGCGCGTAAAATTTGTACCTGATTGCACTGCAGATTATATCCCATAGCCAAAGAAAACGGTGTTGGCACCGACCACTCCAAAAGTCCGCTTTGGTATTTTTTTCCTATTTCAGGAAGCATTCCCAAATGCTCGCTAGGGAGCTCTATTCCACTTTTTTTTCCAAACAAAAATAGATCGCTTAACTGTTTTCTATACCATTTTTCCCCTAGGTTTTTTATGACCCTTTCAATGAGCCTAGCCACGTATACGTTAGACGATTTTTGTAGAGCCAAGCGCATATTCAAGAAACGATGGCTTCTAACATCCTTGATGGGTTTCAATCGTCCGGGAAAATTAGTATCGGTCACATCCATCATTTCAATAGGGGAAAAAAGCGGGGAGCGGTTTTTGTCGATCAACTCCTGATTAGCCAAAAGAGCCACAAGGGCACTTATAGGCTTCATTATGGACCCCGGCTCAAATGAATCGTTGACTGCTCTTAATCTTGTCGCATCCATTTTTTTTAAATCATTGTAGTACTCTTCCACCTTACCTGGATGAAAAAAAGGATAACTTGCGATCGCCATGATTTCTCCTGAATGGGGATCCATAATCACAACACTCCCCCCTTTAGCACCGGCAGTCAAGACCCCTTTTTCCAATTCCACCTCAGCAATCGCTTGAACAACAGGATCTATGGTCAGTTGGATGTCAAATCC
>CAYFOX010000009.1:7238-8306 GCA_964344875.1 uncultured bacterium
CCTTTGCCGGCTCCACTAACTCATCCTGATCGATTTTTTGCCTCGGTGATCTTAAAAGAATTTTTTTTCCTTTCTCTCCCTTCAAAACAGGATCAAAAAAGAGTTCAAGCCCCCCTGTCGGATACCCTAAACCCCTTTTACTATCGTAGCGATATGTATGTAAAACCTGCCCTAAAGATTCTCCGTAGGGATAGTGTCTTTTATAGTCTTGGGTAAAAAAAACCCCCTTTTTTGAGACCTTTGTGAGAGCTACAAACTCTTTGAACCAAGATTCGATCGCCTCTTTTTCAGAGCGGGTTAAAAAACTCAATAATCGACGTGAGCGGGATTTTTTTAAAAGCTCTAACTTCACCTCCTTAGCATCGAGCCCAAATCTTTTACTGATCTCACGAGTAAATTTGAGTCGGTGCTCCTGAGGAATTAAATAGGGATCGACATGCAGATGATACCTGTATAAATCTACTACAAGAGGAATTGCCTCTTTAGGATTAGAGGGGCATAAAGAGCGACCAAAAAAAATCCCCCTTTTACAGGGCTCTTCCACAGCCATTTTATGTTGCGTTTTCGCAATTTTAGACCACTTTGCAAATTCGAGGATCTGCACTTTATAAAAAGCGAGTATCAAAGAGGAGAAAAGGAGAAAGACACTGAAAGCGAGGATATTTAAACGAGCAAGGTCTATGACCTCTAGGGGGTTAATGTCGGTTCTTTGTTCAGGCTCTTGTCGAGACATGTTAGGTCTATCGTAAATATAAGGTCAGCAGTAGGTATGTAATAAGCTTTTTGCGATTCTAAAAGATGCACAAACAATTTTGGCGATCGGTTAGATCGCACCGTGTATTCCAGCTCTAAAAGATCCTCTTCGGTCGATTGCAGCTGTTCTATCAATTCAGGGACTTTCATCCTATTAAAAGTAAGACTATTCATCTCCTTTAAATAGCTGTAAACATTCCAACCTAAAGAGGAAAACACAAGGCTAAGCTTTAAAAAAAGATGGCCTCTCATTTTTCTCTTTTCAAAACCCTAATCTAGCTAAAACGCGAAGACGTGCCGAGCGAGATCTTGGAT
>CAYFOX010000009.1:8316-10937 GCA_964344875.1 uncultured bacterium
GATCTCATCTCTTCTTTGGAAGGGAGAACAGCCTTTTTTGTGAGTCTCTCAAAAAGAGCTTTTTTCACCACTTGCCCTTTAAAATCTTTTTGGGGTTCTGAGGCATTTCTAAAAATGTTTTTCACAATCCTGTCTTCCAAGCTATGGAAAGAAATGACACCGATTTTTCCATTTGGAGATAAAAGATCCATCGCCTTTTTTAGGGCTATCTCGATCACTTCTAGTTCACGGTTAACGGCCATACGTAGCGCTTGGAATACAAGTGTTGCAGGGTGGATTTTCCCAATTTTTGGGATCGCTCTTTCCAAAATTTTCGACAGCTGAGTGGTAGTTTCAATAGTTCCAGCTCTTCTTGCATCAATAATCGATTTGGCAGCCCGTCGATAAAAAGGTTCTTCACCATTCTTGAAAAGGTCTACCAGCTGCTCCAAAGACCAGCTATTGACGATAGTGTGTGCTGACGTCTCTTGATTAGCGTCCATTCTCATGTCTAGCTTTGCCTCTTTTTGAAAGCTAAAGCCGCGCTCTTGTTGATCGAGTTGCATAGAGGAAACTCCTAGATCAAATAAAAAACCATCCACTTTCTCCGCATGAGCCTCTTTGACAAAGCGGTCTAGATTGGAAAAATTGCCTTGGAACCAACGAATCTTTTTCTCGTAGGGCTTCAGTGTCTTATGAGCAATTTCTAAAGCATGGGGGTCTTGATCGCATGCCATATAGAGATCGATTTCGGGATGTTGGTGAAGAATATGGGATGCGTGTCCGCCGGCTCCCACGGTTCCTTCAAAGAAATTCTTGAGTGTACCCTCGAAATAGTGCAACACTTCTTTAAGTAAAACGGGTGTATGGGGCTCTTTCATAGGACAATCTCCTCCTCTTGCTCGGAATCATTAAAGATCTCCTCCATCAAAGAGGCCATATCAATCGCATCCCCTTTAGGCTGTAAAAGGGAGGCCATCTCATTTTGGTGAGCCTCTTTTGACCAGATTTCAATCCTGTCGATCACACCTACAAGAACCACCTCAGATTTAATCTTAGCAGCATCTTTGAGGTGTTGAGGTATCATGAAACGCCCCACTTTATCACAACCGGTTGTAAAAAGGGTCGCGAAAAAGAGGGTAAAAAATTTGCGGTATTTTGCTATGTGCTGTTTGGCTTTGAATTTTTCTACAATCCGATCCATTTCACTTTTTTTGTAAATGGTCAAACAGCCATGAGATCCTAATGCTATGACAACTTACGATAGTGGGAAAACGTGGGAAAAAGTCTCAATAACCCCCTTTTTTTTCCAAAAAATAGAAAAAAGAATTTTTGTCTGTTTTTTTCTCTTTAAAAACACTTGGGGGAAAATTCCAAGTAGTTTATGGGAAGAATCATGGACGAAAAACTCACAATTTCCGATTTTGGAATTGATCAGTCGCAACAGTTTGAACAAAATAGACAATTAGCGCCAGAACAATTCTTCTCTGAAGCGCAATCCATCTACAATAGAACTTCCATTCCTATCAACAAAGGGGTCTATCTTTCAGAATTAGATACTCTTTTCAGTGTCCACAACTCGAACCGCCCTTTTGCTGATATTTCGTTTCCCAAAAGGATCAAAGAGGCTTTTTTCTCTCTTACAAGTGGTCAATCGATGAAAACAATGCATAACATTGATATGATAGATCGGATGAGGGACAAAATCAGCAATGCAAGTGACTCTTCGGCCCCTCAAAAAGAAGATCTTTTACAAACGTTTGATGTGGTAAAAAACTATTTAAAAGACTCCCAATACATTAAGAATGCTGTCGTAAGTATAGGGAGAGGTTAATGGCTGATAACTGGTTAGAAAAACTTGGACTTAGCGACAATGAGCTAGATGATTTACGGGTTCTAGCCTTCAGCTATATTCGTCAAGGGCACTACAAGACCGCACTGAAAATCTACAAAGGGATTGTCATACTCAGTAACAAAGCAGCCGAAGACCTAGAAACTCTTGGGGCACTTCTTCTGGAGATTGGAGAACCCAAAGAGGCTATAGATCCTCTTGAAAAGGCTTTAAAAATTCACAAAGATCATCTTAAAACTCGCTTAAACTATGCCAAAGCATTATTGCTCTCTGGTTATAGACAAAGGGGCGTTCAAGAGTGTATTGAGCTGATGCGCTGCAAAGATCCTGCTGTTTCTCTTGATGCAGAAGCGTTAAAACTCGCCTATTCATAATTTGTTCAAAAATAGAACATAAAAGCTTTTTTCGACTTATTTGAAACAAAGAAAAAAGGTTGCCTTCTATCGAGAAACGGTGGTAAATTCAAACTATTCCCCAAAATAAACACATGTGGAAAAACTGTTTATAAACTGTTGAAAAAAGGTTCTTTAATGTTGACACTCAACCTTGAATCTCTTTGGTCTGAATTTCTCGATTTCGTTAAAACGAAACAAAGCATCGTTGAGTACACAAACTGGCTTGCCCCCATCCGCATTTTGAAAAGCACCGAAAAAGGGCTTGTGTTAGGGGTTCCGAATATTTTTGTACAGGAGTACCTTTTAGAAAATTACGCAAAAGAGCTTGCGAATTTTTTTCCCCCGGACAACAGCGGTAATCTTCCCCTCTTTTTTATTATCGAAGAGGCCCAGGA
>CAYFOX010000009.1:10947-19982 GCA_964344875.1 uncultured bacterium
GAAACCAGAGGTTGTGGAAGAGGTCCCCTCCCAGGCTCAAGAGCGCGATACGGTTTTTGAGCTGCGCCTCAACCGCAATTACACCTTCGAAGATTTTATAGAAGGCCCTTCGAATCAATTTGTAAAATCGGCTGCTATTGGGGTTGCAATGCGTCCTGGAAAAACCTACAATCCCCTTTTTATCCACGGCGGAGTTGGTCTAGGAAAAACCCATCTACTGCACAGTATCGGCCACTTTATCCATCAAAATAATAAGAAGCTGAAAATCCAATGCATCACCACGGAAGGGTTTATCAACGATTTGGTTGAACATCTAAAATCGAAATCGATTGACCAGATGAAACGCTTTTACCGCTCTTTGGATGTTCTATTAGTCGACGATATCCAGTTTTTGCAAGGGAGACAAAATTTTGAAGAGGAATTTTCCCAAACATTTGAAGCTCTCATCAATCAAGGAAAACAGATAGTCATCACCTCCGATAAACCCCCAAGCCAGCTTAGACTTTCCGAGCGATTAACCGCCCGCATGGAGTGGGGTCTGGTGGCCAATATCGGTGTTCCTGATCTTGAAACTCGTGTGGCAATCGTACAGCATAAAGCAGATAAAAAAGGGCTCAAAATCCCTAATCCAATCGCTTTTTTTATTGCCGAACATGTCTTTTCAAACGTGCGCCAACTTGAAGGAGCCATCAATCGCTTAGGCGCTTATTGCCGCATGTGCGGGATGGATATCACTCAAGAGGTGGTAGAAAAAACCCTTTCCGAGATGTTGCAATTTGTCCCTAAAAAGCGCATCACTGTCGATAGTATTCTTAAAAGCGTCGCCTCGATGTTCAATGTGCGTGTGAACGATCTCAAAAGTACAAGTCGCACAAAAGAGATAGCATTCCCCCGCCAAGTAGCGATGTACTTAGCTAAAGAACTCATCAATGACTCATTGGTGAAACTCGCCTCCTCCTTTGGCGGAAAGACCCACTCGACACTCATCCATTCTTGGACGAAAATCAAAAAGCAGATGGAAAATGACGAGAAATTGCGTCGTCAAATCATCATGACCAAACAGAATCTAGAGATTTGATTTTGCCCGTCTCTCTTTTTGAAGAAACAGGGAAAAGTAGTAGAGTTTTCTAGGGATGTTTCGTAGATCAAGAGGCCCTTTTTCCTCTCCGACCTCAACTAACAGGTGTACTTTAGAAGAAGAGTTTTTTTGTTTTAATTGGGACCAAAGTGTGCAACGGCTTTGCTCTAACTCCCATCCAAAAATCTTTGCCACATTTTTTGAGGGGATCCAGAGTGGCCCTTTCTTGTCAGCCAACAGAACCTCTACATCCAGATATTTCGGATGGGATAAACAGAGTAAAAGAAGAGAAGTAAGCCATTCTTGACAAGCTAGAGGATTTTTGTAAATTTTTTGGATCAGCAGAGAGTTCTCTAAAGCCCACTCTACCCCGGGGGGATCTAACGAGAGATAAAATAGGTTCTCGCAAAGAGAACACAGCACCCTCTCCTCTAGCTTTTGCTCACAACCTAAACATCTTTTTGGATAGATAAAATCAAAAACATTCAACAAATGAATGGTAAAGGAAAAGTTATTTTAATTTAAAGATTGGATTTGCAACATCACCGTCGATTGCAATCATAAACGGTTCGGTTAATTTTAAAATAACCGACTGTTTCATCCTAAGTCGGACAAAAAGTTTCCCATCAAGACCTATGTAAGAAAGATTTTTTGGATCCAAAAAAAATGAAGAGCGATGGCTTTCTGAAAAAGAGCGTTTAAGGCGATCAAAATATATTTTATCCTTATCTAGGGAAAATTCCAGGTGGCCACAAATCGGAACCAGAAGGCTTGGATCTAAACCCAGTACTCCTAAAATATCCCAGGGAAGATCGGTAAGATTTTTTTTCCGATATTCCCGGTTGATGAAATAAAGTTCCCCTTTCCCTTTGCACTCTAGCTTATCGGTATACTGCATCCAAAGTGTGGGTATGACAAGCTCTTTGATCATAAACGGGTCATCCGGTTTGGATCCCGATACACTTTTCATAGCTGATGGGCGAAAATCTAAAAGACGAATTCCCTCCAAAAGGGCCTCTCGTTGGTTCAAAAGCACATCGCAATGATCCACCTCTAATTCATATGCAGAGTCCACCAGATGGATTTTTGAGAGGTTAAGCTGATCCTCCTCATAGTTTACTTCAAAAGAAAGGTTACGACAAAAAATCCCCTCAACTCTCATGTTTTTGCTCGTGACATTCCCTTTGAAGGCCCATTTTTTTTCGGCTTCTGGAAAAATATCGAGTGTTCCATTAAACCGAATCGGTTTTTCGATTTTATACTGGTTTTTGAAGGGGATTTTAAAGGTCTTTAGACCATTTTCGAAAAGATAGGGGTCTAGCGTCCAAGAGCCCACAAGGGAGATCTTTTCTTTACCTATCGATTTTTTACCGGGAGCACAACTCCAAATAAGACCTATCAGATCCCCTTTGGACTCAAGAATCCTCCACCCCTCCTCAGGGTGGTTTTCTATGGTCACAAAAGCTTTACCCAGATCGGTATCGATGCTGCACTTGATCCGCTCATACCCTCTCTTAACAGTTTTGAAAGAGGTTTTAAAGTGCAACTGATCCAGCATCCCCTCCATTTGCGCATTGAAACCCTCTTTATGAAATACCCCGCTTATCTGGTGCATCTGGATATTTTGGCCAAAAACCATTCCGCTGAAAGGGGTCATCTTCAGTTCAAAAAAGGTCTCTTTTGGGTTATATTCCCCCTTAAGCCAACCACTAAGAGGTGTTTTAAACATCAGCCATGAGGGGGGATCCATCTCTAATTTTGAACTTTTCAAAAGGATATTTTGAGAAAAAAGATCGATCGAAATGTCACTTAAGTAGAATCGGTGGGACTTATCGATCAAATAGGATCCCTTGGCAAACTTAAGACAAAAACCGTCAAATTTACAGCAGGAGGGATCGATTGAATGGAAAGAAATCCCTCTGAACTTTCCAGAATCGATGGTAAGATTCCCTTTATCGATTCCCAGCTGCAGATCTGTTTCAGGACCGTTAAGCTTGATGGAGGGGGTGGATAGCTGCAAACTAGTTAAATCAAGATGTATATCCTCAAAAAAAGTGGTGTACCCCTCATAGATAACCGCCCCTTTTTTCAAAGTAAGAATCTCTTTTTCTTTGATGAAATTCCACTCTTGTTGATCCGCTTTGAATGTTGCAGCCAAGGTGTTGCCGAAATCTTTGAATCCAAAAAAACATTCAAATTGTTCAAGATTTTTGAATCGATCTATCCCCAATAGAGTGAAAACAGCATCGAGATCCTCTTTAGATAAAGATAAAGCTATTCCTCCCTCCCCTTTACCCCCGATTATCTGCTTAAAAGGGCGCTGGAAAAGATGATTTTTGTCCGGGTCAAACGAGATAAATTGGTTTTCAATTTGCCCGGAAAAGCGGAGCCAGTCCACCGATTCCTCCATTAAAGAGAGATCAAAGCGAGTGATTTGAGACCAGGTAGAGTGAGAAAAGGCGCAATCCATGATCGCATAGGGGGAATCTTTTTTTCCCAGTTGAGCCCCTCTCACCATTAAATCGATCTCATAGTCTAGATCTCCCCCTTCAACTAAATCGGCCTGCAATCGGAAACCTTTAGAGTCCAATACAACCTCTCCATGTAGGAACGGATCTATAGGATGGATCCAATCAGAAAAATTTTGTAGAGGACCCTTGGCCTTATCCACCTCAAGTTCCAACCGCCGCCCCCCTGTACTGATAGGTTTGAGCTGCAATCTCCCTTGAAGCTGGGTCTCTTTAAAATAGGTGGTAATCTCATCCAAATAGACCTCTTCATTGAAGATGCTTATTCTAGAACTGAGATTAGAGAATAGGAGTGGGGCATCGACGACACCAGAAATCTGCAAATTTCCATTTTCACACTTTAAAATACCCTGTACATTCTGATCCTCTAAAATCAAAAAATCGGCATGAAGTGGATGATTCGTTAGGATAAATTCCACATTTTCATCAATAAAGGTCAGATCGGAGGAGGAGAGATGGATCTTGGTGCAATTCTTTTCTATTTGCCCATAAACATCCGCCACCCCCTTTAATACCCAACCGTCTCTATAAGGAGTCAGAAGAGCGTTTAGGAGCAAAGAAGAGAGATGTGCTCCTGAAATATCTATTTTCCCTTCTTGAATGTGGAGATCCACAATCCCCCTAGAGGTTTTATCCAAAATTTGACACTGAAGAATTTTGCTGTCGCTATAACTTCCAGAAATTGCTAGAGGAACCGCCGGCTGGCCATAAAAGCTCACCCTAGCATCTCCTTCCATATTCTCCGCACTAATCGATAAAAGATGGCCGTTTTCCCAAACCCCTTTAATTTCAAATTTAGCCTTCAGCTCTTCTACATGAATCAGGTCAAGCTCTAAAATATTGGGCTTAAATAATTGTTTAAACGCATGGAGCTCGCTCTCCACAACATGGTCAAAAAGCCCTTTTAAAATGACTTGCCCCTCTCTTGGGTTTTCTAGAGAAATATGAAAATAGCGCTTTATCCCGGTAGAATCGATATTCAAAGGCTCAAGGCTCATCTCCTTCTCGATTGAGGGATTTTTAGCCTTACGAAAATCCTGAATTCTTTCCAGAGCCCCTCTGGGACGATCCAAAAGGAGGCTAGCATCGGCTTCAAAAATAGTGTGTTCTCCACGACAACCCTCTAAAAATATCGGATAAGTATCTTCTCCTTGTCTTAAAAGGCCATCTAAATTGAAAAAAACCCCGTTATCTTGTGTCCAACGAAATACCCCAGCCAAGTTTTCAATTCCAAAATCATACCCCTCATTAGGCTCCACAAAACGCATCGAGCCGTTAAGCACATCCATTTTTTGGTCTGCAAGCAAGCGGATTCTTTCTATGAAAATTTCTGAGCCGGAAATCTGATTGCCACCATGAATATTTTCCAATATCAACTGGCTATCGATCACCTTTTTAGCTAAAAGATCTAACCGAATCCAACCATCAATCACCCCCGTACTTAACCAGTCAAAAGAGGGGTGGTAAGTAAACTCTTTCACCCATTTTTTTAGATCTTTTAAAAGTAAGCGTTGGAAACCTAGTTCAATCTGTTGATTTTCAGCGATATGCAAACGCAAAGTCTCTTCAACAATGATCTCTAGTGGCATTTTTGGGGGGTAAAGCAGGCTAAAACCTATCGTTTCTTCCCCTTTCAAATACCCATTTTTAATCGAAAAACCGATCTTTTCAAAACGTCTTTGAGGTTCTAAAAAATCTAGTACCCGTTTTTGGATGTAGGCCGTTTCAATATCGACAAATAGGGAATCCTTCTCGTAGCTTAAAGCTACGTTCTCCACCGTAAAATAGGGCTCAAAACTAATTTTTCCAATCCGGAACCCCTCCCCGTCTAATCTGATTTCAAGCAGATAGGAGAGCAACGAAACTGACGTAAAAGCTAAAATTAAAAAACCAAGAAATAAACGGTAAAGAATCCTCTGAAACATCACCAATTAAACCGGCTCCAACCTTATGGTAGAATCAAGTAGACATTCGGCAGATTTTTTGACCTCAACAACTTTTCCCCCTATCGGAGATTCTAATTCAAAAATAGCTTTTGTCGATTCGATCGATAGAAGAGGATCAAAAGGGTGAATCATTGCTCCAACTTTTGGAAAATCGATCCATTGTGCAGTTTTGAATTCTTTTTTAGCCTCCAAAGATAGACTCAAAAGAACCGTACCATCTTCGAGGCATTTCTGATCAAAATGAGAAGAGAGAGTTTTATTATTCATGTCAAAAGACCCGTAGCCAATAAATTGGGATGTACATCAAAGTGCATCGATTGCCCATTGTGGGGAAACTCTTGCACCTCCCCTTTAAACCGATGTACTCTGTAACCGATCCCCAAAGCCTTTTTTTTCTCCAGAGATCCGCTTATTCCGTATAACGCGTTTAGAGAAATAGAGATAGAAATTTTATAGTGATTTTTCGATTGGTGGACGCTTGATCTAAGCTCCTCGTCATTCACCAGACCCCGAGTCTCATTTCCTCTAAAACGGGTAATCTCTTTTGCAAAAATCCCCTCATAGGGGAGCGGTAGAAAAACAAAATGGTGGACAAAACGGGTGGTTACACTCTGCATTTTAGAGGGATTTGTATCGATGATTAACTCAATAGCATCCCCCTTTTTGAACTCTGGGTAGAGCGTTTTTTCTAATGGAGATTGGACATCAAAAATCGCAAAAAATTCCGTTTTAGAGACACCCATGTACACATCGGCGAACTCCTCTTGAAGCGTGTATTTTTCTACAGAGGGTAAAGAAGAGCTCTTATGCCCCTCAACCTCTTTAAGGCTTTTACAAAAAGGGATC
Organism: uncultured bacterium; assembly: GCA_964344875.1. Classification (GTDB taxonomy): domain Bacteria; phylum Chlamydiota; class Chlamydiia; order Chlamydiales; family RGXB01; genus RGXB01. Next base: position 17,346 of record CAYFOX010000009.1, read on the forward strand.
TCCCATTCTACCTCAAGTAGGTCACTACCAAATGCACGGGGGAGATCCTCAACCGAAAAATCCATTAAAACTCAACCGATTCCTGATCAAAAAGGGCCTCAAAAGATCCGGTCGCCAATTTGGAAAAGAAATTGTCGAGAGCCTCTTCTTTGGCAGCTTCACCCACTTTCTCCTGAAGTTTTGCTAATGCAATCTCATTTTCTTGCGAATCTTTCCAATCTTTTAAGGATAAGTAGACCTGTTCCCCCTTATCAAAAAGTTGCGGGCCGACTAGGGTTTTCAGACCAATCTCCTCAAGTTTTGTTCTAAGCTCTTGTTTCATTTGCGCTCTTGATAAAAGTTTCGAGGTAATTTGAGGTTGAAATTGTCTTGTAAAAGGCTGAGAGTTTTTTTCAATCGCCATAAGCTTCTCTTTAAGATCTTCCATCGATTTTGGATCCAATTGCGTGACAATCGATTCTAAGTGCGTTTTGAATCTATTATCGACGTAGAATTGATGAGGAGCCTTAAGAGATTTTCCTTTGTAGCCACCGCTAGCCTCAATTGCCTCCAAAAGGTCTTTGAACACGATCCGCTCAAGTGTACCTTTGATTAGATCAAATGGTAGCCACTCCCCCTCTTTCTCGAACTGGTCTCTGTACAAGATACGCACCTGAGGATATCGGGCTTTTAAGTAACGGTCCAAAAGAAGATCAAGCTGCCCTTTTTCCAATGCTTCTTTGTAGAGAAGAAGGGAAGGCTCCTGACTTTTTTCAAGAATCTGAACCTGGTAAAAATGCTCATTATCAAAGGTAAAAATCTCCTGATCTTCCAAATTTTCTAGACGATCGATCACCTCACGAGATTGGGCTACCCCCATAAATAGCTGTGATGAGCCACTGACAAGGAATTCTACATCTTTACGTTCGAAAGCGATTTTTTCAAAAGCAGATTTGAGTATCTCTTTATTTTCAAGTACCATCTTGCGACGCGAAAAGTTATCCACTTCAAATCTTACCTTCGCCTCTAGCTTTTCCAGAGCATTTTGTCGAGAGGCATCATCGATCGCCCCAAGATCTTGTACCTGTTTAAACTCATCGGCTAAAAGGTAGAAATTCTCATCTTCCAGCTGCCATTTAAGCATTTTCTTCAACGGAATAGAAAGAGAAACCTCACTCAAATTTAGCTTTTTGAGGTTTAGTCCGTAGCGCAGCTGTAACAACTCAGGGGCTGTTTTTCTAACCTCCTCTACGGAAAGCGGCTCCAAATCAAGCTTTAAATTTCTCCGATCCTGCATAACCCTAGTCGTGGCCTCTAGATAGCACTGCAGCTTAAAAAGATCCTCCAACGAGTTGAGTTTTACCTCATCCTTCATTTTAAAAAGATCCAAATCGGCTTTTTGGTTCGCAAAATCGGCTATTTTTTCTGCCATAAGGGGATCGATAAGATCTTTTGTCTTCTCAATCTCTAAAAAGCGCTTAAAAAGAGCCAAAGTTTTATAGCTTTCTAAAAAACGCTCCTCAGTTAACCCCAATCCGTGAGCAATGTTTCTGATCGAAATTTTGTGAAAAGGGAGGTTTGCTTCTTGCTGCCTTTTCAAAATTTTGATCACTCGTGCAACTACTTCGGCTTTCACCTCTTCGTTCGTATAGGTAATGCCCAAGTTTTCTGCATACTTGGCTCCGTTTAATAGTGTATAGGCTACAAGTTGCATAAATTTTTTCGAGAAAAGATCGCTGCTTCTTTTGATCTGCAAAAGAGATACGTCTAAAGAAGGATCCACTTTTATCCCTTTGCCAGCAGCCATATAGGCGTAAAATTGGCGAATAAGCCCAGTAGAAATCGTATTTTTGAGTTGCAAATAGTCTATAGCAAGTTCAAAATATTCTTGGCTCGTGAGGGTCTGGCCACGCATTTTCTCGACTATGTCTACCGACTTAGGAAGTAGTCTTTTGTAAATAGACTCTATACTTAAATCGGGATGAAACGGGTCAGAGGCTGTTTTTAAACGGGAAATTTTGCGATGACAATCCAATAAGCTTGCATCAACTTTCTCTTTATAAGTGTGAAACACCCGGTAAAATATTCTATCTTCAACTAAAAGCTGGGTCAATAGAGCTTTGAGAACCGGATGCGCCTCCCCTTGAGTCTCCTCAATGTCTATTAAAGTCATCAAACCATGGAGCTCTGTATCGGTGAATGGGGTACCGTCAAAAAGTTTTCCGACTACCTTAGATTTTTCCGGACTGCTCCCTGATGGATCGCCCACTCTAACAAAAGTTGTAAGAAGAAAGGAGAAAAAAAGGAGCGTTCCTACAAATGCGTAGAGGCTTTTTTGATACTGACGAAAAATAAATAGCATGATTCGACGCCTTCGATGATCTTTAATGTATCATCTTACAAAAAATCCTGTTCAAATACAAGAAGAGTCACCCATAAAAGGGGAAAATTTTTCACCGATAGAGCCTTAAAAACACCTTCGTTTCAAGTACTGAAAAGCTCTTGATTCGTTTAATTCCTTGACAAAACCAAAAAAGTGCTTTTATGGTGCGATTATGCTTGTTGCACTTCTCGTAAAAACTCTCGTTGTAGGTTTTGTTGATTCGATCAATCAAACAACTTTCGCAATCACTATTTACTTATTAAGCACTAGGCATC
>CAYFOX010000009.1:19992-21275 GCA_964344875.1 uncultured bacterium
ATTATTTTTAGCTATTCCATAGTGGGTTTTTTTGTCTATCTAGGACTTGGCGAGTTCTTTTTTCAAATTTTTACTTTTTCAAAAAATTACGAGGCCTGGATAGGCCTTTTCTTTGGCTGTGCTATTATTACTATCCCTTTTTTTTACAAGGCCAACAAATCCAGACAACCCAAATATCCAGCTCTAGATCACCCCTTTAAATCTCTGTTTCTAGGAGCCGGATTGACGTTAGCACAAATTCCCGTTACCATTCCGTTTCTTTTTTTGATGCAGCACCTTGCTCACAAAGTGGACATCCAGGCTTTGCCCATTTTTCTCATCACTTTTGATTTAATCGTTACTCTCCCTTTGTGGGTTCTTTTAGGAGCCTACATCCTTTTCCACGAGAGAGCAAAACCTTTCTTGAAATATGTGGACTTCTGGGTAAACAAAAATACACAGAGCCTACTCAAATTTATGCTCTTTTTATTAGGTTTCTTTGTCATTTTAAACGCAACCTCTTTTCTCTTTGGAAAGCCTTTACTTCCTATTTACGGAAACTAAAATAAATATTTATCAGAAATTATTTTTGTGTGATGCTTTCTTCAAAAAAGAAATGCAATCAAAAGGGCCTCACTTTTATGATACAGGGTATTTCCCATACACAGTCAGTACAAGTAAAATCATTCCCGCAATCCATCATCCAACCCTCCCGGTTGGTCTACTTTTTTCTGTGTATCTCCCATTTTCTTGGTTTTCCGTCCAGAGTTCCCTCTTTGAAGGGGTACTCTGCACTTAAAAAAGCCCCCTCCGGCAAAAATAGGATTCCACCAGCCGAAAAAACAGCCTTTTTAAAACTTGTCTTTCGTTCCATTCTTCAGACTGTTTGGATCGAAAGTCTCCCTGCAAAAGGGTTAACCCCCCCATTGGAATCGCAAAATACTCTTGCGGCAAAAGGGGATGTACCCCCTTTGGCCAAAAAAACGAAAATTCCGGTAGCTTTATACGACGCGAGTTCTCCTCCCATAAATCCCAAAGTAGAAGTTCACAAAAAAATTTTGGAGAACAAAAATACGACTAGCGTAGGAAGCGATACAAGCTCATTAAAATTTCCTCAAGCGGCCATAGGGGGTTTAAGAAGGGTAGATGCAAATCTAGTTGTCCCCCCCCTAGCTTCTATGACTCCTACACAAATACCTACACCTCAAAAAACAGCTGAAATTTCTTCCACCTTAGCCGATTCTCAAAGAAAAGAGAGTAGTAAGCCTAAGAATTCGCTAAATCAAGAATCTATTATTTTACGT
>CAYFOX010000010.1:0-8423 GCA_964344875.1 uncultured bacterium
CTATAGGATTTACCATGAACAGAAAAATATCAAGTTGTTTACCGATGCTGTTCGTGACAGCCGGTTTATTTGGAGCAGCAGGCAATAGCTCCAGTAATTCAAAGGAGGTAATCCAAGATTGCGCTCCTCTTTGTTACGCAAGCCCAATTTTTGAATGTGAATCTCCTTGGGAGCTTTACGGAGGGGCGATCTATCAACAGTTTAGAACCCAATCGCAAGAAATTGCTGTTCTGACTCAAGACACAGCTCAACAACCATTTAACCAGAGTAACACAAACGGTTATTACCCTGCTCCCGCTTATCCCGTGAATGGTACAGGGATAGAAAATATAGAGGATTTCGGCTGGGGTGCAAGAATAGGATTTGGTTATAGAACTTGGTACGATGATTGGAAAATCAACCTTCGTTACACATATTTAAAGGTTACAACCAATTATCCCTCTCCAAACTTGTCCTACGGGATGGGTTATAATCCTTCAGGATATGCAAACCAAGTCATCAATGGGCAAATCCTCCTTCCTAGCCCCACATACCAACCAACGAATGGACAGTTTTCACAAAGATCCCTTTTTAGAAATTTGGATTATGGTGTGAGCACAATTTTCAATGATCTGAATTTCACCATTTCGCGCCCCACAAAGATTACTCAAGATTTAGAGATAACCACCTTTCTGGGATTTGACGTTTCATTCTTTACTAGAAGAGCAAACCCTGTATTCACAAATGCTTTTGATGGTGGCTACAACTTAACGCAAGGACTTTTTTTTCAGAACTATCAAAAAATCTCCTGGTGGGGCGTTGGGCCTATGATTGGGCTTCATTCCAGTTGGTACCTCGCTTACGATTGGAGTTTTTATGGAGACGCTTTTACTTCTCTTGAGTACGGACTTTCATCTTCAAGAACAGCTACCTTCTCTAGGTCAAATCAGCAGATTACAACAAGAGAGGCTACGCTCCAAAACTTCCTATACCAATACAGCCCAAACTACCATTTTGCATTAGGGTTTTCTTGGATGAAAATTTTGGAAGAATTTGATACAAAAATCACCTTCAATATTGGTTATGAGTCCACCTATTTTAGTCAGGTGATCAAGCCTCTTATTCCTGAATTGAACTACAAAACAACCAACGGCGCAGGACTAGGTTTGCAAGGTCTTGTGTTACAAGGTACAGTGGATTTCTAATCAACGTAAACGTTTAACAAAGAAAAATTCCGGCCTACAAGCCGGAATTTTTTTTGATAAAATACACAAAACTACCGCTCAAGAAACGGCTTTAAGAGCATTTTGAGCTGCTTTACAAACATAAACCTTTTTTTTAAAAAACGGTTTTTGTAAATGGAAGATAACAGAAAAAGCCATAATTTAAGCTTAATCCTTTCAAAGGTGAATCATGAGTCTAAATAAAATCAGAATACTTCCGATGGTTGTAGCATCGGCAGGTCTTTTTGCCGCTAGTGCGACAAATCAAAAAAAGATCGATAAAAATGAGGTAAGAGATTGCAATTATCTCTGCGTTCCTAATCCTATGCAAGAGTGCGATGCACCTTGGGATCTTTCAGCTGCAGCTACCTATCAACAGGTGCGTGTGCAAGGTGCAGATCAAGCTTTGATACAAAACGACCGGTTAAACTTTTTTTTCCCCGTAGGTGGTCTTGGAGTGCAGACTTACGATGATTTTGCTTGGGGTTTTCAAGTGGGTATGGGTTATACCGATTATGAAAGAAGCTGGAGATTTTCGGCAGATTATAATTATTTTAAAGCTATCTTCAATAAACCTCTAGATCTTTCTTATGGACAATCATTTGTCCCGTCAGCCTACGCGAACGTAGTACTAGATGCAGCCATAGGAGCATTAGGTTTCAATAACCTCCAATTGGGAAATTACACTCTTTTTAATAACGTAGATTTATTGGTGCAAAGACCTGGTATGATCACACCGAATCTTGAATTTACCACACAATTTGGGTTTGATGTACAATTTTTGCAACGAAGACAACTCTCTGTTTTTACAAATGGTGTGAGTGACACTACTACTACAGGATTTATTGCATCATCAGGCGGTTTCTTTCAAAACTACCAAAAATATACCTGGTGGGGTGTGGGCCCTGAATTGGGATTCCATTCAAATTGGAACTTGGGATCGAACTTTTATTTCTTTTTCGATGGAAAAGGTTCGCTTGCCTATGGTTTGTCTACTATGCGTGCAGCGACTTTTGCCAAAAGGGTTCTCTCTACTTCGCCTCTCGGCTATGATCAACGTGAAGCTGCTGTGCAGAACTTTATGTATCAGTGGTCACCGGCTATGAAATACCTTTTGGGTATATCCTGGTCCAAAGTTATGGACTCTAGCGAGTCAAGGCTCACGATGAGACTTGCATACTCCTCGCAGTACTTTTTCTATTTGATGAGATCGGTTCATCCAGAAGGGTATTATCGCTCGGAAAACGGTGCTGGTTTTGGATTACAAGGGCTTATTTTGAGCGCTTCAATCGACTTCTAGAAAAAAAAATCTCAAGGTTGTGCCAAACAAAAGACCCTTATTTAGGGTCTTTTTCTTTTTAAAAATACCCCTTGAATGCCTCTTAAATCCTGTTTTTTTATTTTTTTAATATTTTATTGAACACTAAAGTCTGAATCTATAGAAGAGGGTGTTATGGTCAAAAATGCTCCCTATCTATTTGGAGGTGCACTCACGATAAGTTCCATCGTTTGTCTCTCCTTTATAACCCCGTTAAAAGAGGTTTTTTTTAAAGAGCATAATCTACTTTTAGCCCAAAACTCTTCTGAAAGCACTTCTAAGAATCGAGATGTAAACGAACCTACTGAGGGAAAATATTTAGCTTACGCAGCCCCTCTGGTAGGGTCCACGTTCTCTTACGACATGTCTGGAGCAGCTACTTACCAAATCTCCTCAGTCCAGGGAGTCGATGTTGCCTGTATTACCAATGATCGCACTAACTTTTTTTATCCTGTGGGAGGCTTAGGTATTCAACCCCCTGAAGTACTAGCCTGGGGATTCAAGGTTCAATTAGGGCATAAATTAGAAGAAACCGAATGGGTTGTGCGTACTGAGTACAATTTCTATAAAGCTGTGGCTAATTCAGGGACAAAAGTGCCTTATGGGCAGGGATTTAGTCCCTCTGCTTATGCAAATACCCTAGTTGATAAAAAACTCCCCTTATTTGTTATTTTTTCGAACCTAGACATGGGGACAAACACCTCTCTAAACAATTTTCGGCTTAACCTATCACGTCCTAGCATGATTACGCCCAGTTTGGAATATACAACCCAATTAGGGTTTGAAGCTAATTTCTTCCAAAGAAGACAGCTAAGTGTATTTTCCAATGCTGTCGGTGATACCACTACAGGCTATGTGTCGAATCTCGGAGGGTTTTTTCAAAATTATCAAAAATTTTCTTGGTGGGGATTAGGTCCAAGTATAGCTTTAACCTCCCGCTGGGACCTGGGGAGCCATTTTTATTTTCTAGCTAATGGATATGGTGCAATCACGTACGGAAATTCTTTTTCTAGAACTGCAACCTTTAGTAAAAGAGTGATAGGAACCGGAACTTTTGATGCGCGGGAGGCTGCTGTTCAAAATGGGATGTACCAGTTTGCCCCCTCCATGCGCTATCTAATTGGTTTAGAATATTGTTATTTGTCGGTTGGGAGCGAAAGTCAGGTTAATTTTCAAATTTCGTATGAAACAGCTTACTACTTCAACTTAATCCGTACAATCACCCCAGAGGGGGCTTTTAGAGGGGAAACTGGAGCGGGGTATGGACTGCAAGGTTTGATCTTACAGGCCGGCGTTACATTTTGATTCACTCTCAATAGAATCTGTTTTTTGAGACTCCAATTCCCCATTTTCAAATGTAAGAGAGGAGAAATCAAAAGAGATCAGATGACGAAACATCTCGTCTAGTGTTTGTGAGCGATTCACAAGATCCCTAAGCTGTTTAGCTCCTTGTAAATCTCTTAGATACCAACAAGCAACTCGCCGTAGACTGAGTAGAGCTTTACGCGGAGTTTCATAATCCACAATCTCCTGGTAGTGCTCTAACAAGGTATTTTTAATAAGCCAGGGGGTCACCTGAAATTCTTTATTTTCGTTTAGGGTTTCTACAATTTCCTGATGAATCCAGGGTTTACCCATGGTCCCTCTAGCAACAAGGATTCCGCTACAACCCCTATCCAGAAGATCTTTTGCCGATTGTGGGTCAAAGATATCCCCATTTCCGATGATGTGGATAGATTTTGCATGATGAGCGGCTTCTTGTATAAGGTCCCTGTTCGAAAAACCCCTATAGCCCTGCTCGCGGGTCCGCCCATGGATTGTCAAAGCAGTTACACCGGCAGCTTCCGCCAGTTCAACCATTTTTAAATGGATCAGATTTTTTTCGTCCCATCCCACACGAATTTTCACTGTAACCGGAATCTCTACACTTTTGACCATTGCACTTAAAATCAGAAAAAGTTTGTCTAAAGTTTTTAAAAGGGCCGACCCGCTACCGTCTTTGGTTACCTTATCCACCGGACAGCCACAATTTAAATCCACTACATCAAAACCAAGGTCTTCGACGATTTTAGCTGCCGCAGGAGCTATTTTGGGATCGGAACCGCATAGTTGTGCCCCGATCGGGTGCATGGAAGGGTCAAAATCCAGAAACCGATAAGTTGAGGACTCCTTACGCACCAAAGCCTCCATTTTACACATCTCTGTAAACATCAGTCCCGGTTTGTATTTGGCACTCATGCGACGAAAAGGGTAGTCCGAGCAACCAGCAAGGGGTGCGTACCAAACATTTGAGGGGAGATGAAGTTTTTTCAGAGTTAAGGGTTTGATCATAAAATATGCCTCAGAAGGGTTTGCAACCCTTGTAAAAGAAAAAGGGCAAATAGGGGTGACAGATCAAGAATTCCTCCGATGGGAGGGATCTGTTTTTTAAAAAAAAGGAGATAAGGATCGGTGATTTTTTCTATCCAGGTGGCCAGCGCGTACTTTCTGAGTTCTGGTAGCCAAGATAGAATGATTCGAAGCATAAGACAAAACCCATAAAGAGTTAGTAAGGGGTCAATCCAAGAAAGCATATTGGTCCTTATCCTTAAATTGTGCTATTCTTTTTGATAGAGCGCGCGCCCCCTAATTTCAAAAACGCACTACGACATTTTCCAGGAAGCTGCCTCAATAAACACCATCTAGAATAACCGATTATCGAAATCTATGAAAGCGCTTGGGATATCTTTTTTTGGAGCAGAGCTGTTGAAGACCCTTGTGGCCAAGGAGGAATCTAGTTTTACTGTTTGTCAAAAAGAGAATTTAACACCTCAGCAAAAGCCAGTTAAAGCCCTTGCAGTCGATTTTTTTGAGACTAAGGTGCGTTTCTATCCTTTACCAAAAGCAAAGAGACATACGCAAAAAAAACTTCTATTTACAAGGCTATCTAACGATTTGATGCTTGATCTGGAGTTGTTAATAGTTTCTTTTAAAGAGGTCCCTCAAGGTGTTGAGGTGCATTTAGTCGAAAAAAAAGTACTAGAGCCGTTAAAAAAAGAGTTTGATTTTCTAACAACCTCTGAGCAAGCCCTTTTTCGTTACTTGCGTGATTTTAAAGGGGTCAAACAATCTGCATTAGTGTTGGTGGATCGGGAAAAACAGACGTTATGTTTGCACTATACCCCCAATCGTTGGTTGGCTTTTGCAACGGTCGATTCCTCTCCTAAAAATCACGAGGCTATCCAAAAACACTGGGGATTAGAAAAAATTTTTTATCTAAGTCCTATAGATTCTTTGGGTGAATCAAACGGGCACCTAACAAAAGAACTTTTGCCAATAGAGGCTCTTGCAGTTGGAGCTGGTATAGAAGCTTTAGATACTGAGGGGGTATTTTTTCATGACCCCTTAGAAAATGAGGATTTTCAAAAAGAGCTTCTAAAAAAAAGCAAAAATGTCTCTTTTCTTCTAGGCTTATTGTTGGCCTCATTGTGTATTTTTTTTGCAATACATACACAATCGAAAGGCAAACAGATCGAACGGGAAATTCTTGTGTATCAGCAGTTGGAGGATTTTCCAAAACAGCCCACAAAAAATGCGAAAAAAATCAGTTCCCTGCTGAAGGAGCTAAGTAGTTCTTTAGAGCCTTTTGGGCTTGAGTTATTAGAATGCGAAGTCAAACAGGAACTGATAGAAAAAAAACCCTATTTAGAGATGAGATTTCGTATCGATGGGGAGAGTCAACAAATGGAAAAATATGAGCAGTCGGTCAGAAAAATTTCCGCATCCATTTTTTCAAAAATGCAGCCTGTATCTGAGGGAAAAAAGGGAACTTTTAGCCTCAAAATTCCTATTTGAGAAAAAAAAGTTTTTTTGGGTGCAATTTTTTGGATTTCCTCTAATCCCTATTTTAGCGGCCTTAATAGCTGTCCTAATATTCCAGACATCTTATGCAGGATGGGAAAAATCTCTAGAGGAGAAGAAAGGAAGGCTTTTTGGTGCTTTCGTGGAAAAGGGGCGCTACGAGGTTTTTTTTCAGGAATATCCCCAAAAACAGAGCTTTGATCTAGAAAAGGCCCTCTCTTCGTTGACATTTCTTTTAGATTTGCAGAGGAAAATAGAGGAATTCCCCCCTTTAAAAAGACTCCCATTTGTGGATGAAAAAGTTTTGGATCAAAAAATTTTCCTCAAGAATGGAAAAACAAGAATCCAAAGCCCCTACATGAATATCGAAAAGAGTTTCGAGAAACCGATTTTAATGGATCAAACAGATCTGCTCAGTTTTTTAAAAAAGATTGAAGAGCGCTCACAGGAGGGATTTTCCTCACTTGGAGCGGGGGATTTATATTTTCCATATTTCCATATTAAAAAAACGAAAAATCCGTTTGGGACATTTTATCTTGTAGATGCTAAAATTACCGAGAAAAGAGGGGCGTTATGAGATTTTTTGGGTTCATTTTTCTATTTTTTTTGGCTAGTTGTGCGCAAAAAAACCTTACAAATGAACAAGAATTAGTCTCTATCCAGCTAATGGATAGAAATGGGGTGCAAGAGACGATATCGCAACCAGAGAGGTTAAAAAAGTTTGAAGGTGTCAATTTTTTAGACCCGCAACCCTATGAAAAGGTCACCTGTCACTATAAGCACAAAGGGTTTTCCTCATCTAAAGTACTCTCTTACCATAAAAATGGGCAGATCATGCAATTTTTAGAGGTGGTCTCTTCGCGCGCAAAAGGGGCTTACAGAGAATTTTTTGAAAATGGGAGTTTAAAGCTGGAGGCCGAGGTTATTGAAGGGGTAGGAGACCTCTCCTACGTCGCTCAGGAAAGCTGGGTTTTTGACGGGGTATCAAAAGTCTACTACGAAAACGGAAATCTTAAGGCAACAGTTGCGTACGCCAAGGGTGTTCTAGAGGGGAAAAGCACCTATTATCGTGATGAGGGATCTATTTGGAAAACCACCCCATTTATTTCTGGCCTGATTGAGGGGGAAGAGCTGTACTTCTCCTCAACGGGAGAATTGGTTGGCTCTGTGGCATATGTTCGGGGGCAAAAGGAGGGAAAATCCTGGTTTGGGCCCCAGTTTGATGGGTTGACAACCCGTGAAGAATTTTCTAAAGGGAGGCTTTTGGAGGCAGAGTACCGATCAATCGATGGCGAACTTGTCTCTAAAGTGACAAATGGGGAAGGGGTACGGACAATTTTTGAAAAGGGGAGACTGTTTTCTACAGAGGAAATTTCGGGTGGCATCCCACAGGGGAAAGTGAGTTTTTTCAATCCCAAAGGGGGTTTAGAGCATACCATAATGCAAAAAAATGGGGTCAAAGAGGGTGAAGAGTGCTTTTTTCATCCTAGCAACAAACTAAAATTAAGAATCATTTGGGAAAACGATCAGATTCACGGAATTGTCCAGTCTTGGTACGAGGAAGGGATAGTTGAGAGCGAAAGGATGTATGCTGGAAATAAAAAAGAGGGGACAGCCTTTGCTTGGTACAAAGACGGCTCACGTATGTTGATTGAAGAGTATGAAAACGATATTCTTTTGTCGGGACGCTACTATAAAAAGGGGGATCAAGAGCCAGTATCCAGGGTAAAAGAGGGGGAGGGGATAGCTACTTTGTATGACGCTAAAGGAAACTTTCTAAAAAAGATTCCTTACAAAAAAGGGCTCCCTTTTCATGAATAAAAGTGGATTCAGAAAAAAAATTAGGGAGCTAATTCCCCATGAGCCAAGACTTCCTGAAGATTTTGTAGAGAGAGTATCCCCTTTTTTAATCGGGAATGTGCTGAGTTATCTACCGATGGAAAAGGAGTGTAATATTGCACGGCTCAACAAGATTTTATGGGATGAGGGGCGTCTTTTTTTACCGGAAATTGATGGGGATCAGCTTCGGGTGATAAAGGTCCTAGACCTAGAGCCTTTTAAAG
>CAYFOX010000010.1:8433-11551 GCA_964344875.1 uncultured bacterium
ATGGAATACAGCCATTTGTCACAAATCGATTCCAAAAACGGCAAACGAGATACAAACAGTTCTTGTCCCCTGCTTGGGAGTAGATCTCTCTTTTCGTCGTTTAGGCCGAGGAAAAGGATATTATGACCGGTTTTTGAAACAGCTGGATTCTAAAGTAGGGCGTATATCTATTGTCTACAAAGAGCAGCTTTGTCTAAGTTTGCCTGAGGATCCTTGGGATGAAAAAGTCGATACAATTATTGTCTTTTAGAAAAAACTAGTATTCAATAAACGGTCTGGTATTTTGATTAGGCTCTTCATTTTTCGGGTTTTGGATTTTACATCCTTTAGGCCCTTGAGGGGAGCCCATAGCGTTAATGAGGGCGCCGCTTGGGACCTCAGGCCAGGCTCCAAAAAGATCTCCAGTATCACAAAAAAAAGAGACCCGAAAAGGGGTTGTAGTCCAGCTGGGATTTTTTTCGAATCCACTATACCCAAGCTCCCACACAAGTGTTACCTGTGGGCCAAGGTCTAAAGTCTCCAACCTTGTTCCATCCCAGGCATAAATCGTACAGTGTAGATCAAAAGCAGAATCATTAAAGAGTCTTAAAGTTTGGCTAAAAAGAGAAAAGCCTACGAATAAAGGAGCCCATTTAAACATATCTTGGATACTAAATCTGATTGTTTCGGTTGTCAATCTTCATCTGAAAAATAGGCCCCTTTTATATCAATAAGCCCAAGATTACTTATATGGATCCCCTTTAAATGGGGATTTTTTACATATTGCATGGAGATCTGATAGAGCGGGATGACCGGAGATGCCTCAAGGAGAATCTCCTCGGCAGCCTCTAATAACCGAACCCTTTGTTCCCCTTTAGAAAAGAGTGCTTTATCAATCAGCTCCTTGAATTGAGGATCCTCCCAAAAAGTGTTGTTTGTACCCGTATCCGAGGTTCTAAAATTTTGTAAAAAGTTTAGAGGGTCGGGGACATCTGCAATCCAGTTACCCAATGCAAGATCGTAGTCTTTTTTGGATACCCTCGAAAAGAAAACTTTCGGCTCCAAACGCTCGAGCTGAATTTGAATTCCCACCGCGTCTAATTGAGACTGGATCGCCTGAGCGATACGATTGGCTAAAGGGGAAAAGGCATAGGAGAGAGTGAATGTACGTGTTTGTGGACATCGATTGAGAAGCTCTTTAGCCGCCTCTTTTCCTCCATCCTGGTATTGGATTTTTGAAAAAGTATTCGGACAGATTCTCAAAGCGGGGGTTTGCGAGTTGAACAAAATGTGTTCACAAAGGTCTTTGCGATGGATCGCGGTAGCGATTGCTTTTCTGAACAAGGGCTCGGATAACTCATCCCTACTAGTATTTACCCGTATCCATTGAGTGGCTAAAATAGGGTGGGTAGTTAGCTTTCCCAAGTGGGTGAGGGCATCTCTACTATCGGGGGGAATCGCTCCAAATGGGGATCCTTCTAGATCCAGTTGCCCTTTTTCAAAAAGCTGCAACCCCGTCTCACTATCACACATGTGAAGCTCGACTTTATCGATATGCACACTCCCTTTGTCCCAATAGTGCAAGTTTTTTGTAAGGGTAATTTGGTAGTTGTGGAACCAATTATACAGACAAAAAGGGCCATTGTAGACCCCCTCTCCACTTGGCATGGGGAAAAAAATGGGGAGAGCAAGCAACTCTAGAAAGAAGGGGATGGGGTGGACGAGTTGAAATTCTAAAATAGTATCGTCTAATGCTTTTACGCCCAAGCTATCCATATCCTGGCGCCCTTTTTTTATCCGCTCTGCCCCTTTAATGTAGTAAAACAAAAAGGCATAGTCGCTAGGAAAATCTGTGTGAAGCAGACTCTTATAAGCGCGAACAAAATCTTGCGCTAAGATAGGTTTACCGTTTGACCAAAACGATTTTTTTAATTTGAAGCGGTAAAGAGTCTCCGTTTCATCCACACTATAGTCTTCAGCCAAAGCGTTGATCAAACCCTCTTTTGTATTTCTAAAAAGCCCCTCATAGATCATATTTGCTATGTTGATATCATTAAGGGTACGTAAACGCCGCGTATCTAAAGAGTGGGGTTCTGCTACAATATTTAAAGAGAGTTTAACCTGATCTTTTGGGCCGCTAGAGCACATGGTAAGGAAAAAAAATGCTATAAAGGAAAAAAGAACGTGTCGATCTATACGCATAATATGATGGTCAAATTTTTAAATACTATGTGTGTTCTTATGACATTTTGCAAGGATTTTTTAAAAAGGGTAAAGTATGAAAAAAGTTACCAATAGGGATTTTATCCCCTTGTATCGGCAGAAAAATGTGTTGAGCCTCTACAAGGATTACCCGAAAAAAAATGGTAAAGGGCTTCTAGAGGGGATCGAAATGGTTCTCTACCCTGGATCTAAAATTGAGCTAGTAAAAGAAATCCCTAACGGATTCTTCCAAGTCAGGACCCCGCATTACAAGGTAGCTCATCCGCTTTATGCGGATGGAAGACATTTATCGATGAATGGCCAAAGAGAATTTTTTCTCCCCTCCTATGAGAAAGCTCTGGATAATTTAAGAAGAGTCCCTGACGGGGTTCGTTATATTTACGGTGCAAATTATCAGAAGGGGATACCGCGGCTTTTAGAGGATTTTCCCCCGAACAGGTCCTTAAATGATGAGCATAGAAAGGACTGGATATTAGAGGGGGTCGATTGTTCAGGCCTTTTTTTTCAAATTTGTGAGGGGGCAACCTTAAGAAATTGCTCCATGTTGGATCAAGTAGGGGAGAGGATCGAAATAACAGATATTAAACAGTTGCGGCCTTTAGATTTAGTACTAACTTCTTCGCATGTGGCTATAGTGGAGTCGAGCAAAGTAATTGTCGAATCGGCTTTACGATTTCAAGGGGTTAAAAGATCTTTACTAACTCGAGATTTTTTGAATTCAGAGGTCTTCAAAGGTTTTAGGATCATTCGCCCTTTTTTCAAAAATGTCGATGTATTTTGCGATTTTTTCTTTTGATTGAGTGATTTGAGGCTTATCCAATCTCTTCTTCTTATTTTTTTTCATCCTAAATAGGGCTAAAAAATCCTCGACAGTTAAAATCGGGATCGATAGCTCCTTGACCGAGGCTAAAAGATG
>CAYFOX010000010.1:11561-15987 GCA_964344875.1 uncultured bacterium
ATCGGCATTGAGGGGAGGAGGGGAAAAAAGAAGATGGAATGGGGGATCTCGGTGATTATTTATGGAAAAAAAGTTTTTGGGATCTGCATCAAAAACTACATCGATATGATGTGTTGTCCCTTCAAAAAGATCCCATAAAAAGGGGATTACCTGTGCACGTTGTTTTTCTAGACTCTGTTCTCTAAAATCTAAAGTCCGAAAAAGGAGGTTGTAGCCATCAATCAAGAAACGCATGTAGCAGCATCAATGATATTCGTTAAGATGTGATCGAGTTTATCTAGAGCTTTACGACGGTGGGAGACACGGTTTTTGATATCTTGATCCAACTCTCCAAATGTTTTATTATAATCATACTTTAAAAATAGAGAGTCATACCCAAAACCCTGAGATCCTCTCTCTTCTAAAAGAAGCTCTCCCTCACACTGACCCGAGACAATTTTAAGACACTTTCCTGGCTGGCATAGGGCGATTGAGCAGGCAAAATAGGCGTTTCTTTCCGCATCCTGAAGCGTTTTTAAAAGGGATTTTAATTTATTACGGTTTTCAGCATCTGTCGCATTAGATCCGGCAAAACGTCTACTGAGGATACCGGGTTGCCCCTCAAGTGCCGGAACAACAAGACCAGAATCATCAGCCAGGGTTAAAATTTGGAGCTGATCGGCAGCGTGTTGCGCTTTTTTTAAGGCATTTTTTTCAAAAGTGTCTTGATCTTCCGGTGGTTCTAAATAGTGGGGAAAATCTTTTAGAGTAAAGATGTCAAAAGGATATTTTTTTAACAGCTCTTTAAACTCACGTACCTTTCCCCCATTTCGAGTTGCAATCAAAAGCTTCAACATTTTCATCCTCTTTTAAAGAACACTTAAAAAAGCCCCTAAAGGATTTCTCTTTCCTTCAGGGCATCTGTTCTGTACCTACCACAAACTAAATAGCTCTAAGCTCTAATTACCCCTTCTTTTGGTGGTAACAGCTTCGTATATTTTGAATCGTAAAGGTTTTCCCGTTCATTTCAAAGGTGTCCTCATTTCGCCGACCCTCAAGATCCTTGGCAAATTTTGATTTGTAGGAGAGTATGTGGTGGTCTGCATCGGCATCGTGGGGGCCAAGAATTTTGAAGTGAATTTTCTCATCATTGGGTCCGACTGCATCGAATTGTATGCCGACTCCAATGCGAGAGGTGTCGATGTCCTCGTCGGTAAGGATACGCAAGTGGTTAAGCTCTTTGGAAAGACTTCTTAGCTCATGTTGTAAACGGTCCCGCTTTTCCAGAGCAAACTTGAATTCGGAATTTTCCCTCAAATCTCCATAAGAACGGGCAACCTCAATCTCTTTGGCGTTTTCTAGGGTATCGACCTGAACGATCTGTTCGATCCGCTTTTTGATTTTGTGGTATCCTACTTCGGTTGTCCATACAACCGTTTCCTCATCCACACTCTCTTGTGTTGCTAGAGAAGGGTGGACAACCTCTGCAAGAGAGCGAAGAGTTTTTAATTCGTGCGAGCTTAGCGATTGGCATTTTGTTGACAAAAGCAAAAGTTCTTTGAGTTCTGCAACCGAACAGTTTTGGAAAAGATTGCGAATGAGTTGAAACCTTTGCCCTGTGATAAATCCATGGATTTTCTTAGTGATGTCTCTTGCCATCGCAAAATTTTCTACTTTGCTCAATAGGGTAAAGAGGGCCTCAAAAAGTCTTTGGTTTCCTGAATTATCCGAGAACGGGAGGGTATCGGATTTCAGAATATTTTCAAAAAACCAGAGGAAAGCTTCTGCGTGCTTATCGGGGGAGTGTACGAGTTTTTCGATTACCTCGGTGATTTGAGCGGTAGCCTTTTTTTTCACGAGAGCATTTAAAAGGAAATCTCTAAGCTGCGACAGGTCGACTTTAAGCAGGAGCTCTTTAAAAAGTTCCACTGCATCATCACGGTATTTTTCTAAAGAAAGCAGATATCTTTTCTTAAAAGAGATGATGTGTATCCTATCTAAGATCTCGACGGCATCCAGATTTTTTTTCACAAGAGCTTCGATACTTTTTGCCTCGGTGTCTCCATAGAGATCCTCTAAAATAAAGAATATAGAAAGCTCTTGGCCGTCGGTTAAATCCTGCTTCACAAGCGCATCTGTGAGATGGGCGCGGATTTTTTCTTTGAAATCCTGGTTTTTTGTAGCTTGCGGGAAATCGCGTAAAAATGAGTACGTCATCTCGATTAGGGTATCTGCATCCGGGCGCTCTTCAAGCTGGGTAATCAATCGCTCTTCAAAAGATACAGTCACGGTTGAAAGCATGAAGGGCTCGTGAAGCGAGGAGGGGAGTGTGATTTGTGGGTCTTTTTTGAGTTTATTCCTCGTTAATTGCCACCACTTTTGCCACTCCTCTTCAGGGATGACCAGATCAGCCATTTCCTCTTTGATCTCCTGCGCATTTTTTGGCCCAAGGTCTTTCAAAAGTTTTTTGATCACCTCGACAGGCTCTTTTCTGGCCATCGCTTCCAATTTGTCGGGAGTGCCGAATCTCATGGAGAGGAAATGGGTTTTGGGAAGGGGAATGAGACAATTGAGTGCATTCACGAAAGAGAGGTCTTTTTTTTGCGCCACGAAATCAAACTCGCAGGTGACTTGCTCGCGCACGAAAGAGACATCCAGTACCTCGCCAACACCCCAGCCTTTTGTGTGAAAGCAAAAATTGCCCGGTTTAAGGTGGGTGAGAAGCTCCAAATGGGAAAGGATTCCCTGAAAAGTGGGGCGATCTTTTCCCCCAAGAATTTTCAACAGTTTTGAGAAGTTAGGATCTTTTTGATAGTGAGTGGAGATATCCTGTTCGACTATTGCCCTTAGAGTGTCGGTATTGGTCGTCTGTAAATCCACAAGATGTCTTAGGATCGAACGTTTTTCCTCACCTTCAGGAATTTTTTCCCATAGGGTCAGAATGTCTTCGGCGTATTTGCCAAAAGAGACTGCAAAGGGGCTTTGGGAAAGAGAGTTAAGGATGGCTTTGAGTTCATTCGGATCGACTTCATCACAAAAACTATACTCTTGCCAGAGAGAAACAAGGGGAGCTAGCTGATTGTCAAAAATATGTTTTTGAAACTGCTTGAGATATTCCATTTTAGAAACCTTCAATACTGAGTGTAGCGAGTAGTATAAACTGAAGAAATTAATAAATGCAAACGTTGTTGCTGTCGGGTTGCTCAAGAATCCCAAGGTGGGTTAGACTGCACGGGATAGCCCCCTATTTTTTGCGCATTCTTTTTTTTCAATAAGTGCCTTTGATAGAATGAGGGGGGAGTGTTTTAAGAAAAATTTTCCTTTAAAGCTTAGGTGTGTATGCAAGATCCTAAAAACTTTTTAACTCCTTTCGTATCCAATACCGAGGAAAATCTTTTTGTTTTGCAAAATTTACCTAAGTTAATTAAGGTGGCTCTTTTTTCCCGCTATTCCCGATCCAAGCTTGGTCTTAGAGAATTACTCTTAAAAGAATTCTTGCAAAATCAAGAGGCAGGTTTTGAAGGGGGAGGGGGCGATCTTTCTTCACTCAACATACAAAAGGCTGTCGATTTTTACGATCGTATTTTGGATGGCTACGGAGACGATTCTGTGGCAGAACTGGGGGGTGCTCATTTAGCTTTTGAGAGCGTCTCCATGCTTGCTACTAAAATTCTAGAAGATGCCAGAATTGGGGGGTCTCCCTTAGAAAAATCGACTAGGTACATACCGTTTGATGATAAAGTAGAGGGGAAATACCGCTACTACAGGGACAAAACTATTCTAGAGTCTTTGCTAGGAGACGAGTATGAAAAGCAGATGGATGCATTATTTGCTACATACTCATCTCTGATTCCCCCAATGACCGAAAGGATTGAAAAATTGTATCCTTTACGGGAGGGAACTTCTGAGGCAGCATGGCGCACCTCGGTGCGTGCTCTAGTTTTTGATTGCCTTAGGGGGCTTCTTCCCGCAGCAACACTCACTAATTTGGGTTTTTACGGAAACGGCAGATTTTTCGAGTCTCTTTTAATGAAGATGCGTTTACACCCTTTCGAAGAGGTGCAGTCGATTGCAGAAAAGGGATTTTTAGAATTGAGCAAAGTGATCCCCTCTTTTGTAAAAAGGGCAGAAAAGGAGCATCGGCACTTTAAGGCTTTTGAAGGGTATATGAGAGATCTAAAAGAGTTTACAGAAAAGCTGGAAAAACCCCCTTGTTTGCCAAAATCTAAAGGGTTTAAGGTTCAGCTGGTGCATGCTCCTGCCCAAGAGGAGATCGACCAGCTTCTTGCTGCGCTCTTGTATGAGGAGACAGATCAGGCGTATCTTGAAATACTCTCCTTTATCCGAAAAATGTCTAAAGAAAAGAAAAAAGGGCTTCTTTCCTCTTTGGGAGATTTGCGAAAAAATCGTCGACATAAGTCACCAAGAGCTTTAGAGCACCTAGATT
>CAYFOX010000010.1:15997-19561 GCA_964344875.1 uncultured bacterium
CGAAGTGGTAGCCGATTTTGGCTGTTACAGGGATTTGCATCGACACCGTATTTTGACGCAACAAAGACAAAAATTGGACTGTGCTCTTGGTTATTTTGTCCCGGAGGAGATTTTGGGAACCGAAATGGAGTCTATCTACAGAAATGCCTTGGATCAAGCAAAGCTTTTTTTTGATCAACTCCAAAAGGTGTGTCCTCTCCAAGCGCAGTATGCTGTGCCGATGGCTTACAATATCCGCTGGTACATGAAAATCAATTTACGGGCTCTGCAGTGGATGGCCGAATTGCGCTCCACTCCCCAGGGGCATCCGGAATATAGGAGGGTAGCACAAGAGATGACCAGACTTGTGATAGAAAATTTTGAAGAGCTCGCCGGACTTTTGAGTTTTGTCGATTTTAGTGAGCATGCAATCGGCAGGCTTGCTCAAGAGGAGAGAAATCTGAAGAAAAAGGGGGCTCACCATGGTAGCTAAATCTTCTCCAAGTATTTTT
Source organism: uncultured bacterium (assembly GCA_964344875.1). Taxonomy (GTDB): domain Bacteria; phylum Chlamydiota; class Chlamydiia; order Chlamydiales; family RGXB01; genus RGXB01. The sequence continues at coordinate 16,489 of CAYFOX010000010.1, forward strand.
GGCGGGGCATTACTAGTAACGGGAAGTTGCGTAGGTGCCGGAATGTTGGGTTTGCCGATTATGACGGGGCTTGTAGGGTTTTTTCCCTCACTCATACTTTTTGTTGTGGCCGCTTTTTTTATGACCTTCACTGCCCTTTTATTGGTCGAGGTGCAGCAGGAGTTTTCCCACCCTGTGAACTTAAGTACTATGTGCGGTTTTTCCCTGGGAAAAGTCGGAAGATTTTTGTGCTGGGTCACCTATCTTTTTTTATTTTACGCGCTCTTAGTTGCTTATACGGCCCTCTCAGGGCACCACTCTTCGCTCCTTCTAGAACATTTTTTGGGGGTGAATATTCCCGAATGGGCAGGAAGCCTTTTTTTTGTGATTCTATTTGGCGCGGTTGTCTATCGGGGAACTACCCCTGTCGATATGCTAAATCGATTTTTTATGGTGTTCAAAATTTTAGCCTACTGCGGATTGATTTTTTTAGGGGCAAAATATGTGGAACCAGCCCTTTACTCACGCGTAAGCTGGATTTTTTTACTGCCGGCTGTCCCTATCATGATCATCTCTTTTGGATTTCACAATATGGTTCCTTCGTTGGTCAAACATTTTGCTAATGACACCAAAAAAGTGGTCCTTTCAATTGTAATTGGGGTTTTGATAACGCTGATTGTGAACCTTGTCTGGCAGTGGGTTGCTCTAGGTACAATACCGGTTGGTGGGGAAAACGGATTGATGCAGAGTTATAAAAAGGGTGTTGATGCTGCACAGTCGATGTCTTTGGTTCTTTCCAATCCAACTGTTTCTTTATTTAGCAACGCGTTGGCCTTTTTTGCGATCATGACCTCTTTCTTAGCGCAGTCGATGAGCCTTGTCCATTTTCTACAAGATGCAACAAAGGTAAAACTAAAAGAGGGACAAGAGAGTTTTCCCATCACGTGTCTCGCTTTGCTTCCCCCTCTAATTGTCGCAATTTTAGGTCCAAATCTTTTTTTTAGCGCTCTTAATTTCGCAGGTGGAATTTGTGCCATGCTCCTTTTTGGGGTCTTCCCAGTTTGGATGTGTTGGGTTAAGCGTTACAAAAGGGGGCATACTGCGGGATTTATGGTTCCTGGGGGGAAAGGGGTATTTGCCCTTTTATTCCTGTTTGCTTTGTTTGTCATGGGCTACCAACTCGCCTCGATGATGGGGGTTTTGGGTGGCGGTTGATCAATTTCTTTTAAGAAGTGTGTACGAGCCAAAAGGGGATCAACCTCATGCCATTCAATATCTTACTGAGGGGATAAAAGAGGGGGTAGATGCTCAAGTTCTTTTAGGGATCACCGGCTCGGGGAAGACATTTACAATGGCGAATGTGATCCAAAATGTCCAAAAACCGACACTAGTTTTGGCACATAACAAGACCCTTGCTGCCCAGCTTTACCAGGAGTTTAAAACCTTTTTTCCCCATAATGCTGTGGAGTATTTTGTCTCCTATTATGACTATTATCAGCCAGAGGCATATATTGCTAGAACCGATACGTACATAGAAAAAGATCTAGCCATCAATGACCGGATCGAGCGGATGCGCCTATCGGCTACCAAGTCCCTGATTGAGAGAAAAGATGTCATCATAGTCTCATCGGTATCCTGCATATATGGTATAGGTGCTCCCGATTATTTTGCCCGCATGCAGCTCAAGCTTCAGGTAGGGATGAAAATCGATAGGGATGATCTTTTGCTGAAACTAGTTGAGATTCACTATAAGAGGAACGATTTGGAGTTGACCCGATCCCAATTTAGGGTCCGCGGAGATGTTGTTGAGGTAGCCCTTGCCTATGAAGAGAATATCGCTGTCAGGGTGGAACTGTTTGGGGATGAAATTGAGAGGCTGAGCCTAATCGATCCGTTGACAGCCCGTGTGATAAAGAGAGAAGAGAAAGTCACTATCTTTCCTGGATCACACTATGTCATGCCCGAAGAGGTGAAAGAGGATGCGATAGGTTTAATCAAAAAAGAGCTTGAAGAGAGGAGGGCCTTTTATTTAGAAAATCAGCGCCCGCTTGAGGAGCATCGTATACGGGAGAGAACTCTTTACGATCTGGAGCTCATTCGGGAAATCGGTTTTTGCAAAGGGATTGAAAATTACTCCAGGGCTTTTTCAAACCGTAAACCGGGAGATCCCCCCTCATGTCTTTTAGACTATTTTCCTGCAGATTTCTTACTATTTGTCGATGAATCGCATCAAACAGTTCCCCAGATTGGCGCTATGCGCAACGGGGATAAAGCAAGAAAAGTTCCCTTGATTGAGTTTGGGTTTCGTCTCCCCTCAGCTTTTGATAACCGCCCCCTCTCATTCGACGAATTTCGACAAAAAGTGCAAAATATCGTCTACGTCTCCGCAACCCCGGGCCCCTACGAGCTAGAGGATGCTGAAGGGAGAGTTGTGGAGCAAATTATCCGCCCAACGGGCCTTTTAGATCCCTTAATTGAGGTGAAACCGGCTATGTATCAAGTGGATGATGCGATTGGTGAGATCCAAAAAGAGATCGAAAAGGGAAATAGAATCCTTGTGACAACTTTAACAAAAAAATTGGCTGAGGATCTCACAAAATACATGAAAGAGATAGGGATCAAAACTCAATATCTACATGCGGATATTGATACTCTTGAGAGAGTGAAAATCATCAAACAGCTACGCGTGAAAGAAATTGATGTTCTAGTGGGGATCAATCTCCTTAGGGAGGGGTTAGATATTCCTGAAGTCTCTTTGGTATTGATTTTGGATGCAGATAAAGAGGGCTTTTTAAGATCTAAAACTTCGTTGATTCAGACCTGCGGTCGAGCTGCGCGTAATAAAGAAGGGCGGGTGGTCATGTATGCAGATACGATAACTAAATCGATTCAGGAGACAATTGAGATCACGCAAAATAGGAGAAAGATTCAGCAAGAGTATAATCTTTTGCATAACATCGAACCGACCTCAGTGATGCGTGAGAAAACCGAAACACTTAAAGAGACATTTTTTCAAGAATTGGAAACAGAGATTGAAGAGGTGGAAAAAGAGCTTTCTTTATCTCCTAAAGATTTAGAGCGCAAAATCAAACTG
>CAYFOX010000011.1:0-8651 GCA_964344875.1 uncultured bacterium
CTTTTAGAACTTTCAGAAAAAATCGTTTCTGGAATAATTAGGACCTCTCTTGAAGTTTTTTAGATTTTTTAAGATTTTTTTGTAGAAGGATTTTGCATGAAACGCTTTTTACTATTTTGTATATGGGGTTTTGGTTGTATTTCAGCTGAGGTAAAGCATTTAGAACTAGAGGCTGGAATCACACCCTGGACACGGCAAAGTCTTCCTTTGACAACTTTAACCTATCAAATTCAAGCTGGTGTCGAGACACCCATCATCAATGCGCAGGATCTGGCTAGAATCCATCAGTGGGTTCCCGGCCTATTTGCAAGAGTGGCGATTTTGCCTACCGATGAGTACGGCATTGAGGGGAGATATTTAGGACTTTTGGAGTGGAGTCGCGTTTATGCAATCTCCACTACATCAAACGCATTTACTTATAGCCTAGCTATTACCCCCTCATCACCCATCCTTTTCACAGGTGCGTCTCAGGTCATTGAGGATTATAAAATGCGCTACGAATCGGCGGATCTTTTGTTTTTATGGAATATTTCCCCTCTTTATGACAAATTTTTCGGAGTGAGAGGACTTTTAGGTCCATCTTATATTTATCTACAGGATAAGTTAGACCAAACAATAAGTTCTGTGACTTTTTTAAAGGAATACTCGATCCAATCCACAAACCATTTCGCTGGGCTGAGAGCTTATGGCGAATGGATTGGAACGCCCGAGCCTTTTATCTGGGGATTGAGGGGCTCTTTTGGAGTCTATGCAGACATTTATAAACAGGTGTCTACTGTTTCGCAAAGTATTCCTGAAAGCGCGATGCAAAATTTCAGTTACGTGGCTAAGAATGTGTGGCCCAGCACAATCTTTCAAGGAGATGTTTTTTTAGGAATCAACCTTTTTGACAGTTTGAGAATCAAGGGGGCTTTTGGAGGTCAGTGGTTAAACTACCTTGGTTCAGCCCTTTCGCAACCGGGTAGAGGCTTTCAAAGATCATCCATAGACAGAAAAAATCACTATGTTTTCTACGGTGCAACAATAAGTTTGGAGTGGGATCTATTTTAAGAAAAAGAGGAATTGGCTGCCGCAGTCAGTGCTCTTATAGCTGCTGCGTTCCCGCCCTGACTCAGTTCGAGCTGTACCGCTCAGCCAATCCTCGAACATTAGTCTAGCAGACTCACCCCTTTATGGGAAGAGTTGATCAAATTAAAATATTTATTTGACACCCTAAAGCTCCGAGGATGTATAGTAAGAAGAACTTAAACATCCAAAAGATAGGGAGCTGTAATCCCTTTCTGTTTTTTTACAAACACATCATAAGGGCCAAAGGCTACAATTTCCCCCCCCTCTTTTCCAGCTTTCGGACCCATTTCGATTAGGTAATCCACCTCTTTCAAAACCGTGATATTATGCTCAATAATAAGGAGGGTATCACCGCGCTCGATCAATCGATCAAAAATCGGTAAAAGCTTCAAAATATCTGCATCATGCAAACCGGTTGTGGGTTCATCAAGAAAAATCAGGCTTGGCCCTTTTGTTGGGGTGATTAATTCTCTAACAAATCTCAGCCTTTGCGATTCCCCATGAGACAGAGTTTGCACCTCTTGCCCTATTTTAAGGTGTCCCATTCCCACATCAATTAAAAGCTGTAACGTTGCAGAAACTTTGGGGTGAAAAGAGAAAATATCCACTAGATCTACAGCGCGCATATGGAAAAGATCCCCAAGGCTCAATCCCTGGTACTTAATCTTAAGTGCGATTAATGAGAGTCTTTTTCCTTGGCAAAGTGGGCAGATTTTTATGGCCGGTGGAAGAAGTTGCAGCTTGACCTCAATATGCCCTAAACCATAACACTCGGTGCACATACCCTGTATATGGTTCGGGCTAAAATGGCGAGGCATTAGCCCGTAGGCTTGCGCCTCTTTAAGCTCGCTATAAAAAGAGCGAAAATGCCCCAAAAGCTCCGTGTAAGAACAGATATCGGCTCTTGATGTCGTTCCAATCGGGTTTTGATCGACAAGAATCAGATGCTTGAATTCTTTGATATTTGAGATTTGACACCCATCTATTGTGAAGCTGTCGAAACGTTTTCTTGAAGAGGTGGTTTTTTTCAAAATAGGGGCTAAAATCTCGTGCATCAGTGTCGATTTACCCGATCCCGATACACCAGTGAGGGCTATTAGCCTGTTTTTAGGGATTTTTAGATCAACTTTTTTTAAGGAGTATTTAGTGGCATTTTCTACCAGTATCCATTCGGTGGAGGAATCGATAGGCAATTTTTGTCTATGATAAAAAAGCTCTTTTCGTAAAACTTTTCCAGTAATGCTAAGGGGATCTTTTTTCAGCTCTTCCAATTTCCCCTTCGCAAGAATTCTCCCCCCTTTTTCTCCCCCTTCGGGTCCAAACTCAAAAATAGTTTTTGCAATTTCTAGAGTCATCGGATCGTGTTCTACCAAAAGGAGGGTATTTCCCTCGTTTTTGAGCTGGATCAGAGCCTGCAGAAGCTTTTTGTGATCATGGGGGTGCAATCCAATACTCGGCTCATCGAGGACATATAGGCAGTTACTGAGATTGACACCTAACTGTCTTGCCAAGTGGATTCTTTGGATCTCACCTCCCGACAAAGTGAGCGATGTCCGATCCAATGAAAGGTACTCTACCCCGATTTGGATCAACAGCTTGAGCTTCTCTTGAATGGGGTTAAGAACCTCGCTTAAGTCCCGTTCAGACCGAATTTGGGAGATAAATAGGTATGCTTCATCGATAGGCATGCGTAAAAGCGCGGGTAAAGTTACCGAGGCGATATGGACGTTGGAGGCCAAAGGATTCAATCTTGTCCCTTTGCAACTGGGGCAGGGTTTGTTCTGGCAAAGAGGCAACAGAGCCTCTTTTTGTTGCGGTTTGCCAAAACTAAAAAGTCGTTCAAAAAAGGGCTGTAGACCGATCCACCTTAGAGGGGATCCTGGAATTTTTCCCCCTTCTAAAACATAAGCGAGATGGATTGAAGACATTTTATCCAGCCGCTCTTTTGGATCTATACCTGCATCTTGTAAAAGCTTGAGAATCGATCGGATTGGGTTGTACGCAAAATTGAGAACCTGATCTAAAATATCTTTGAGAGTTGCTTTGAAAAGCTTGGGTACCTCTTTTATATCGACAGTGCTTAAAGATCCAATCCCTTCACATGTTGTGCACATCCCCTCATCAGCATTGAACGAAAACGTCTTAGGTTCTATTCTCGGATAGGTTTTTTTTGTGGTGGGGGCAGAAAAGGCAAGGTAATAATGGAGAAGAGGCGGTCGCTCTTTTTTAGACTTTGCTTCATACTGAAGTTCAAAGAGGATCGACTTTGGATCGATTTGTGTCGCCGTTTCAATAGCGTCTAGCAATCTTTTTTTTCCCGAAGGCTGGATCTGAATTCTATCGATCACAAGTTCGCAGCTCTCTTTGAGGCCGCTTAGAGTCGGGTACTCATCCGCAAGCTCATAAATGATCCCTTGTACACGTACACGCAAAAAACCCTCTTTCTGGTAGCGCTCAAAAAGTTCTTTGTAGCTCTCCTCTTTTTTAGGGACTATGGGGGCCAAGACAATACACTTTTCGTTCGGATATTTGTCGAGGAGTTCATTAGCTATGTATTCTTTGGTAACATGAACAAGCCTCTCTTTTGTTTCGGGGCAAACGGCTACCCCTTCTTTTGCGTAAAGAATCCGTAGGTAATCTAAAATTTCGGTGATTGTGCCGACTGTGGAGCGGGGATTTCCTGCGTGCCTTTTTTGTTCAATCACTATCGATGCGGAGAGGCCTTGGATAGACTCCACCTTAGGTTTGGGGCTTTGCTCTATGAACTGACGCGCGTAGGCACTCAAAGTCTCATAGTAGCGTCTTTGCCCCTCAGCAAATATAGTTTGGATCGCTAACGAGGACTTTCCTGAACCTGACGGGCCAGTGAACGCGGTGATCTCGTTTCTTTCGATCGAGATATCGATATTTTTGAGGTGATTTTGCGTCGCATTTTTTACCTCGATATGGGTGATCGGTTTTTCATCGCTGACCACCTCATGGGTATAAAATTGTAGAGAGTCGTTTAAGGAGTCCTTTACAAATTGCCCTGTTAAGGAGCTTTTTTCACTTAACATCTCTGGGGTGCCCTCTCCCATGATAAAGCCACCCTCTTTTCCTCCCTTAGGTCCTAAATCAATGATCCAGTCCGCTATCTTGATTAGGTCAAGATTGTGTTCAATCACGACAACAGTGTTTTGTTTGTCGACAAGCCTTTCGAGGATTTTGATCATTTTTTTGATGTCATCAAAGTGTAAACCTGTAGAGGGTTCATCAAGAAGATACAACGTTTTAGAGGTGCTGGGTCGAGAGAGCTCTTTGGCAAGCTTGATCCGTTGGGCTTCACCCCCTGATAGAGTGGTGGATGATTGTCCAATTTTCATATAGCCCAAACCCACTTGCTGGAGAGTTTCAAGTTTTTTGGCAATCATTGGGATGGCAGCAAAAAGAGCAAGCGCTTCATCGACGCTCAGTTCAAGAACCTCATAGATGTTTTTCCCTTTAAACTTGACCGAAAGGGTCCTTGGATCAAATCGCTCCCCGGCACAGTGGGGACACTCCACCCAGCTATCCTCCAAAAAATCCATGTCAATACGGATCAGACCCATCCCTTTACAAGTAAGACAGGAGCCCTCTTTGACGTTGAAACTGAAACGCCCTGCTTTGAATCCCAAAGCCAAACTTTCGGGTAAGGAGGCAAACAAATCCCGGATGGCATCGAAAACTTTAATATAGGTTGCAGGGTTGGATCGGGGAGTTTTTCCAATAGGTTGCTGATCAATCATGATCACCTTATCCAGTTGCTCTAGCCCCTCTATTCCTTCATAAGCTCCATGAGAGAGTCTCGACTGCATCAAATGGTTGCTTGCTACAGGGTAGAGGATATCATTCACGAGCGAGGACTTTCCCGACCCAGAAACCCCAGTCACGGCACAAAAAACACCTAAGGGGAAGGCTACATCGATATTTTTTAGATTATGGTGGGAAGCCCCTTTGATTTGTAGAAATCCTGTCGGTTTTCTCCTTTTTTTAGGGATAGGAATCTGACTGCTTCGGCTAAGATATTTTCCGGTGATCGATTCTTCAGATTCAATCAGATCTTGAACTTTTCCAAAACCGACAATTCGTCCCCCAGCTTCGCCACCGTAGGGGCCCACATCGACAATTGTATCGGCGTGGCGAATCGTCTCTTCGTCATGTTCTACAACGATTACGGTGTTTCCTTGTTGGGTAAGGTTTCTCAAAGTTTTTAAAAGTTTGAGATTATCGGCTGGATGAAGACCAATGCTTGGTTCGTCCAAGATGTAGGTTGTTCCTACCAGCCCTTGACCTAACTGGGAGGCTAGCCGAACCCTCTGTGCCTCCCCACCACTTAATGTAGAGGAGGTTCTCTCTAAGGAAAGGTAACCTACTCCGACGTCAATAAGAAAAAAGAGTCTTCTTTGTATTTCGCGAATTAGCTCTTGGGCAATCGGAACGTCTAGAGGATCCAAAACACAGTTCAAAAAAAAGTCTTGGAGCTCTAAAAGGGAATAAAAAGTAAGCTCATGGATCATTTTGCCTTGAAAAAGGGTCACTCTCGGGTAACGATCGATACGAGCTCCTTGACATGCCGAACAGGGGATATCCATCACAAATTCTTTAAGCTTTTCTTTGTACTGGTCGCTTTTCGCTTCATTATAGCGTTTTTTTAGCTCCTCTTTGATCCCTTTCCAGGAAATATATTGGGTAGATCTCTCCTTGGTTTTGGGATGGATGAATGTCATGGTGAGGTATTTTTCTTCGACACCATCAAAAAGAATTTTTTTAGCTTTATCGGGGAGATCCTTAAGGGGAGTATTGAGGTTAAATCGGGCGATTTTAGCTAAGTTGGTGTAAATATTTCCCCAGATTTGGGTAGCAAAAGGGGTGATTGCATCTAATGCACCCTCCGGGATACTTTTTTCAAAGTCAATTAACCCCTCTAACTGAAAGGTTTTTTCTGTTCCCAAACCCTGGCAATCGGGACACATCCCCTCAGGATGATTGAAAGAAAAATGAAAAGGTTCAAGAGTCGGATACCCCTTTTTAGAGAGAAAAGAATAGCTCTCTGTCGAAAAAAAACTCTCCTTGCCCGAGTCTCTTTCTACAATCGACATTTTTTTTTGGCCGATACGTAAAGCGTTGTCGATCGCCTCCATCAGCCTTTTTTCCCCTTTGGTCTCGACTTTGATTCGGTCTACGACAATTTGCAGCTGAGTGTTTTGGTGCTGATCGATTTCGGTCTCGCTATCAAGTTCAATCCATTTTCCGTTCAAACGGGCTTGCGTGTACCCCTTTTTATAGAAACCCTGAATCAACTCTTTACTCTCAGTCCGTTTGTTTTCAATCACCGGAGCTAAAATATAGATCGCCTCACCCATGTGATCTTGAAGGATTATTTGGTGGATTTTCTCTTTTGAAAGTTTAGAAAGCACCTCCAAAGAATCGGGGCAACGGGGAAGTCCCACCCGAGCGTACAATACTCTTAAAAAATCATATATCCCGGTCATTGTACCCACAGTTGATCTGGGGTTTCGCCCGATAGTTTTTTGCTCAATTGCTATGCAGGGGGTTAAACCCTGGATCAGATCTGCTTGGGGTTTTTTTAATCCTCCAATATGGCGTTTGGCAAAGGTGGTTAAGGACTCTAAGTATCGTCGTTGACCCTCAAGATAAATGGTGTCGAAGGCCAGTGAGGATTTTCCTGAACCAGAGACCCCGGCAAAAACAATCAGTTGGTTTGTTTTTAAAGTCAGGTCAACCCCTTTGAGATTGTGAACGCGTACATTTTTGAGGATGATCTCTTCGTGGGGCATAAGAAAACAATAGCCTTTTTTTAGGGGTTTAACCCAAGGTGAGGAGATTCTAATATAGCTTTATTGGGATTATTTTGGTCTGATTTTTCCTCATTCTTAGGATCTATTCGATGAGACCTCTGGGTAATTTTTGCTAGAGGTATGGTAAACAACAAAAAGATCGAGATATTTTTTGCAATTTAAAGGGGACTTTAGCGATAAACCAGTATATGGAGCATCCAAGAACTAAAATCATCGCAACGCTAGGACCAAGCACAAAAACGGAGGACATGATAAGAAATCTTATCAAGTCTGGAGTGAATGTGTTTCGGTTGAATTTTAGTCATGGGACGCATGAGGAGCACCTTGAGATAATCCAACGCATTCAGAAAATTCGTGAAGAGCTCAAAGAGGCTGTAGCTTTGATGTTGGATACAAAAGGGTACGAAGTCCGCGTGGAGCCTCTGCCCGAAAAAGAGCTGAAAATTCAAAAAGATAAACTCTATCATCTTGGACCAAAGGGGGATCTGCACTTACGTCCCGGCGATGTGGTGCAGAAGATCGAGCCGGGAATGGAGCTTTTTTTTGATGACGGGTATCTTGTGGCACAATGCGTGGCCAAAGACAAAGACGGGGTAAAAATTTCTTTTAAAAACGAAAGGATTTTGAAGCAAAATAAAAATTGCCATATTCCAGAAGCGCATCTGGATATCCCCGATATAACTGAGCAGGACCGTAAGGATATCCTTTTTGGTATCAAGAACGGCATAGATCTGATTGCTGCCTCTTTTGTAACCTCACGGGCTAATATTTTGGCTATTAAGCAACTTCTATTGGAAAATGGATGTGAGGATGTGGAGGTAATAGCAAAGATTGAAACCTTAAAATCTTTAAGCAATTTCGACTCAATCTTGCAAGAGGCCGACGGAATCATGGTTGCAAGAGGGGATCTAGGGATCGAAATGAAAATTGAGGCGCTCCCATCTGTGCAAAAGATGCTGCTTAAAAGAGCTCAGGAATTGAATAAATATACTATCGTTGCAACGCAAATGCTCGAGTCTATGATTGAAAACCCTAGACCCACTCGTGCTGAAGTGAGCGATGTAGCAAATGCAATATTCGAATCGACTTCAGCTGTAATGCTTTCGGGGGAAACGGCCGTTGGTAAATACCCTTTGGAAACGGTTCAACAGATGCGCCGAATCGTACTTGATGCCGAGAGGCATATTGACTTCAATCTGAGTTTTTTTGAGAAGTCTCCTAAAAACCATATCGACTTGAATATAGCGATCTCCTACGGTGCGGTTGGTCTCTCGATGCACGCAAATGCAAAGGGGATTTTTACTTTTTCCACAACCGGAAGATCGGCCTCATCCATCAGTTCACTTAGGCCTGCAAATCCAATTTTTGCTCTAACAATTTCAAAAAGAACCTTCCATCGCTTGGCTATTCAGTGGGGGGTCTACCCCATTTTGGGCAATTACAAAAATCTGGAAGAGGGCTTGAATGTGGCCTCTAAAACAGCTCTGGAAAAAAAATGGGTAGAACTCGGGGACCTTTTAGTAGTTACTTTCGGCATTCCATTCAATCGCCCAGGTACGACAAACACCATACAATTGATTCATATCGGGGAGGTATTACTCAGGGGAGTGGGATTAGGAAATCAAATCATTGAGGCTCCTATAGTCCATAACTATCCCCTTGACCCGATTTCACCGCACGTGGCGAAAAACAACATCGTTCTTTTAATCGACTTTCAAAATAGGTATGTCCCTATCCTTAAATATG
>CAYFOX010000011.1:8661-17636 GCA_964344875.1 uncultured bacterium
AATATGCTGCAGGTATAATTTTTATTAGCCAGCAGGAAAATAATGAAGAGGAGAAAGATTTTCTTGAAGCGATAAAGGAGCTCAAAATTCCTTGTGTGTACAGAGCTCACGGAGATTTGAAAGCGATGCATAAGGGTCTTTTTGTCACCCTTGATCCGCTAAACGGGGTCATTTTAGCAAAAAAGAATGGTTAGCAAGACCCAAAAGGAGAATCGCTGCAGTTTCTGCTCTCAAGATTGCATCGCTTAAATAAACGCCTATAGCATTTTTTCTTTGATTTAGTAGATGTATCTCCTCTTTTGTAAACCCTTTTGCAGGGCCTATCAGAAGTTTAAATGGAGATGTGAGATCAAATACTTCAAAAAATGGGGGAGAAGAGGAATCTACATCTCCAAAATAGACGTTTATATCTTCTTGAAGGAAATCCTCCAGAGAGGAGACAAGGTCGATTTGGGGAAGCCAAAACCTTCCCGACTGTTTCAAAGAAGCGATCAAAACTCTTTGCATTCTTTCGATTTGACCGTCAGTAAATCCCCCTTTGGTGGTATTTTGCATCCGTATTAAACAGATTTTAGTTAATCCCAACTCGCATCCCTTTTCTAAAAGAAGATCTAGTCGCTCTTGGACAAGTAAACCAATCCCAAGGGTACAGTCTCTGGGTTTTGGGAAATATTCTAAATGCACTATCTTTAGAACTACCGACTTTTTCGAAATTTCCTCGACAGTAGCGTAACCTAGCGCCCCTTTACCATTAATGATTTCAACACTATCGCCTACTTCATTACGCATGACAGTCTTGAGATGCAAGGCCTCAACAGGTTCTAAAGCAATAGCAGAGCCTAAGGAGAGCTCTTGCGAGGTAAAGTAGCGGTTAGCCGGCATCAGATTTTGACAAGAGAGTAATTTTAGAGTTTTTGAATTGGATCGAAAAATCGAGCAAGCTACCATCTTCGAGAGTTAAAACCATTTGGTTCATGTAATTTCTAAACCGGGATTTATAAAGCTCGCGACGAATCGATTCAGGCTGGTCGTTTTGTCTGGAGGAGCTCTCCTGAATCATTCTAGTAACATACTTTTCTTCTAGCTCTTTTGTGCCAATAAATTCGATCGACCAGCTGGGTCGTTGCCCTAGTAGAATGGGGGGGACAATAATCAACTGCATCATAGATTGGACGGTCTCTAAAAAGGGCTGACTAACGTTTTTGGCGTAAATTTTTGGTGCAAGGACCTTCATGCCAAGAAAATTAGTTACCGTTGGACTATCCTGGATCGCAACTTGTGCTACGTCGATCTCCTTAGGATGTTTTGAGGGGATGAAAAAGGTTATCGGGATTTTTGCATCGATTAGGAGACTTTGCGTTCTAAGAAAATCGATCTTGACTTTATCGGATGAGGGATCAAAATAGAATTTTTTATCGGGAGTGAGTGAAGGGATATACACAAAAGATTGATCCAGGGGGACAGTGTAGGTCAAGACATCATTTTTGGACGTTTTTGCAGCAATTCCATCTAAATCTTCGCTTGAGATATCATTCAAACTGAATACTTTGACAAGCCCTTGCCCTTTGAGTTTTTTTATAAGCTCATCGGGGCCAGAGACGTCGACAAAGACCATATGGGGATGTATGTCGACAAATTGGTACCCTTTAGGCGCCTCTCCAGTGGGTTTTAGAAGGTAGACAGGGACTTTATCCGTCACAAGGTTCAGCAGCTGAATGTAGACTTGCCTTGTCAATACTTTTCGAATATCACGTGCGATTTTTAATTGTGGGTTCAGAGAAATGAGATTTCTTTCTGTAATGGTCGCAGTAAAACTCTCCTTTTTTCCCGATAAATCGATCACAACCTCAAAATCGGTAGAAGAGATCTCCTCTAAAGAAGATTTTTTCCCGATAAGGGTGAGAGCAATTTTTTTTGTCATGTATCCATTGGGTAAAAGCCCTTCGACCGTTTTTTGCAGAGGCACGTTAATGAGACGAATCGAGACGTTGTTTACAATTTTGGTCACAGTCAAGGACTGGTTCACAAAGAAAAATATGATGATTGCGGTGAGGATTGCTACTAATTTTCTTGGAATGTTCTCAAAAAAAAGATCGCGTAAAAATTGTTTCATTTTCGGAACCACTCAAGAATTTCTTTATACCAGACAAGCTGCTCTCTTCTTTCTGGAGCAAAAATGCTTCTTAAAATCGCTTTGAACCGGTCTATTTTGATATTTTTAGTCAAGATGCCATCTCTTGCAATCGAAACAAAATGGGTCTCCTCTGATACTACGATCACGATAGCATCCGAAAATTCGGATAGCCCTATAGCTGCACGGTGACGTGTCCCCATCGATTTAGCAAGACCCGAGCCCTGGGTGAGGGGGAGAATGACTGCAGCGGCAATAATCTCTTTTTCGCGCATCAAAACAGCGCCGTCATGAAGAGGAGTTGAGGTGATAAATATAGATTCTAAAAGCTCCGGGGAAAAGCGGGCATGCATGAGAACCCCTTTTGGACCAAATTCCTCGAGGCTATCTTCGTTTTCAATTGCGATCAAAGCCCCAATCCCCTTATCCGAAAAACTAAATACAGATTTTGCAAAACCGTCTAAAAACTGATCGAATTCTTGGATTTCTTTGTAACGTTTAGCCTTAAAAGAGAGTTTCGATAGAGCAACTCTAAGTTCAGGTTGGAAAATCACTATGACGGCAATCAAAGCGACGTTAGTTAATAAAATAAGAATCTGGTGTAAAACGGGAAAATCAAGCCAGCTGGAGAGGGCGTAAAGGGTGATGAAAGCAGATAAGCCAATGAAGGTGTCTAGAGCTCTGGTATTCCAGAAAAAGGCTAAAAGATAGTTCATCATTACTGAGATGATCAGGATTTCAAAAAACGAGCTTACTAAATAGGAAAATTGTAGCACTGTAGAACGAAACCCCAGTTATGATAGACACTAACTTTTCTCTTTTATCTTAGCCTAGGGTAAAAAATAAATCTAGACAAAAACCGCTCTGGAGTTAAATATCGCAATACAGCTAAAAGAGTTTTTGTAGCCCATTTTATTTTTTGGGTTTTGAAGACATTTTGAAATATCGGACTGGATAAAGAATAAAAATATGGACGAACTATCACTAATACTTTCGCGCATTCAATACGCGCTGACCATATCGTTTCACTATCTTTTCCCTCCTATGAGTATAGGTTTGGGATTGATGCTGGTCATTTTTGAGGGGATTTACCTCAAGACAAAAGATCCGGAGATGAAAGAGGTCTGCCGTTTTTGGACCCGAATTTTTGCTCTGTTTTTTGCGATGGGGGTGGCGACAGGTTTTGTGCAACTTTTCTCTTTTGGAAACAACTGGGCGAGGTTTTCGACTTTTGTTGGGGATATTTTCGGTTCTCTATTGGCTCCGGAGGGAATATTTGCATTTTTTCTTGAAGCAAGCTTTATCGGCTTTATGATTTTTGGATGGGAAAAGGTGAGCCGCAAGATGCATTACCTCTCGACTTGCATGGTCGTTTTTGGAGCCCACTTTAGTGCCATTTGGATTGTTATGGCTAATTCCTGGATGCATACTCCCGATGGATACAAAATTATTGGAACAGGGGCGCAAAAAAGGGCGGTAATCGTCGACCTTTGGAAGGTCTATTTTACCCCATCAACTATGGATCGGATTTTCCATGTTCTTATTGGTTGCTGGGTTCTCGGGGGATTTTTAGTTTTAAGTGTGAGTAGCTACTACGTCCTTAAAAATAGACACCAGCTATTTGCTAAGACATGTCAGAGGATCTCGATTCTCTTTTTAGCGGTGATGCTAGTTGTACAATTTATCTCTGCCGATTCGACTGCAAGGGGCGTATACAAGAATCAGCCAATCAAGTTTGCAGCTCTTGAAGGGGTTTATGACACAGAGGAATACAGTCCGATTTCCCTTTTTGGATGGGTGGATGAAAAAAATGAGAAAGTTTACGGGCTTAAAATACCTGGTGTTTTGAGTTTTCTGGCGAACGAAAATTTTAAAGAACCTGTGAAAGGGCTCAAAGAGCTTGCGCCCGATCCCAAAGATAGGCCTAATGTGCAGCTTGTTTTCCAATCCTATCATATAATGATTGCCTCATGGGGTGCGATGGTCTTTATCATTCTTTGGGCCTATATTCGATATAGACAAAAGAAAATGGAAGATTCCAAGTGGCTTTTAAGGGTCTGTGTTCTATCTGTTCTTTTGCCCTATGCCGGAAATTTAACTGGCTGGATGACGGCAGAGCTGGGGCGTCAGCCTTGGCTTGTGCAGGGGCTCTTGAGAACGAAAGATGGGGTAACGAATGCCTCTGTCTCTAGCACGCAAATCATGGGATCTTTGACCATGTTTTCTATCATGTTTACTCTGCTCTTTGCCCTGTTTATCTTTCTTTTGAACAAGAAAATTCAACACGGGCCCGATCCTGTTGATGGTGAGCACGAAGAGGATGCGGATCTTTATGGAAAAATGGAGTCTAAAATATGACCGAATATTTAGAGATCATTTGGTATTTTGTCATCTGCAGCGCCGTGGTGATGTATATCCTTTTGGATGGGTTCGACCTTGGGGTTGGAAGCCTTTTGTATCTGGGAAAATCAGATCAGGAAAGAAGATTGATGCTCAACACTATCGGGCCCCTTTGGGACGGTAACGAGGTTTGGCTGATCATTATTGGTGGGGGCCTTTTTGCAGGCTTTCCTCCCGCTTACGCTGCTGTATGCTCCATATACTATACTCTTGTGATGTTTCTTTTATTTGGAATCATTTTAAGAGCTGTAGCGATCGAATTCCGTTCGAAAGTGGAAAATATCAAATGGAGAGTTACTTGGGATATTGTCTTTGGGGGAGCCTCATTGATCATGACCTTCGGTGCAGCACTCCTTCTGGGCTCAATGGTTACCGGAGTCCCTTTTACAAATAACGGAGGAGAGGTCCTTTTTACAGGAAATTTTCTCTCTTTTTTACGCCCTTTCCCTATTAATGTAGCCTTTATGGGGGCATTCCTTTTTGCGATGCATGGGGGTGTTTTTCTCCTCTTAAAGACAGAGGGAGAACTCTATGAAAGGGTGAAAAAGGCAATTCCTTTCTATATGATCCTCTATCTAGTCAGTTACTTTATTTCTTCCATATCAATGGAGATAGATGTGCCGGAAATGTACGAAAGATACGATGATCACATCAGCTTCTATTTATTTCCCATACTCATTTTTGCGTTTGTTTATCTGTGCCATGAGGCAATTAAAAGAAAAAGGGAAGGTTGGGCATTTATTTTCTCCTGCATGAATATTAGCACCCTTTTTGGATTGGCAAGTATCGGTTTTTATCCAAATATTATCCGTTCGAGTATAGATCCCTCGTATAACCTGACTCTGCACAATACAGTCGTATCACAAACAACTTTGATCATTCTGATGATTGCTGCTGGTTTAGGTCTGCCTCTGGTTTTTGCCTATGGAGCATGGTTGTATAAAACATTTAGCGGCAAAACCTCTTTGCATAAAACAAGCTACTAAAGAAGTTAGGACAAGAAAGCTTTGAAGCCAAACACCCTTATTTTCAAGGGTGTTTTTTTTGTTTGGGTGCTCCTCGAGATTTTATTTGTGGTAGGGGGTGTTTTTGTGAATTTGAACGGCTCGGTAAATTTGTTCTAAAAGAACAAGCCTTGTGATTTGGTGAGTAAACGTTAGGAGGGATAAAGAGATAAGAGATTTGGCATTCGAGCGTAGTTTAGGGGTCAGACCTTCGCTACTGCCAATAACTAGTCGCATTTTCCCCCCATCTTGTTCGATATTTTTTATAAAGAACCTACTGAATTCTTCGCTGGAAAAGGCTTTTCCTAGAGGGTCTAACGCAATATAGTTTTTTTCCTCAAAGACCGCTTTTTCAAGTTCAACATCGTTTTTTAAAAGCACCCATTCGATTTTGATGCTCCCCTTGAGTCTTTTTTCATACTCACTGAGAGCCTCATCCAGCCAGGATTCTTTGTTTTTGCCTACCGAAAATAGTGTGATGTCGAAAATCAAGGGCTCCTTTAACCAGGCTGATCTGCTCGGCTTTTGACTTTTAGACCGAGCTTTTGGCTTAATTTTACCCAGTACGAATGGTTTTTCAGTTTGACCATTTTCATCTTTACAGGGGCTGCTTTGACCAAAATACGCTCCATCGGAGCTAGATCTCGATTGATTTGCCCGTCAATGGAAACTTGTATTGGTTTTTGGTTAGTGATGTATTGAATCTCCAGCTCTATATCTGAGGGGAGGACAATAGGGCGATACGCAAGTGATTGCGGACAGATACTCGCCATAGTGATGGTTCTTGCTTCAGGATACACAATAGGCCCCCCTGCAGAAAGGGAATAGGCGGTTGAGCCGGTGGGTGTGGATAGAATCAATCCGTCGCAAAGGTAGTCACAAATAAACTCATCATTGCTAAAAGCGGTGAGCTCAATAATTCCCGGATTCACTCCACGATGCAAAACGATATCGTTGATTGCTAAAAGCTTTTCTTTGTTAGGCATGGTGCACTCTAGAATTTCGCGCTCCTCAATAAGGACGTTGTCATCCAAAAGTTGTTTGAAATCTAGAAGGGCTAATGAGATAGAGGTATCTGCTAAAAAGTTTAAGTGCCCTGCACTTACGCCAATAAAAGGGGCCTGCCAAGGGAGATATTTGCGGGCACTGGCAACAAAGCTACCATCTCCGCCAATCAAAACAAAATAATCCACTTTTTGGAAAGGGACAATTGCAGGAACGCCTACCTCTTCAAAACCCTCTTCGACAAAAATAGCAAAATCGAGTTGACGGAGCATCGTCACAAGCTCTCTGGCAATCTCTACTGTAGAAGCTTTATACCGTGTGGGTACTAAACAAAGCGATTTTTTCATAAACATCCCATTTTTTATCAGATTACAAATACGGGAATTTTCTTTGAAGGGATATCCTTTAAATCAAACATATCTCTAGTAAAAAGCCGTCTTATCTATTATGAGAGAGATCTTTTCAAAAATTTTTTCGGTGGTTAAACCCGCCTCATCCAATAGCTGATTATAAGATCCGTGACCATAGAATTGATCCGGTATGCCGAACGTGTAGACTCTCTTATTAAAGATCTCTTTGTCCATGAGAAAATCGAGGACAATTGACCCGAGACCGGAGTTTTTGGCATGCTCTTCGAGAATAAATATCCACTCATGTTGTTCGATTAACGGGAGGAGCTGCTCTTCATCAAGCGGTTTAAGAAAAATAGGATCGAATACTGTCGATTGAATCCCTTTTTCTAAAAGTTTTTCATGGCAATCGAGGGCTGTCTGGGCCATATGTCCTAAAGAAAGGAAAAGAATTTTCGAAAGTGGGTTTCCCCTGACTAGGATTTCCCCTTTTCCTATCGGACGGTAAGAAGTTGAGGTTTGTGAAATGGTGGTTTCCAAATTGGGATAACGAATCGCAATAGGCCGATTATACAGTAAAGCGGAGTCGAAAAGCTCTTTTAATAACTTGCCATCTCTTGGCTGAGCAATCAAAAGCCCCGGCATCGCTTTTAGAAAAGAGATGTCATAAATTCCATGGTGTGTAGACCCATCTTGAGGGGATAGCCCTGCTCGATCGACTGCAAGGATCAGCGGGATATTTTGTAGGACTACATCGTGAAAGAGATTATCTAAAGCCCGGTGTAAAAAGGTGGCGTAAATGGATAGCACGACTTTGACGTTTTGAAAACGACTTAAACCGGCGGCATAGGTGACTGCATGCCCCTCGGCAATTCCGACATCGTGAAAGTGGGTGGGAAAACAATCATGAAACTCTTCAAGGCAAGCGCCTGTAGCTGTTGCAGGTGTGATCACGTGGAGATTAGGCTCTTTTTTCTTGAGCGTAAAAAGATGTTTCCCCAAAATTTTTGGAAAGGGAATTTTTGTGCTAGTGACCTTTTTAAAGGTTCCCGTTTCAATACAAAAAGGCTTAGGACCATGCCATACTGTAGGGGAATTTTCAGCATAATCAAGACCAAAACCTTTTATGGTTTTTGCGTGAACTAAAAAAGGCCCCTGTTGGTCTTTTAATTTTTTCCATAAATCGACCAGCTTATCGGGGTCATGCCCATCGATAGGTCCTAGATATTTGCATTGGAATAAAGAGAAAATATTTTTGAAATTTTCTTTGGGTAAATCGAGGGAAAGATTTTGGATATTTTGTAGATATTCGTGGTAATTTCCACACCCTTTGGAGATGCTCATCCCGTTATCATTCAGCACTACAAGTAAACGTTTATGCGATGACGTTATGTTGTTTAAAGCTTCAAGGGTTAGACCACACGACAGGCTTGCATCCCCTATTAAGGCTATCGTCCACGGGCCACTAGGATCCTGATTACAGGAGTCATGCACCCCAAGCGCCAAAGAGAGGGCCGTCCCTGCATGCCCTGCAAAAAAATGGTCATGAATCGATTCCGTGGGATCTGTAAAACCGCAAATACCTTTGTAGGTTCTCAATGTATCAAATCGATCGTCTCTATCCGTAAGAAGCTTGTGAGCGTAGGCCTGGTGACCGGTATCAAAAATAATCTTGTCGTGCGGGCTTGAAAAAACTTTGTGTAGGGATAAGATGAGATCAACAGCTCCTAACGAGGCACCCAGGTGACCCCCATTTTTTGCGACTACATGGATGATCCTTTCACGAAGCTCTTTCGCTTTGCTTTTCAGAGAACTAAGTGTCCCAAGAGTTCTATCTTCCACGTTTAAAATCCCTACTTTTCTTTAAAGATTCTTTAAGCTTTTTAGGTCTCAAAATTTGTTAAAACCGGCTCTTGTGCCAAATTCAACGCCAAAGCGTTGTCACGATTTTTCATGATTGTTTCAATTCTTTTTTCTGCTTTCGCCAGATTTTTTGAGCATACTTGAATGAGTGTATCCGCCTCTTCATACAGTTTTAAAGACTCATCCAAGCTGGGGTTTTCTCCCTGCATTTTTTCTAAAATT
>CAYFOX010000011.1:17646-18917 GCA_964344875.1 uncultured bacterium
GGGGAATACAGAAACCCCTCTTGAGCACCTGCTTGGGATTAAGAGCTTTTAGGTGATCGACGAGTCTACTGAAACGATTTTTGCACTCGTTAAGCTTTTTAGCCGGATTTAGCGCTTCAATCCTAAATGTGAGGATCTGGAGCTCTCTTCTTCGGTTAGAAAGATTTTGCAAGAGAGTGTTTTTAAAGTTTTCTTCCATCAAGAAGAGGCTGTTTTTTTGTTCTTTGATGATTTGTCTTGGCTCTAGACCACGAATACTTAGCGTCAAAACCTCTAATCTATTTTTTGTGTTTGAAAAAAGAGACCTCAGCTGAAAATCTAGAGAATCGATCATGTGATCCATCTGCTGCAAGAAAGGGTGGAGAATTCTGACTCCGCGCACAAAGGGATGTTTTAAAGCCTGCTCGAGCCCTTGTTGCAATTGGGAGAGGTGTCCCTCTATGGTCTGATCCAATCTTTTTTGCAAATGGAGGAAACGCTCAAGGAGATCAACACTCTTTGGGCAAACCATTTCAGCAGCACTTGAGGGGGTAGGCGCTCTCACATCGGCCACAAAGTCAGCAATCGTAAAATCGGTCTCATGCCCCACTGCACTGATAATCGGAATTTTTGAATGAAAAATAGCCTCAGCAACAATTTTTTCATTGAAAGCCCACAGATCTTCAATAGAGCCACCCCCTCTACCCACAATTAGAACATCCACTAGATTGTAACGATTCATTTCGGAAATAGCCTGGGCGATCTCCTCTTTTGCCCCCTCTCCTTGCACCTTTACAGGATAGAGGATGAGGTGAAAATTACGAAGTCTTCTGGACAAAACATGGATTATGTCCTGGATTACAGCTCCTGTGGGACTGGTGATAACACCGATCGTTTTAGGATGGTGAGGTAGGGTTTTTTTTGACTCTTTATTGAACCATCCAAGCTCTTGGATCTCTATTTTGAGCTGGTGAAACCTAAGGAGTAGATCCCCAACGCCAACAAATTTTAGGCCGTTAGCGACAAGTTGGTAGTTTCCCCTGGGTCCATAAACACTTATATCTCCCAATAAAATTACCTTATCTCCATCTTTGGGAACACGGGGGAGTTTATAGCGTACCGCATTGAAGAAGGAGACCGAAATTTGCGACCCCTCGTCCTTAAGGGTAAAATAATAGTGACCGGATGATTGGGCTTTGAAATTAGAAATTTCACCCTGAACCGTAATCCCTTTGAAGGAGGGCTCCAGGTGCCTTTTGATTCTATGGGTAAGCTCGGTTACAGATATCGAC
>CAYFOX010000012.1:0-6975 GCA_964344875.1 uncultured bacterium
ACCCACTCTTATTTAGAGGGTTAAAATCTAAAATAAATTATTTAATTTAAAACATAAAATATGTTAGAATAAACCAATAGGCTATAGAGTTTAACAAAACCTGAAGCAAGGGGGGAATGAATGCATCATGTTTGTGGAATAAATCCTACCGGATCCGTAAGGTCTGCTCAAAAGCACAACGAAAAAAAAGCTGGTATCACCGACTTGCCTGATGAGCTTATCGCAAATATTACGCTGAAGCTACCGCCTAAAGATCAATCTAAAATGGCTTGTACTTGTAAAACTTACCGTCAAATTTCTAAAACTTCCTTTCAAGAGCAAAAAACCAAGTTAAAAAATTTTCTAGAGAGAATTTTAGGGTCAGAATTAGATCTTTCGTCTTTAGTAAAAGACCTAGTTGAATCTGAACACTTTAGTCTCCTTAAAGGCATCATAAATCGGATCTCTAGACCCCATTTACATAGTGCCCTAGCAAATCATACTTTGCCTGGGGATCTGTCGAGTATTGAACTTTTACATGAGCTCCTTGAAAGTCCCTCCCCCATCCTGCATCTATCCAAAGAGTTTTGTTCAAAACTTCCTCAAGAAACTATACATAAATTAGCCGATTTGCTCCTTCAAAAGGAAAATTTGCAACGATTGTTTTCCCCATCTAGACTCCCGTTCGGTCTTTTTTCTACCTCTAGAAAGCTTACTATCGAGGCCGTAAAAAAATATGGTGAGAATCTGCAATTTGCCTCAGATTTGCTAAAAAATGACAAACAATTGGTGCTTACTGCCGTTATGAAATATGGTTGGGCTCTAGAATACGCTTCAGAAAGTCTCAAAAATGACCCAGATATAGTGTTTGCTGCCGTCCGCCAAGATCCCTTAGCCCTATTTTACGCATCTCCTCAGCTCAAAAATGACCGAAAAATTGTGCTAGCTGCCATCGACAAAGATCCCCTAGTCTTAAAATTCGCACCTCAGTTACAAAATGACCAAGAAATTGTGCTAGCTGCCATAAACAAAGATGGTCTTGCTCTGGAATACGCCTCGGACGATTTAAAAAATAACCCAGAAATCGTGCTAGCTGCTGTGAGTCAAAATGGTGAAGCTTTAGCTTTTGCTGACGAGAATCTCCTACAAATTCCTGCAATTTCTCTTGCTGCGGTTAAACAAAATGGATTTGTTCTTGAGATGCTTCCAGAAGAACTACAAAATAATTTTGAGGTAGTAAAAGCCGCAGTAAAACAGAATGGGCGTTCTCTACAATTTGCTTCAAGTGTTCTGAAAAATACTTTTGAGATAGTAAAAGCTGCGGTGGAACAAAATGGTGAGTCCCTATGGTTTGCTTCACTTGAGCTCAAAAATGATCCAGAATTACAAGCGATTGCAAAAAACAAGGTGAGGTAGGAGTACATCAATTTACGGTTTGCCCTGAAATTTCCTAAACCCATTTGAAAAAACTAGCCAGCCAAAAAATGTGTTTTTTTTGCCACTCAAGTACATCCATTTACCCTTTCAATACGCTTCAGCTGAACTACGGCAGGATCCAATTTCGTGGATTCTAACACCCACCTAAACAAAAAGATTCACTAGAAATCTGCTCCGTTCATGGGATCGATAACGTCTAACTCCCTGTAAACCAGTAAATTAAAAATATATAGTCATTTCTTTAATTTTATTATAAAAAATATTATAATTATAGATAATATGTATTAAACCATTCTAATAGGGGGGGGGGATGTTTCCTGTCCATCAAAAGTCGTTGTTTACAGAGGCAACTTTAAGTAAGCCCTCGCAATCGGACATTAAGAAGTTACCTGATGACCTTTTTGAAAATATTTTTTCCTTCTTACCTACACCATCTCAGCCGATTTTAGCTTCAACATGTAAGGATTTTCATAGTGTTTCTAAAAAAATATTTCAAAACCAAAAAGAAAAATTAAAAGCTCTTCTTGTTAAAGCTCTTGAGAGTGCAGATGGGTATGCCAAGCCGGAGCTATCTAACACCTTGGAGAAATTGATTTATGGCTCATTGACCTATCCTGAATTAATTGAATTGCTCTTTTCACACAAAGACCTCCTTACAGCAGAGCTCAGATGCATAACAGACCCTAAGCAGCTGGACTTAGAACTAATAAAAATTTTACAGGATCTTTTTCCTTCACCCTCTCCTATCCTGGATTTACCGGAAGAACTCTTCAAAAAGCTCCCTTCAAAAACAGTAAGCAAACTGGTGGATATGGCTCTTGCCAAAGACTCCAATATTACCTGGAAATGGATTCCTCTACTCAACCTTTCCTCAAAAGCATTACTTATCGCCGTGAACCAAAATGGGTTTGCTCTACAATACGCTACTGAGGAACAAAGAAATGACCCTAATATAGTTCTCGCTGCCGTTAAAAAAAACGGTGAGGTTCTAGAATACGCCTCAGAGTCTTTGAAAAATGACCCTAATATAGTTCTCGCTGCCGTTAGTAATTGTGGTGATGCTATAAAATACGCTTCAGAAGAGCTTAAAAATGACCACAGAATTGCCTTCGCTGCAGTTAAAAAAGATGGATACCTTCTGCAGTACGTTCCAAAAAATGAACCTCAAATAGTTCTCGCTGCCGTTAAACAAAGTGGATTGGCTCTAAAGTACGCTTCCTTCGACTTAAGAAACAATCCTGAGATAGTTAAAGCTGCTTTAGAACAAGATTGTGATGCTTTTAAATCTGCCTCACTGAAGCTACGAAGAAACCCCGAGCTCGTCTCTATGTCCGTTCAAAAAAATGGTCTCCTGCTTTGTTTTGCCGAAGAAAATTTAAAAGATGACTCTACTATAGTTCTCAATGCTGTCAAACAAAATCCCCTTGCTTTAAGTTTTGCCTCACCTAGGCTCAAAAATAATCGATCTTTAGTGAAAATTGCTGTTGAAGGAAGTCCACTAGCTTTGAGTTTTGCTTCACCTGAGCTCCAAAATGATCCAGAATTACAAGCGATTGCAAAAAAAACCTGTAATTGACCCTTCTTCAGGAGCTGTTATACTCTAGGACCCACCCTCGTAAATTCTAATAAATGGATTTTATCCCTCCCCATTTTAGATTGTTTGCAAAAGTTTTTCCGAATTTTTTAAAAAAAATTTACCAACCCTTGCTTTCTTCAATAATCTGCTAAAACCTTGAGAAATTAACCAAAAGAGCTTAATCTGGTGCCTATGCTCACTCAAACTGGTCTGGAATCAGAAATCCTAAAAAGAAGAACCTTTGCGATTATATCCCACCCGGATGCGGGTAAAACTACCCTTACCGAAAAACTCCTTCTCTATTCAGACGTACTCAATACTGCCGGGATGGTTGCAGGGCGAAAAGGGCGAAAAGGGGCCCATTCCGACTGGATGAGCATGGAGAGAGAACGGGGGATCTCGATTACCGCGTCTGCGATGCAATTTCATTACAAAGACAAGGTGATCAACATTCTCGATACTCCAGGCCAC
The DNA here is from genome assembly GCA_964344875.1 of uncultured bacterium. GTDB lineage: Bacteria > Chlamydiota > Chlamydiia > Chlamydiales > RGXB01 > RGXB01. The sequence goes on from CAYFOX010000012.1 coordinate 3,464, forward strand.
GAGGACTTTTCCGTCGACACCTACCGCACCCTCACCGCTGCAGATTGCGCCATCATGGTGATTGATGCAGCTAAAGGGGTGGAAAAACAGACAATAAAACTTTTTGAGGCTTGTCGCCTTAGAAAAATCCCCGTGATGACCTTCGTCAATAAAATGGATATGCCTGGGCTAGATCCCATAGATCTGCTGAATGAGGTGGAAAAAGTTTTAGGGATTTTGGCTACTCCGATGAATTGGCCGATTGGTGGTGGAAAAGAATTCAAAGGCGTTTTTGACAGACGCGAAAATCAACTCATTGTTTTTGAAAAGACTGCAGCCGGAGGCGCAAAAAAAGCTTTAATGCACAAATCTTCTAAAGAAGAACTCTCAAAATACCTAAGCCCTTTAGAGATATCCCAACTCGGATCAGATCTTGAGCTTTTAGACATGGCAGGGAACCCCTTTTCCTTGGACCAATTTCTGCAAGCTAAGCTCTCCCCCGTTTTTTTTGGATCTGCTTTAACCAATTTTGGCGTCGAGCCCTTTTTTGACGCATTTATTGCAATGGCCCCCTCACCAAAACCTTACGAAGCTCTTGACAATGCGGGAGGAGCGGTATTTATTGATCCGATCGAATCCCCTTTCAGCGCCTACTGTTTTAAATTACAAGCAAACCTTGACAAACACCATCGGGGAGTTACCGCCTTTTTTAGAATTGTATCGGGCCTTTTTGAAAAAGATATGCTTGTTTTGAACCACCGACTAAAGACCTCAACCCGCATTTCAAGACCAAGCCAACTCAGTGGAAGCGACCAGGTAACTATAGAATCGGCTGTGGCTGGGGATATCATAGGAATAGCCTCCAACGGCTCCTTGCAAATCAATGACACGATCTCCACAACGAAAGGGGGATTTCGCTTCAAACCCCTTCCCCAATTTCAGCCCGAATTTTTTGCCAGAATTCGCCCCAAGGAGGTTTCGGGGCGAAAATCTTTCGACAAAGGGTGTGAGCAACTCTCTAACGAAGGGGCTATTCTTTTGCTCAAAGAGGAGAGCTCACCGGACCCTATCTTCGCTGCGGTAGGCCGGTTGCAGTTTGAAGTGCTTGAGTGGCGCCTTAGGGATGAATACAACGTGGAAACTACCATCACTCCCCTCTCTTTTCAATGCTCTGCCTGGCTTGTGGGAGATCTCAAAACTTTCAAAAAAAATACCACTGCAATTCTAGCATTTGACCTGGAAAAAAGGCCGATTGTCCTCTTCCAAAGCACCTGGGAAAAAGAGTATGCGATCAAACAAAACCCCCACCACAAGCTTGTAGATATTTTAGAATCTTAAATCTTTTGCCACAACCTTGGTGTCGTGTAGGGCCCCCCGTACTGAAAAGGCCTTGTGTAGACTGTAAACGTCTCTTTTCCATTAAATAGATGGGCCCATTCCATCATGGGGAAGATGTAGGAGCCATCGATTGTGCGACGGAATATCCCTATCTCCATGGTTCTAGGATCTAATTGGAACGCTAAGTATAAAGGCTTTTGATCCCCTGTCTCCCAATTTGAATCACCAAAAATCACAACAGGGAGATTTTTTGCGTATCGTGAAAAAAAAGCATCGTAGGCTGCTTGTAAACCCCTAGATTTTAATAATTCGGCAAACAGCTTCGGCTCACTATCTAAGAGTTTTTTACTTGGCAAAATTAAAGAATCCCTCACCCAAGTATAGCTAAAACCTGGATCCTCCCAACCCTCACGAAATTTTTTAAAACCTGGAAGTAATGTAAAAGCGTGGGTGGGAAATAGGGCTAGAAGCCGTTTTGCAGGGTTATCTTGAAAAAGACTAATTGTATCCCCCGAAAGGGATTTTATGAGATCCAGGTAAAAAACTAATAGGTCTTGGGGCGTTTCGGGTTTAGATTCCTCTTTTTGAAAAGGCCCTTTGGTTGCGAAGTATCCCTCCAATAGAGTTTCCAAAGATCCACCTGAAGGATAAGCCCAAGGTTGTTTGCGCTCAAGGCGTCTTCGAAACGGGATCGACTGAAGCATTTGTTGTACAATAATCCCACTCGATTCTATGAGCCCTTGCAGCTGCGAATGGTCTACCACCATACGCCGCTCAAAACTCAAAAAAAACTCCTTCACTGCAAAAATATAGGTTTCTAAATCCTTTAATCGCACATGCTGAAGAATATTTTTCAATCCATTTTTCCATACAAGGCGAAATCCAGCTTCCGAGTCTTGGTAATTTTCTTTTTTTTCCCCTAAAATCTCGGGATCATAAACCTCATAGAACTCTTCTAATAGGGCCAAATCGAGCTCCTCGAAAAAAAGTTTCGATCCCTCTTGGATATCTATGAGCCTTTTTTTCATCTCTCTTGCATCCAGCTCCAACACATCCAGGCGCATATTCTCCAGCTGCATTTCGGCCTGCACGCGACGCATATCCTCTTCCCTATAGGCGCTATTTAGGCGCATTTGCGACCCTTGTAAAGCCGCTTCATGATCCCGAATATCCTGGATTTTTTTTTGATACGACTCTTTTAAAGACTCAAAATTTTTCTCAAATTGCATCCACAATGCCTTTCCTAAACCATCGGGATCCTGCGGATCTAAACCTAAAGAGGAGTGAAAATTATAGCGATAGGCCTTCTGGTCATAATCTGTAAGAGAAGCAACGGTAAACTCCCAAGCTTTTAATAGAGGGTATCCCCCTCCGTAAAAGGGGCTTAAGGGTATGATGCACTCCTGCCCCTCCACAACACGCACAAGCCTATGCCTGTAGAGAATATCTTCTAAATCCTTGAGCAGAAGGTCGGGCCGCTCTATTTGGATCAAAATCGCAACGCACGTAGCAAAACAGGACCCCACACTCTGCCTGATGGGATACCGTAAAGCTTTTTTTACAGCTTCTATCACGTGGGAGGGCTCTAGGGGTGTAAAATCACTAAGGCCTAAAGATTGCCTTATTAGCATCTGCTGATAAGCTCCGTCGGGAACCTGAGTAAAACCGGAAAAATCCAAAGGCTCTTTATTCATAATAAAATATTCTCTTAACACAATTTCTTTTTCTAGAAAAAACCCCTTTTGAAAACACTATGTTAGCGTTAGCAAATGGGGGGAAACTTTTCTAAAAAAAACCATTCCTCAATCCTCCTTCAGAGTAGTCATTTAAGAAAATTTATGGTAATCTTGTCGGATACATACCGTATAAAGAAAAGAGTAGATTATGCGTATCATACATAAAGGAGCAGAAAAGACCCTTATCGAGATTGCCAGAGACCATCATCAAACGGCAGCTGAACAAGCAATCACCGCAACACTTAACGGAACGCAAACCGACCTTTTCAATACGGCAAAAGAGGGTGACGTCATCGAATTTTTTGATTTCACTACCCCTCTTGGGAAAGAGACCTTCTGGCACTCCTCCGCGCACGTTTTAGCTCAGGCTATTTTACGTTTATACCCCGACGCAAAACCGACCATCGGACCCGCCATCGAGCAGGGTTTTTACTACGATTTTCACAACCTTTCCATTTC
>CAYFOX010000012.1:6985-9191 GCA_964344875.1 uncultured bacterium
TTCCATTTCTGAGCACGATTTTAAAAAAATTGAGGAGATGGTTCAAGAGGTTGTAAATGAAAATTTTAAACCCGAAAGGTTGGTATTCAAGAACAAAAAAGAGGCTCTTGAGACATTTAAAGACAACACTTTCAAATGCGAGCTAATCCAAAATTTTGAGGAGGGGTCGGCTATTACAGCCTACCGTCAAGGGGAGTTTTTCGACCTTTGCCGTGGACCTCACCTCTTTAACATCGGAAAAGTACGCGCAATGAAACTGACAAAAGTTTCAGGAGCTTACTGGAAAGGGGATGCAAACAACCCTGTTTTAACTCGTGTTTATGGAATCTCTTTCCCAGACAAAAAACAGCTTAAAGCCTACTTGGACCATATTGAAGAGGCAAAAAAAAGAGATCATAGAAAACTGGGCGCAGAGCTCGATCTCTACTCCTTTCACGAGTTCGGCCCCGGAATGCCTTTTTTCCATCCAAGAGGAATGTTGATGCTCAACAAACTGATCGGCTACTGGAGAGACCTGCAATACAAGGCCGGTTATATCGAGATCAAAACACCGATTCTTTTGAACCAAGGGTTATGGGAACAATCGGGTCATTGGGCTAACTACAGGGAAAATATGTACACCACCGAGGTGGAAAAGGCCACATTTGCAGTGAAGCCGATGAATTGCCCCGGTTGCATGCTCTATTATGGTTGTAAACAACATAGCTACCGCGAATTCCCTCTACGCGTGATGGAATTTGGACAAGTCCATCGTCATGAATTTTCCGGAGCTCTTTCGGGTCTATTCAGAGTTCGCTCTTTTGTTCAGGATGATGCGCACATTTTCATGCGCGAAGACCAGATTGAGTCTGAAATCTTAAATGTGTTGAAGCTGGTAGAAATTCTTTATTCCACTTTTGGTCTTAAATACTCTTTGGAGCTCTCTACAAGACCCGAGAAAAGCATCGGAACCGATGCTATGTGGGAAGTGGCCACCGATGGATTGAGAAAAGCTCTGCAAGCATCTGGACACGACTTCAAAATTAACGAAGGTGATGGGGCTTTTTACGGACCTAAAATCGATTTTAAAATCCTGGATGCCCTAGATCGCAAGTGGCAATGTGGAACGATTCAGCTCGACATGTTCTTGCCGGAACGTTTTCACCTTAAATACACCGATGCGGACGGGCAAGAAAAAGTTCCTGTGATGATCCACAGAGCTATTTTAGGCTCTATAGAGCGCTTCTTAGGGATCATGGTAGAACATTTTGCCGGAAAATTTCCTCTATGGATTAGCCCTAGGCAGCTTGTAATCATCCCCGTAACCGATCGTCACGTTGCGTATGGTGAAAGCATTAAAGAGGTATTCGAGACACAAGGATTCTTTGTTGATATCGATGCTACAAATGAGTCCGTAAGCAAAAAAATCCGCAACGCACAGCTTTTACAATACAACTACATGTTTATTTTAGGCGACAAAGAGACCGAGGAAGAGACTATCTCCATTCGTGCCCGCTCAAATGAGATGTTGAATGATTTAAAGTTGCAAACCGTTCTAGACAGCCTTAAAGAAGAGGTTGCCACAAAATCCTTAAAAACCTTATTACCTTTTGGTGAGGTTTCAACATGCAAATAATTACTGTAGCAAGCTTTAAAGGGGGAACTGCAAAGACCTCCGTGTCTTTGAATCTGGGTGCTGTCTTGGCAAAAATCCATAAGAAAAAAGTTCTTCTAATAGATTTTGATGCCCAAAGCAATTTGACCACGGGGCTGGGTTTTGATCCTGATGCTTATGACTCAATGGCTCCTGTTTTACAAGGAGCCAAACAACTCGATGAAGTGATCCTGGAGACAGAGACAAAAAACCTGCACCTTGTTCCTGCTGATACCTGGCTTGAGCGAATAGAAGTGACGGAACAACTCGCCCAGGACCGCTACTCACACGAACGTCTTAAGGGGATTTTAAGCAAAGCCGATTATGACTTCGTGATCATCGATACCCCCCCCTCCCTATGCTGGCTTACCGAGTCTGCTATGATAGCATCTAACAAGTGTTTGATCTGTGCAACTCCTGAGTTTTACAGCGTTAAAGGCTTATACAGATTAGGGATTTTCATCAACCAAATCAGTAAGCGTCACCCTGTCGAAGTTCTAGGGGTTTTACTCTCATTTTGGAATGAAAGGGGCAAGAGCAACCAAGCATTTTTAAATGTGATTGAGGAGACCT
>CAYFOX010000012.1:9201-10832 GCA_964344875.1 uncultured bacterium
GATCGAAGAGACATTTCCACAAAAAATCTTGAAAACCAAAATCCGTCGCGATAAGGTCGTAGCAGATGCTTCGATTCGCGGCAGGCCAATTGTAGAAATCTCCCGCACCTCTCGTGCGTTGGAAGACTTCAAAAAATTGGCCAGAGAGGTTCTTCGTGGATGTAAAACAGATTTACATCTAAAAGAGATCGAAGAAGAGAAGGAATTGGTTCTAGAGGAAGTCTAATGGATGATGTGAATGCCATCTTAAAAGAGCGTTTGAAGAAGAATGAAAGTTTGGCCAAGAAGATGGATTCGTTGGCAGAACGCTCAAATAAAGGTCAGCTTTCCAGCTTTGCCGGAGTTTTTAAGGTGATTCCGCTCCAGGATCAGGAGGTTGCTGAGATACGCAACCTCGTTGAGTTCTATAAAGGAAAAATAGAAGATACCACTTCTGACCTTGACGCACTTCTTTCTATCACCTCAGAGGTAAAAGCAATCAATTCCCAGGCAATTATTTTGCATGGTGAAAGAATCAAAAAAGCGCAAGAGCTGTTGAAGAACTACAAAGACGGCGCTTTTTCTCAATGGCTCCTTTTTGCGTACGGTAATAGGCAAACGCCCTACAATTTTTTGCAATACTACGAATTTTATAAATCGCTTCCACAAACACTCAAAGAAAGGCTTACCGATCTCCCAAAGCAGGCAATCTATACTTTGGCTACGCGTCAAGGTGATCTTGAGACAAAACAAGAGTTAGTGCGTACTTATCAAGGGGAATCTAAAGAGATCTTTCTAGAGAAAATACGTAACGCTTTTCCTCTTTCCCTAGTGGATAAACGTAGAACAACTGTTGCGGATCAAATCGCCCTTTCGCTCGAAAGGCTACTTGATAAAGCCTCCGCAAAGCCTCTTAAATTGTCACAGATCGAAAAAAAACGGTTACATACACTGTTAAGCGATTTGAATAAGATATTGCAATAAAGAGCCTTTTTTTCTATTTGAAGGGCTATGCAGCCCCTCAAAATTATCCCTTACTTGGATCCGAACCACACCTTCACTGAAGAGCAGATCGACTGTTTTCTGCTCCATTTAAAAAGTTTGGGTATTGGTTTTGTTCCCTTTTTAGATCTATCTAAAAGTCTGCTTCCTCAGGAAATTTTAAAAATTTTGAAAGAGGAAAAAAGTAGTGTTCTAGTTCTTGCGCCCTCATTGAGGATTGTTACCGAACCCCACCGGTTTTTTGCCCTCGCTTGTGATATAGCTTGTTTTGTAAATTCACAAAATAGAGTAGGAAGCGAAAAATTTATCGATCAGGATTTTCTCCTTTTTCATCCTTTTGAAAATACTGTAAAACTGGTCGAGGATTGGGCTAAAAAAATGGAATCAAAAAGCAATCAAAATCTGTTTTGCAACTTATCGCTGGCTATGAAAAGTAGGGCCCTATCTACAAGGATATTACCCCTAGATCCGCTCTTAAAAAAAGAGGCCGTCGAGGACAGCCCTTTTTTTCACAGATGGTTGTTAAAAATTTAATCACTCTTCATCTTCTAGATCTAACGCAAGCTTCCAACTTTTTGCCTCTTCAAGATATTTTTTCATAAATTGGCGAAAAAGGGTGTAGCGATTTGTCTTTTGAAACTCTTTTACAA
>CAYFOX010000012.1:10842-12309 GCA_964344875.1 uncultured bacterium
TTTTTTGGATCCCTAAACTTTTGAGAGTTAACATGTCCTCTGCGATTTGAGGGTCTTGTGAGATCGAAGATTGCACTTTCCAGGTGTCATTATTTACACCCAGTTTAAAAGAAACTTCACACTCTCCCCACTGCATGCGGATCGCTTTTTTTCTGTGCAATTCTTCCGTTATGTAGACAAAATTTTGATAACTCATACCTGGTCGTTTTTGTAATCGTCAACGCCGGATAGTATAGCTGAACTCACCATTTCCCCCCACCCCTTTTTCTTCAAAGTTTTGAAGAGCTCTCTATTGTTGGCTTTACATTCAAAAATTTTTTGTCCTTGGGGGGTGCATAAATTGAGCCTGAGGCGATGTTTTTCGATTTTTGGGGTATCCAGTATAGTAAAAAAATTATTTTTTTCGGAGTGTTTTGAGGCTATTATAAAACAATATTTCTCATCTTCGTAGCCTAGTGTTCCCCCCTTGATTTGCCTGTGTATTCTAGAGCGCTCTACACGAGCAGAAAAATGGCACCACCCCGAACCTCTTTTCGGACAAAGCTGCGTATGAAAACAGGGGGCGTGAATGAAGAAATTATTCCCTATTAAATAATCTCTAGCTCGCATGAGCGTTTCATACCCATGTGTTGTGCCGGGTTCGACAATCACAATCGTATCTTGCGAAGACACTATTGCTCTTTTCAATACATCAAGCTGTTGCTGAAAACCTAGCTCTCCTAAAGAATAGGAAAAAAGGACAAGGTCAGCTTCAGGATAGGGAAATTCTTCTAAAAAATTGCGAACGATCCATGTTACATCCTCTAAGTCTCGGCGAAAACCCGCTTCTTTTTCTATGTAAACGATTTTCTCTATAAAAAGGTCTTTGAGTACTGGGTGTGATGAACCGGGCCCACTGCCGAGCTCTAAAGCAGTTTTAAAAATTTTTCCCTTTAGGTGAGCGCATACTTTTTTCAACACGGCTTGCGTAGCTGGGGTGCGAAAAAGGATATAGGCCTCAAGCTCCTTTTCATTTTGGAATCCCTCTTTGGCATCCAGCTCACGATACCGTTTTTGAATTGCCTGCACATGCTCTTTTAAGGACTTTTTTTTGGGATCCTCCATCTACTTAATCTCCAGTTCGTGCCAAACAATTTCTTTCAGGTTTTTTTCTTTTAAAAATGTATTGATCTTACTAAAAGGTTTAGAGCCTAAAAAGCCCCTATGTGCTGCTAAGGGGGAGGGGTGACTCGAGAGAAAAAGTGCGTGTTCTGGGGAAATAAGATCCATTAATGGGGAAAAAAATTTTAAAGCCTCTTGTCCCCACAAGCAAATGGCTAAAGGTTTTTTTCTTTCCAAGAGCTCTTTTAAATACATGAAGACCAACTCTTGCCATCCAAAATCCTTATGGGATAAAGGCAACCCCTCCTCGACAGTCAATATAGTGTTGAGAAGGAGCACCCCCTGTTTGGCCCAACTCTCCAGGCA
>CAYFOX010000012.1:12320-18179 GCA_964344875.1 uncultured bacterium
CTCCAGTTTCTGGTACACTGCATCCCAAATCTTGGGACATCTCTTTAAAAATGTTTTTGAGAGTGGGGGGGAGGGCAACAGGGTTTTTTACGCTAAAGCTTAGTCCATGCGCTTGGTTGTGTCCATGGTAAGGATCTTGTCCCAAAATGAGTACCTTTGTGCTCTCCATCGGAGTAAGTGCAAAAGCTTGCAATCTTTCGGGGGCGCTAGGAAATATTTGTTTCCCTTGAGCCTCGATTTGCCTAATCCTTTTTTCAATTTCACCGAGCTTTTGTTTCACTAAGGGTTTTGAAAAAAAATTTTCCATTGTTGCCGTACTAGCCATAAGACGCTTTTTAGATCCCATCAAGTTTAAAGATTTTGTCGATTTAAATCATGAAGATTGCTATTCTTGTCCAAGTTTTAACCAAAAATTAGTGCGTATGAAAGACCTTGTGGAGAACAATCTGGTCCGTTTTAAGAACGTGACTAAAAAACCCGAGACAATCGTAGCCAATTTTCGCGTCAAAGGGATCCGCAAAGGGGTTTCATTTAGCGCCTCTATATCTGTGGATATCGCTGCTGCCGAACTCGATGCACAAGAGCCTCTAGAAAAAATTATTGAGGAGTGTGCTCGTATTGGTGTCAGAGAATTCAAGGATGCCGAATTTCAGTTTGAAGGAATTGAAAAAATTTAATCTTTTTATCTGGGTGTAGCGCAGCTTGGTCAGCGCGTTTGACTGGGGGTCAAAAGGTCGGAGGTTCGAATCCTCTCACCCAGATGTTTTTTCGTTCCCACCATTCTATCGCAACTTATTTGCTATTTCTTCTTTAAATCTTCCGTAAATTCTCCCGTTATAAAGGGTAAATTTTTTTGCTTTTAATCCACTGTGGATAAAGCTGTTCAAAGTTTGTCTACAGACTGTTTCACCTCTGTACACAAAATGTAGTCTGTTGAAAACCCCCCCTTTTTTGCACACTACTTGAACAATGTATCGACAGCTTTTTTTCTGGTTTTTTAAGAATAGAAGACCCTTTTTTTATCAACACTTCCACAGCCCCTAAAGAAGAGAATATATACGTATTAATATACTCCTCTGTTATATTCCGATCTATGTTGCTACAAGCTAATCAACAGTTTTTTCCACAAGGATTCGCTGCACATTTTTATGTGGAAAATTTGTTTCCATGGGATCTTTTGGACAGGATGCAAACAGCCTTTCAACAGCTCTCCCCTCAAATTTTAAGCCCTATTCCTCAAGGGGTGCATTTGGAAAACATTTCTTCTATCGTTATTCAAGAGGAGTGTGTCATTGAACCGGGTACTTTTATTCGAGGCCCCTGTTTTTTAGCAAAAGGGGTGACTGTGCGACATGGTGCCTATTTAAGGGGGAATGTGTGGATAGGAAAAAATTCCCTTATAGGGCATGCAAGTGAGCTTAAAAATGTGTTGGTGGGAGAAAACAGCTCTCTAGCCCATTTCGTGTATGCGGCAGATTCTGTTATTGGATCAAATGTAAATTTAGCCTCACACGTGACTTTGGCAAACTTGAGATTGGATGAGGCAACAGTAGAACCTATGCAACGAAAAAAATTTGGTGCAGTTATAGGGGATCATTGCAAAATAGGTTGTCATGTGGTTTTGAATCCGGGAAAACAGCTCCTTCCCCACACAAAACTCTACTTGCAACAACAAATCGTTACTGTTTAGAAATTTTTTCAAATAAAATTAGGAAAAGAGCTATGAAAGAGGCGTTTGAAAAAGCTTTATTTGAAGAGATATCCCAATTAGAAGATTCCCGCCTTAAAGAGGCTGCTTATTATGCGCTCCAAGGTGAGGCAAAAAGGATACGCCCTTTAGTTGCCTATGCAATTGCAAATATTTTGTCTCCTGGGTTTGATAATTTTCACCCGCTTATAGCCTTAGAGCTTGCCCATACCAGCTCTTTGATCCTGGATGATCTACCCATGATGGATGATGCAACCGAAAGACGGAATAAACCGGCTCTTCATATCCGTTTCAATCAACAAGAAGCCCTTTTAACTGCTGTGGGTTTGATTTCTGAAAGTTATAAGCAACTTCATCTAGCTACAGAAAAGTTAAGCGATTCTAGAAGCTCTAAAGAGTGTTTGGCTATTTTGCAAACAGCTTTGAACATCACTACTAGTGCAGGCGGCTTAAGTGGCGCACCTTTTGGACAGTGGATGGATTTGACCATTTCTTCAAACTTGCAGCATCCGCTATTGAAAATGATGCATAAAAAAACAGGTGTGTTCTTTGAATCCTCTTTTGTCCTTGGATGGATTTTTGGAGGGGGTAGCCTAGAAAAAATTGAAGAGGTGAAAGAAGCTTCGAGAATTTTTGGAACAATTTTCCAAATTTTGGATGATTTTTCAGACCTTGAGGAGGACGCCAAAGAGCGCCCGTTTGCAAATTACGTACTGCAAAATGGGCAAAACGCTAGTTTAGATTATCTGGACGAAGCAAAAGAGCGCTTTGCAGCGCTCCTGTGTTCTTTGGGATTAATTAAACTTCAGCAAGCTCTTTTGGAGCCTCTGGAGAATCTTCTGTCGCTCCACCGATCGCTTCTACGTGGTTGAGCTTTGAGGGTCCGTTTTGTAGAATCATCTTTTCTAATTCTGTTGTGAGCTCTTCATTCTTTTTGAGCTCTAAACGCATCATCTCTCTTCCCTGGAAACGATTCCCTTTGAAGGCAAGCCACGTCCCTTTCTTTTCGATAAGCCCCATCTCGACACCGATATCGATAGCAGATCCGTGGCGGGAGATCCCCTCATTGAAAAGAATATCAAATTCCGCAGACCGGAAAGGGGGAGCCAGTTTATTTTTCACAACCTTGGCTTTGACTCTGTTTCCGGTTTCTACGTTATCGCTCCCTTTGATCGTATTCACCTTGCGGATGTCGATTCTGATGGAAGAGTAAAATTTGAGAGCGCGGCCGCCTGTAGTTGTCTCCGGATTGCCGAACATGATCCCCACTTTTTCGCGCAGCTGGTTAATAAAAATGGCGCAAGTGTTGCTTTTAGCTAAAGTAGATGTGAGCTTTCTTAGAGCTTGTGACATCAAGCGGGCTTGTAAGCCTACATGCGTATCTCCGATTTCCCCCTCAAGTTCGTTTTTCGGAACAAGAGCAGCAACCGAATCGACAACGATCACATCTACAGCATTCGAGCGCGCTAAAATTTCGGCGATATTAAGCGCCTCTTCACCCGAATCGGGTTGAGAAATGAGAAGATCATCTAGTTTTACTCCAATTTTAGCGGCATAGGAGGGGTCGAGCGCATGCTCGGCATCGATATAGGCAGCAGTTCCACCCATTTTTTGGCAGTTAGCCACAATGTGGGTGGCTAAAGTGGACTTACCTGAAGACTCCGGACCGTAAATTTCGACGATACGACCTCTGGGCACACCACCAATCCCCAAGGCGATATCTAAAGCAACAGAACCTGTTGGGATGGTTTGAATTTGCCGTTGTGCCGAATGTTTTCCGAGGGACATGATGGACCCTTCACCGAACTGTTTTTCGATGTGCTGTCTAGCTAATTCAAGCGCTTTTTTACGCCCTTCATTTTGCGGTATAGACATAAATGACTCCCTATTGAATAAAGGAGAATTATACGGGATTTACCCAAGGATAGCAAGATATGCAGCCTGTTTATATAGGGATGGATATTGGAGGAACACATATTAGAGTTCTAAAAAATCAAACAAGAACGGTTTTAAAAACGGCCGATTTTGATGATTTTATGGATCTTATCGATCTATTGGTGCAGCCGTCTGTTGTAACGCAGATTGTTTGTGCTTTGGCCGGACCCATCGATCACGATGGGGGAGTAGCACCACCTAATATAAAAAAATGGGGAAGAGTAGATCCAAAAAAAATAGAAAAAAAATTTCCTCAGGTAACTGTACGTTTTATCAACGATCTGGTTGCCCACGCCCACGGATTAGATCATATTGGGCCAAGGGATTTGCATCTTTTGAAAAAAGGGACAATGCCGGATGGAAAAAAAATTCTACTCATCGCACCGGGAACAGGGCTTGGAGTCGCCTTCAAAGAACATGCGCATGTTTACCCCTCAGAAGCAGGACATATCGACTGCCCTGCTTACGGTTGCGAGGGGGAAAAAGTGCACCAGAACATGAAAAAAAAATATGGGCATGTCTCATATGAAAGGATTGTATCGGGTCCAGGTTTGGAAGAGGTCAATCAGATTCTTGGAACAAAAGGTGTACAACCTTTATTTACGCAAAATCTGGCCAGATTTATTGCAAATATGACCGTCACTTTTTTACCCGAAACGATCTATTTGGGTGGGGGGATTTTGATGCATCGCCTTGAGGAGATCGATACTTCCCTATTTAAAGAGGCCCTTTTAGATCAGGGGCGCTTTAAAGAATTGGTGAATCGGCCGAATATCTACGTAGTCTTAGATGAATTCACCGCTTTAAAGGGGGCGTATTCTTTAGTGCATCCGAATTAAAGCCGATTTATCACCTGAAAAAAAATTCTCCTGTTTTGCTAAAAAAAGGTTTAGAAAAAAAAGACAAAGACGTATACCTGATAATCACATTAAGTTTTTCACTCTTATAGATTTAGATGGGTATAAAGATGAGTATAAAAAAATTAGGACTCCTATTTGGATTAGTAGGGGTGTTTACTGGAGTTTTTGCCGGTGAGGATAACTCCTGCAAAAAAGATGGAAAAGATCAAAAGATGCAAGATTGCTCTAGCCTTTGCTTTGCAGGTCCCCACTTGGACGAGGATAATGCTATCAACGTTATGGGAGCTGCCATCTACGGCGTAGCTAATGCTCAAGCAACAGAGGTAGCTCTTTTTACGACAAATCGTAGCAATGCCAATTTTCCAGAAAACGGAAATGGGATAAACCCGTATGAAAACCCGGCTTGGGGATTTAAAGTTGGATTAGGATATAGAGCATCCCATGATGATTGGCAATTTCAAGGGCGTTACACATGGTTTAAATCTACGTACAATGGAACCTATGACACAGCCTATGGTGGAGGATATTTTACCCCAGGGTACGCGAATCAAAGCATAGATACAAATCCAGCCCTTTTATATGGTGCAGCAACTCTTTTTAACAACGTGCAGTATGGGTCTTATACTCTCCTGCAAGCATTGAATGTTTATCTTTTTAGACCTACACTCTTTACAGCTTTACTCGAAATATCGCCCTATTTTGGTGTTGATTATATAAATACAACTCGTCGTCAAGTGGTGGTATTTACAAATGATATCAATGCAAGCAACATTTATACAAACGGTGGATTCGTGAGATCATATGACAAAAACCTCGCTTGGGGTGTTGGTCCTATGGCAGGGATAAGCTCAAATTGGTACTTGGGTTATGATGTTGGTATTTATGCTGATGGCTATTATGCAGTAACTTATGGTAACGCCCGTTCTTTTTCTCAAACTTTTGCCTACAGACCATCGTTAGCTGGTGGATTACAAGGCCAAAATGCACAAATTTCTAACTCGCTGTATCAATATGCACCGCACATGAATGTCCAATTAGGGATCAACTGGAGTCATACTTTTGATAACGAAAATGCTTCAGTAAGCTTTAGAGCTGGATACGAGTCTCAGTACTTTTTCAATGTGAATAGAACGCTTTTCAATAGAGTTGCCTACTATGCTACAAGTGGCGCAGGTATTGGTTTACAAAACCTTGTCCTGCAAGTGCAAGTCGATTTCTAAAGATAAAGTTTAGGAAAATTTTCTAAAAAGCCCCTATTTAATAGGGGCTTTTTTTATTTACTTAGATGTTAAGACGAAAGTCTTTTTAATCCCAAAAAATGAATCGGCTAAATAGAAGGTAATCAGAAAAATTTTT
>CAYFOX010000013.1:0-290 GCA_964344875.1 uncultured bacterium
AAAGCCATTAGTTTAGGGAAACTATGTCATACAAATTAATTGATACGATCCATGAAAAGCGTTTGAATAACCGTATTGTGATGCTCCATGATGCGGTGATGCCCGAAAGCTCCAAACGGGTAATTGATGAGCTGCTCTATTTGAATTCCATGGATTCTCGCGCGCCCATACACTTTATGATCAACAGCCCTGGCGGCTCTATAAGTGAAGGATTCGCAATTTGGGATGTGATCAAATCGTTCAAAAATCCGGTAAATACGATTGTTTACGGACTAGCTGCATCCATGGGG